>NZ_CP020947.1:3985000-4285000 GCF_000172795.2 Rhizobium sp. CIAT894
GCCGCGTGTCTATGACGGCATCTACCGCGCAGCCCTTTCCTACGGCATGACCAAGGATATGACGGCGCTGATCATCAAACTGCTTGCCAGCAATGTCGATTTCCAAGCGCAGCTGCGGCCGACAGACAGTCTCGAGGCCTTCTTCTCCGTCGCCGACAGCGCCGGTCAGGCGACCGAGGATTCCGAACTGCTCTACGTCAATGCCCGTTTCGGCGATACGCAGACGCGCTTCTACCGCTTCCAGGATCCCGACGACGGCACGGTCGATTATTTCGACGAGAGCGGCAAGAGCATCCGTCAGTTCCTGCTGCGTAATCCGGTTCCGAACGGCATCTTCAAATCGGGCTTCGGCATGCGCCGCCACCCGATCCTCGGTTTTGCCCGCATGCACACCGGCGTCGATTGGGCAGCACCCCGCGGCACCGCAATCATTGCCGCCGGCAACGGCACGGTCGAAAAAGCCGGCTGGGATTCCGGCGGTTACGGCAATCAGACGATCATCCGTCATGCCAACGGCTACGAATCCTCCTACAATCACCAGAGCGCCATCGCCAAAGGCGTCATCCCCGGCGCCAAGATCCGCCAGGGTCAGGTGATCGGCTGGGTCGGCACGACAGGCGAGTCCACCGGACCGCACCTGCACTACGAGCTGATCGTCAACGGCACCAAAGTCGATCCGTTGCGCATCCGCCTGCCAGGCGGCAAGTCGCTGCAGGGCGAAGCGCTGGCGAAATTCGAGGACGAGCGCAAGCGCATCGATACGCTGCTGAACAACCAGACGTCGGATCAGGTAGCGAGCAAGTAGTCTCGAGCCGATGTTCCTCGTCGTCATCTCGCCCGCTAACGAAAAATGGCGGCCGAAGCCGCCATTTCTGATGCATCCGGCACACCGGTTTATGCCGCTTCGCTCACGGTCTGCTTCGTCCTGAACTGCAGCCGGTCCGAACCGCTCGTCACCTTCACCGTCGAACCGTCCGGCACCTGGCCGGACAGGATCTGCTCGGCCAGCGGATCCTGCACGAACTTCTGGATCACCCGCTTCAGCGGCCTTGCGCCGTAGACCGGATCGTAACCCTTGTTCGCCAGCCAGTGACGGGCTTCCTCGTCGAGGTCGATGACGATCTTGCGTTCGGACAGCAGCGCCACCAGCCGCTTCAGCTGGATATCGACGATCGCGCCCATCTCCTCACGCTTCAGGCGGTGGAAGAGGATGATCTCATCGATCCGGTTCAGGAATTCCGGCCGGAAATGCCCGCGCACGACCTCCATCACCTGCTCGCGAACCGTGTCGCTGTCGTCGCCGTCTCTCAACTGCGTCAGATATTCGGCGCCGAGGTTCGACGTCATGATGATCATCGTGTTGCGGAAGTCGACGGTGCGGCCCTGGCCATCCGTCAGGCGGCCGTCATCCAGCACCTGCAGCAAGATGTTGAAAACGTCCGGATGCGCCTTTTCGATCTCGTCGAACAGCACGACCTGATAGGGCCGGCGGCGCACCGCTTCCGTCAACGCTCCGCCTTCGTCGTAACCGACATAGCCGGGAGGCGCGCCGATCAGCCGGGCAACGGAGTGTTTTTCCATATATTCCGACATGTCCATGCGCACCATCGCCGTCTCGTCGTCGAAGAGGAAGCGAGCCAGCGCCTTGGTGAGCTCCGTCTTGCCGACGCCGGTCGGGCCGAGAAAGATGAACGAACCGATCGGCCGGTTCGGATCCTGCAGCCCGGCACGGGCCCGGCGAACGGCGCGCGACACGGCCTGAACGGCATCGCCCTGGCCGATCACCGATTTCGCCAGCTCGTCTTCCATCCGAAGCAGCTTGTCGCGTTCTCCTTCCAGCATCTTGTCGACCGGAATGCCGGTCCAACGGGAAACGACATGGGCGATATTGTCGGGGGTTACCACCTCCTGCACCATCGCGCCGCGTTCGCCATCCTGCTTCTCGGCGTCGACGAGCTGCTTTTCCAGATCCGGAATAACGCCATAGGTCAGCTCGCCGGCGCGCTGGAATTCACCCTTGCGCTGGGCGATCGCCAGTTCGTTGCGAGCATCGTCGAGCTGTTTCTTGAGATCGGCGGCCAGACCGAGCTTCTGCTTTTCCGCCTGCCAGCGGGCCGTCAGCGCATCGGCTTCCTCTTCGAGGTCGGTCAGTTCGGTCTCCAGCCGCTTCAGCCGGTCGGCGGAGGCAACATCGGTTTCCTTCTTCAGCGCCTCACGCTCGATTTTCAGCTGGATGATGCGGCGGTCGAGTTCGTCGAGCTCTTCCGGCTTGGAATCCACCTGCATGCGCAACCGCGCCGCTGCCTCGTCCATCAGGTCGATCGCCTTGTCGGGCAGGAAACGGTCGGTGATATAGCGGTTGGAAAGCGTCGCAGCCGCCACCAGCGCCGCATCGGCGATACGCACCTTGTGATGCTGCTCGTATTTTTCCTTCAGGCCGCGCAGGATCGAGATCGTGTCTTCGACCGTCGGTTCGTCGACCACGACGGGCTGGAAGCGACGGGCAAGGGCCGGATCCTTCTCGACATGTTTGCGATATTCGTCGAGCGTGGTCGCACCGACGCAATGCAGCTCACCGCGGGCAAGAGCGGGCTTCAGAAGGTTGGATGCGTCCATCGCCCCATCGGCCTTGCCGGCGCCGACCAGCGTGTGCATCTCATCGATGAACAGGATGATCTCGCCGTTCTCGGCCTGGACCTCGTTGAGCACGGCCTTCAGCCGCTCCTCGAATTCGCCGCGGTATTTCGCACCGGCAATCAGCGCGCCCATATCGAGCGCCATCAGCTTCTTGTCCTTGAGCGATTCCGGCACGTCGCCATTGACGATGCGCAGCGCCAGCCCCTCGACGATCGCCGTCTTGCCGACGCCGGGTTCACCGATCAGCACGGGATTGTTCTTGGTGCGGCGGGAAAGCACCTGGATCGTACGGCGGATTTCGTCGTCGCGGCCGATCACCGGATCGAGCTTGCCTTCGCGGGCTTCGGCGGTGAGATCGCGGGCAAACTTCTTCAGCGAATCGAAACCCTGTTCGGCATTGGAGGAATCCGCCGTCCGCCCCTTGCGAATGTCGTTGATGACTTGATTGAGGCCCTGAGCCGTCACGCCTGCGTTCTTCAGCGTCGAGAAAGTCGAGGCCGAGGATTCGATCGCCAACGCCTGCAGCAGGCGCTCGACCGTGACGAAGCTGTCGCCGGCCTTCTTTGCCGCCTCTTCGGCGGTCGAAAGCACTTTGGCGAGCGGCTGGGCCAGATAGATATTGCCGTTACCACCGGAAATTTTCGGCAATTTGGCAAGGGCCGCGTCATTGGCCAGGCGGGCAGCCTTGGCGTCGCCGCCGGCGCGCTCGATCAGCGACGCCGCCATGCCCTGATCGTCGTCGAGCAGGACTTTCAGCACATGTTCGGGCGTGAACTGCTGGTGACCCTGCGCCAGCGCATAGGTCTGCGCCGACTGGATGAAACCGCGCACCCGCTCGGAATATTTCTCGATATTCATATTCTACCTCCTGGATCGCCCTGCCCTGACGAGGCACAGACCGATGATTGAGATCGACCCCCTGAAAAGGCAGGCCGCGCTTGGCCCGTCTGGAATTTGGGCGAAGCAGTCGTGGAGAATATGGTAGCCTGTTCTGCGAGTTTAAAGAGCTGATAAAACGAAAATCCCCGGCGCGAGGCCGGGGATTTTCGTTGCAATTCTAACAGATGGCATGAACCTCGCGCCTCCGGGAAGGAGACGCCGGATCCTCATTCCGATGCTGCTTCCGCCAGCACGGGCGCTTCGGCAGAAGCACCCTCGCCTTCGCCGGCGGCTTCCCCTTCTGCGCCGCGACGCGGGCGACGGGGACGGCTGCCGGTGCTGCGGCGGCGGGGCTGGCGTTCGCGCGGCTGACCGCCGGAGCCTTCCTCGTCCATGGCGACTTCGGCCGGAATGCCTTCGATCTCCGGCTGCGGACCAGTTCCGTCGATGACCTCGGCCTGGGGCGCCACCGGCGCCGGGGCGGGAGCCGGCTGAGGCTGGGGCTGCGACTCAGGTCGCGGCCGCGGCTGATGCTGCCTGTTCTGCGGCGGCTGGACGACGACGACATCATCACCGTCATTGTCGTTGTTATCGATCTCGTCGCCGTCGCGATCCGCGGCGTCATTGTATTCGCCGCGATCGTCGCGCTGGAAACGTTCCTGCATCTGCGCCTGGGCGCTGGCAATGATACGATTGTAGTGTTCGGCGTGCTGGAGATAATTCTCGGCAATCACGCGGTCACCGGAGCTTTGAGCGTCACGGGCAAGCTGCGCGTATTTTTCGGCGATATGCTGGGCAGTGCCGCGAATCTTCACATCGGGGCCGGAGCTGTCATAGGTTCGGGTCAGCGGATTGCCGCCCTTGCGGTTGAAATTGTTGTTATTGTTATTTCCGCCGCCGCCGCCGTTGTTATTATTGTTGCCACGCCCTCGACCGCGCTTGTTCTGCTGTCCTGGCCTCATAGATCGTTCACCTGAATTCTCTGTTTGTGATGGATACATGGCACCAACCGCCATGACCGAAAAGCGGGTCAGGACCTTTGTGCCGCGAGCATACTGCGCCTTTGCGCCGACCTGCCGCTTGGTTTCAAGTCAGATTGACTGATTCACGCATTGGGTCGTGTTCAACCGTTGAAACTCTCGTTTAAAAGAGCGGACCCCCGAGGCAAACCAAGTACCGAACGAATCTCGTTCATTCCTATCTGCCCAACACGTGACCGCAACCTATATTGCTTCCCTGGGAAATCCAAGCCTTTTCTTCGCAATAACAATAATGTCCTGTTCGATGCAGCAATTATCGCCTGTCACGCGAGCGCGAAAACGAGCACCCTGTCGTTCTGACCATAATCTTTTACGGATTTGAGGCACTTGAAGCCTTTCGCTTCGAAGATCGCCGTCACATCGTTTCGCTGGTCGTAGCCGATTTCCAGTCCGACGACCCCGTTGGGCCGCATGAACCTTGCCGCATCCTTGGCTATGGCTTTGTAAGCGTCAAGCCCATCCGGGCCGCCATCCAGCGCTGCAACCGGATCAAATTTCGTCACTTCGGGAGCGAGATCGTGAATAACATTGGAAGCAATATAGGGCGGATTTGAGACAATCACGTGAAAGGAACCCTCGATGCTCTCGAACCATCTCGACTGTATGGCCTCAAAACGATCCTGTAGTCCGTTTCTTTCTGCATTCGATCTTGCCGTCTGAAGTGCATCCGCCGATATGTCGCTGCCGACACCTGACGCCTGGGGACACTCGCTCAAAAGCGCAAGGCATATCGCCCCGGTCCCGGTTCCCATGTCAAGGATATGGAGATCGTCGTACCCCTTTGCAAGGTCCCTGAGACAGGCAAGCACCGTATCAACCAGGATTTCCGTATCCGGCCGCGGCTCCAGCGTTTCCGCCGAAAGCCGTAACGGCAGCCCATAGAATTCCCGCTCGCCGAGAATGCGATGCACCGGCTCGTGGCCGAGGCGCCGTTCCACCGCCTTGAAAATCTCCTCGGCCTGCTCGGCAGAAAGCCGCGCAGCCGATCGCGTCAACAGCTCGGTCGACGACAGCTTCAAAAGACCTGCGACAAGCAGCCGCGCATCGGTCGCCGGATCGACGATGCCTGCTTCGGTGAAGCGGCGGCGCGCCTCGGCAAGCGCGTCGGCGACCGTCGAGCTCATTGCTGCTCGCCGAGCTGCGCCAGCTGGCTGGCCTGGTAATCGGCCATCAGCGCATCGACGACCTCCTCGATTTCGCCTTCCATCATCCGATCGAGCTTGTAGAGCGTCAGATTGATACGATGGTCCGTCACCCGCCCCTGCGGGAAATTATAGGTGCGGATACGTTCCGAGCGGTCGCCGGAGCCGACCTGGCTCTTGCGGTCGGCCGAGCGCTCGCTGTCGGCCCTCTGCCGCTCGGCATCATAGAGCCTGGAGCGCAGCACCTGCATCGCCTTGGCGCGGTTCTGGTGCTGCGATTTTTCCGAGCTGGTGACGACGATGCCGCTCGGCAGATGGGTGATGCGCACCGCTGAGTCCGTCGTATTGACGTGCTGGCCGCCGGCACCCGAAGAGCGCATCGTGTCGATGCGTATATCTTCCGGCCGGATCTCGATGTCGATCTCCTCGGCCTCCGGCAGCACCGCCACCGTTGCGGCGGACGTATGGATGCGCCCGCCCGCCTCGGTTTCCGGCACACGCTGCACGCGGTGCACGCCGGATTCGAATTTCAGCTTGGCGAAAACGCCCCTGCCGGTGATCGTCGCGATGATTTCCTTGTAGCCGCCGGCTTCGCCCTCGCTCGCCGAGAGCACCTCCACCTTCCAGCTCTTTTCGGAGGCAAACCGCTCGTACATGCGAAAGAGATCGCCGGCAAAAAGCGCGGCTTCCGATCCGCCCGTGCCGGCGCGGATTTCGAGGATGGCGCTCTTTTCGTCGGCTGCATCCTTCGGCAGAAGCAGGATCTGCATCTCCTGCTCCAGCGCCTCGATCTGCTCCTTCACCTCAGGCAGTTCCAGCTCGGCGAGGTCGCGCATCTCGCGGTCGACCGATTTGTCCTCGAGCAGCGTTTCAAGATCGCCAAGCTCGGCGATCGCCTTCTCATAGGCGCGGATCTTCGTGACGACAGGCTGCAGCTCGGAATATTCGGATGCCAGCTTCACATAGACGTCGGCGGCGGGACCGGCCGACATACGCGCTTCGATCTCGCCGAAACGGCGTTCCAGCTCGCGCATCTTTTCAACGGGAAGCTTCGCCACCCTTCACTCCGATTCTTCTTATATCTGTCTAAAGGGGAATATTGTGGCTTTCGGCGAAGCGGGCAAGCACCTCGCGCATCGGCATCATGGCGTGGACATCGTCCAGCACCTCGTCCATCGCCTTCGTCAGCGCCCCGACATCGAGCCCGAGGAGCATTGCCTTCACCGGTCCGATCGAGGCCGGCGACATGGAGATCGAGCGGAAGCCGAGGCCGAGCAGCGCCATCGCCGAGATCGGTTTGCTGGCGAGTTCGCCGCAGAGCGTTACCGGGGTCTTGTTCCGATCCGCCCCCCGCACGATATCGCGCAGGATGCGCAAAAACGGTTTGCCGAGTGGATCGAAGCGGTCCGAGACCCGCGCATTGCCGCGATCGACCGCCATCGAGAACTGGAAAAGATCGTTCGAACCAACCGAGACGAAATCGACCGCCTCCATCAGCTCATCGAGCTGCCAGAGCAGTGCAGGCACCTCCAGCATCGCCCCGAATTGCAGCTTGCGCGGCAGCCCGTGGCCGAAGCGCGAGAGATGCTGCACTTCCTTCTGCAACAGCTCGCGCACCGTCTTCAGCTCGGAAACCTCGGTCACCATCGGCACCATCAGCTTCAGCTCGGTGCCGGCCGATGCCTTCAAGAGGGCGCGCAACTGGGTGCGCAACAATCCCGGCCGGTCGAGCGACAGCCGGATGGCGCGCCAGCCGAGTGCGGGATTTTCTTCCTCATGGCCACGGAAATACGGCACGACCTTGTCGCCGCCGATATCGAGCGTGCGGAAGGTGACGGGACGGCCGGCAGCCTGCTTTATCACATTGCGATAGAACTGCTCCTGCTCCTCCGCCTTCGGCATGGTAGAGGCAATCATGAACTGCAGTTCGGTGCGAAACAGGCCGATGCCCTCCGCGCCCGATTCCGAAAGCTGCGGCAGGTCGACCAGCAGTCCCGCATTCATCATCAGCGCGATCCGCTGACCATCCCTGGTCACCGGCTCGACGGCGCGCAGCGCCCTGAACTGTTCCTGCCGCCTGGCGCGGAAGCGCACCTTTTCCTCGTAGGAACGCCGGTGATCGGTCATCGGCCGCAAATGCACATGTCCCTCGTCGGCATCGATGATGACAGCATCGCCGTTCTCGGCGAGCGCCACCACACCGGCTGCCTGGCCGATGACCGGAATGCCCATGGCGCGGGCGACGATCACCACATGGCTCGTCACCGCGCCTTCTTCCAGCACCAGCCCGCGCACATTGGCGCGGGGATAATCGAGCAGTTCGGCCGCCCCCATGGCGCGTGCCAGGATGATCGCATCGCTGGGGAAACCTTCGGCGGTCGTCCGCCCGGTATAACCCGTCAGCTGCCGGAGCAGCCGGTTCGCCAGATCCTCGAAATCATGCATGCGTTCGCGCAGATAGGGGTCGGTCAGCCGCATCATGCGGGCCTTGGTGTCGCTCTGCACCTTTTCGACCGCCGCTTCCGCCGTCAGGCCGTTGCGGATCGCCTCCTCGAGTTTGCGCACCCAGCCCTGGTCATGCGCGAACATGCGATAGGTTTCGAGCACCTCGCGATGTTCGCCTTCCATCGACACGTCGCGGCGCGACAGCATGTCGTCGATCGAGATCCGGAGCGAGCCCATGGCTTCGGCAAGCCGCCGGATTTCCTTCTCGGCATCCTCGTTCAGCAGGTTGGTGACGACGATGCGCGGTTCGTGCAGCACGACGTAACCAAGGCCGATACCGTCATTATAGGTGTCGCCGTCGATCGTCACCGATCGTGTCAGGTCGAGTTCGAGGCCCGGCTTGGTGATCTTCTTGAGTTCGCCGGTGGCGATCATCTCGGCAAGCACCATCGCCGTCGTTTCGAGCGCTTCCACCTCCTCGTCGCGATAATTGCGGCTTGCCTTGTTCTGCACGACGAGAACGCCGAGCGAGCGCCCGGTTCTCAAGATCGGCACGCCGAGGAAGGAATGGTAGATTTCTTCGCCCGTTTCCGGCAGGTAGCGGAAGGCCGGATGCGACTGCGCGTCGGACAGGTTCAGCGGCTGCGCCGAAGCGGCGATCGTGCCGACGAGGCCCTGCCCCATCTTCAGCTGTGCCAGATGCACGGCTTCACGGTTGAGACCTTCGGTCGCATAGAGTTCAAGCACGCCATCGGCGCGCAACACGTAGACGGAGCAGACTTCCGCCACCATGTTGCCGGCGATCTGGCGGACGATCCGGTCAAGCCGATCCTGCGGCTCCAGCGGCTCTGCCATCAACTCGCGCAGCCGCCTGAGCAGCACGCGCGGACCGCCGGAAAGGTCTCTCATGGCGTCTCAAGCTCCCGAAACAACGCACTCAGTCCCGGCAGGCCTGCCTTCGTCTCCTCAACCTGAAGGGGCAGGCCGCCCGCTGGGAATCAATTCTTATCCAGACCGTAGCAGGAATGCAAAGTCCTGACAGCGAGTTCTGCATAGGGACCATCGATCAGGATGGAAATCTTGATCTCGGAGGTGGTGATCGCCTTGATGTTGATGCCTTTTTCAGCAAGTGCACGAAATGCGGTGGCAGCAACGCCTGCATGGCTGCGCATGCCGATGCCGATGACCGACACTTTCACCAGCCCCGATTCGTTCTGCACGACGTCGTAGCCGATCTTCTCCTTATGGTCGCCGAGCACCTTGATCGCCTTCTCGACGTCGCCCGACGGCACGGTGAAGGTCATGTCGGTCTTCGAGCCGTCCTCGGAGATGTTCTGGACAATCATGTCGACATTGATGTGGGATTCGGCGAGCGGTCCGAAGATCGCCGCGGAAACGCCCGGCCGGTCAGCAAGACGGCGAAGCGAGATCTGAGCCTCATCCTTGGCATAGGCGATGCCGGTGACTACTTCCTGTTCCACGATTTCATCCTCGTCACAAATCAGCGTTCCGGGCGGGTTTAGCAGATCGCCCATGCCCGGAGCATCGGGATCTTCGAATGACGAGCGCACGAAGGTACGCACCTTGTGCACCATGGCAAGCTCGACCGAGCGCACCTGCAGCACCTTGGCGCCGAGCGAGGCCATCTCGAGCATTTCCTCGAAGGCGATCTTCTTCAGCCGGCGCGCCTTCGGCACGATGCGCGGGTCGGTCGTATAAACGCCGTCGACATCGGTATAGATATCGCAGCGATCCGCTTTGACAGCAGCCGCGATGGCGACGGCCGACGTATCCGATCCGCCGCGCCCGAGCGTGGCCAGGCGGTTGTCCGGCCCCAATCCCTGGAAGCCGGCGATGACGGCGACCTGCCCCTCGCCCATGCGTTTGATGATGTCGGAGCCGTCAATCTCCAGGATCCGCGCCGCGCCATGCGCGTTGTCGGTGCGGATCGGGATCTGCCAACCCTGCCAGGAACGCGCATTGATATCCATCGCCTGCAAGGCGATCGCCAGCAGCCCCGAGGTCACCTGCTCGCCGGAGGCGACCACCGCATCATATTCCCGCGCATCGTAAAACGGCGAATTGGCGCCGATCACCTTCGGCATGCCCTGCACCCAGCCGACCAGCTCATTGGTCTTGCCGGACATCGCCGACACCACCACCGCCACCTCGTGACCGGCATCGACTTCGCGTTTCACATGGCGGGCAACGTTCTTGATGCGGTCCAGGTCAGCGACGGACGTGCCGCCGAATTTCATTACGATGCGTGCCATATGCCTCTACCACGACTGGCGCCGGAAATCGGAAACCCGACCCGGCATCACGAAAGCTCTGGGGCGGACCGCTTGGCGAAAGAGCCGGACTCCCAATTTCTGGAACCGCTCTAAAAGCCCAGGCCCTGAAGGCCCCAAGTTGCGGGGTCTCTTAGCGAGTTTGGCGGGGGGAGGCAAGCACACGATATAAAGCAATTGCCGAGCGCCTCCACGCTCGTCGCTCCTTGATACCCACGCCCCTTGACTTATGGCCCCGATCGTCCGACTTCACATCTCACGAACGCAAGGAGAGGACGATGACCGAAACCGCCAGAAGCACGATCGACCAGGGCGAAGTGGACCGCTTCTCGGCGATGGCGGCGGAATGGTGGAGCCCGACCGGCAAGTTCAAGCCGCTGCACAAGTTCAATCCCGTCCGCCTCGCCTATATCAGAGACAAGGCCTGCGAGAATTTCGGCCGTGATCCGAAAAGCGCGCGCCCGCTCGAGGGGCTGCGCGTGCTCGATATCGGCTGCGGCGGCGGCCTGTTGTCCGAACCTGTCGCCCGCATGGGGGCCACCGTCACCGGCGCCGATCCCTCCGAAAAGAATATCGGCATCGCCTCGACCCATGCCAAGGCCTCCGGCGTTTCGGTCGACTACCGCGCCGTCACCGCCGAGGAACTGGCGGACGCCGGCGAAACCTTCGATATCGTCCTGAACATGGAAGTGGTCGAACATGTCGCCGACGTCGAATTCTTCATGACGACCTGCGCAAAAATGGTCCGCCCCGGCGGCCTGATCTTCGTTGCCACCATCAATCGTACGATGAAGGCGGCAGCGCTTGCCATCTTCGCCGCCGAGAACATCCTGCGCTGGCTGCCGCGCGGCACCCACCAGTATGAAAAGCTGGTGCGCCCGGAAGAGCTGGAAAAGCCATTGACGGCAAGCGGCCTCGAGATCACCGACCGCACCGGCGTCTTTTTCAATCCGCTGTCGAACCAGTGGAATCTGTCCAAGGATATGGACGTCAATTATATGCTGCTGGCGAAGCGCAGGGTGTAGAGCAACGTCCTTGCGCCCGGAAAATTGTGATAAGGTGATCGGGTCATCCGAAGGGAAAACCGATGGGCGAAGCCGCAAAAGTTACCGTTACCCTCGAGCCTCGTCTCGAAGAATATGTGCGCGACGAGGTCGCCCGCGGCGCCTATAAATCGAGCAGCGACTATATCGAAAGTGTGCTCCGCGAGCGCTACGATGATGATCGACGCATTCACGAACTGGAAGACGAGTTACAAAAGGGCATCGACGATCTGGAAGCAGGACAAGTCATGTCCCTCGACGAGGCGTTTGACAGTGTCTACGCGGAACTTGGTCTGGACAAGCTCCGCACCCGATGAAGGTTGTTTTTCCCGAGCTGCCCGCGCCGATCTGCTCACAATTGGCCGGTATATTCTTGAACAAAATCCGGCACGCGCTTTGCCATTCATGGACGAGTTGCACTCCGCATGTGTGGAGATCGCAGACATGCCGCGTGCCTTTGTCGAACCGCGGTTGCCACGACTGACAGGGGTTCGCAGGCGTCTTTTCGGAAACTATCTAATCTTCTATCGAATTGAGGATTCGACCGTCCAAGTGATGCGCATCCTCCATGGCGCGCGCGATTACGTCCGCATCCTTCGACGGATGACTTGAAATCTTAATTCACATCCTCGGGCAGCACCGGAATGGCGGCAATCTCGATGCCCTCTTCCACAAGCGCCTGCGCCTCGTCCACTGTCGCCTGGCCGATAATGCCGCGGGCATCCGCCTCACCGTAATGGATCTTGCGAGCTTCCTCGGGAAACTTGGTGCCGACATCCTCGGAATTGGCCTTGACGGCCGCGACCGCCTCTTTCAGTTTTTGCAGAGCCTCCTGGCGCATGGCGTCCATCGCCAGCGTCTGTCTCTCGTCCTTCTTGCGCGCCGTCGATACCGAAGGCGCCATCAGCAGCTTGGAGACGGCAGCGGAATGGCAGACCGGACAGGTGAGGAACCCCGTCGCGACCTGACGGTCGAAATCGGCGCTTTCAGAAAACCAGCCTTCGAATTCATGGGCATTGTCACAGGTGAGGGAATAGCGGATCAAGCGGCCACGCCTCCGGCGACTGCCCCGGCAATCTTTTCGACCGAAAATTCCCGGCCATTCCTCAGGTTCGGGACCTTGTCATGCGCAGCCTTGACCGCGGCAGGGTCGATCTCGGCGATGATGATCGCCTCGCCGGTCGCCCCGGCCGAGGCCAGCACCGTGCCCCAGGGATCGATGATCATCGAATGGCCGAAGGTCTCCCGGCCGTCCTCGTGTCGCCCATCCTCGTGCCGGCCGGCCTGCGCGGCGGCAATGACGAAGACGCCGTTCTCGATCGCGCGGGCTCTGAGCAGGATCTCCCAATGCGCCTCGCCGGTCTGCTTGGTGAACGCGGCGGGAACCGTCATCACCTCGGCGCCGGCAATCGCCTGGGCGCGAAAGAGTGCGGGAAAGCGCACGTCGTAGCAGATCGCAAAGCCCATTTCGGCAAAGGGCAGCGACAGCACGCGCGCCTCCGAGCCTGCGGTATAGGCGGCACTTTCGCGCCAGCTCTCGCCATTGTCGAGGTCGACGTCGAACATATGGATTTTGTCGTAGCGATTAAGAATCCTGCCGTCGGGGCCGAACAGAAAACCGCGATTGGCGATCTTGCCATCGGCAAGCGCGATCGCCGTCGAGCCGACATGCATGTGGATGCCGAATTCGGCGGCAAGCTCGGAGCCGGTCTTGACGATGATATCATGCGCCTCGTCGGCGAGCACGGCACGCGCCGCCGCGCGGTCGCGCTGCAGCATGCCGGTCATCTCGGGCGTTTGCACATAGGTCGCGCCCTCTGCGGCCGCCTCGCGCACCAGCCGCGCCATGGCGGCGGCGTTCTTCGCCGGATCGACCCCGGAACACATCTGGATGGCGGCGGCCTTGAAGCTCATCGGCTCGTCCTCAGGCCGCCAGCATCGGATCGAGCTTGCCGGCCCGATCGAGCGCAAACAGATCGTCGCAACCGCCGACATGATCGGCGCCGATGAAGATCTGCGGAAAAGTGGTGCGTCCGTTCGACTTGCCGATCATCTCCTGGCGCAGATCCGGCGAGTAGGTGGCGTCGTGCTCGACATAGTCGACGCCCTTTTCTTCGAGCAGGGACTTGGCGCGGCTGCAATAACCGCAAAACTGCCGTGTATAGATGGTGACGGGTATCATGATCTCTCCAGACCGATGCCGGGTATTTCTGTCATATAGGCTCGGACAGAGCCCTTGCAAAGGTCAAAACCGTGATCTCGGCCGCCCCCGCCTTGCGCAATGTCCGGCTTGCAGCGGCGACCGTCGCCCCTGTTGTATAGACGTCGTCGACAAGCACGATGCGCTTGCCGAAAATGTCGTTTTCGCGCCCCTTGGCAACCGCGAAAGCGCCCCTGACATTGTCCTCGCGCGCCTTCGCGCCAAGGCCGACCTGCTGGCTGGTGCGCTTGACGCGGACAAGCGTGGCGGCAAGCAGCGGCTTGCCCGAAAGCCTTGCCATATGGCGGGCAAGCTCGGCGGCCTGATTGAACTTGCGCGTCAGCATGCGGGTGCTGTGCAGCGGCACCGGGATCAGCGCATCGCAGCTTTCGACCGTCCCGTCGGACGCGCGCAGCATCCAGGCGGACATCATCGGCACCAGATCGGTGCGATCGCGATATTTCAGCCCATGAACGAGATCGCGAACCGCATGGTCGTGGATCGCAGCCGACCGCAGCCGATCGAAGGGCGGCGGGTGGGCGATCGCCTCGGCGCTGAGAATGCCGGCGCCGAGATCGTGCGAGAAGGGGACGCCGAGCACCTCGCAATAAGGCCGCTCGATGAAGCGGATGCCGGACCAGCATTTCGCACAGAGCCCGCGATGGCCGCCGGTCGAAATGCCGCAGACCGAACAGGCCGGTGGATAAAAGAAATCGGCAAGTGCCGAAAACGGCCGCAAGAGATGCGCCCGCAAGACCTTTGATGGACTTTCGAAATCGATCGGCCCCATGCCGGCAAGGCTAACGCATAATCTCGAAAAGGAAAATCGTCTTGCCGCTTAAACCGCGCGGGACTAAGGACATCGCCATGGAAACGATTTTCGACAAGGCCCGGATCGCCGCGCATCGCCATCGCGCGCTTGTCAACAACGACCCGAAAGCCGCCTTCCTGCTCGATATCGCAGCTGAAGAAATGGCCGAGCGGCTTGCAGTCGTCGAGCGGACCTTCGAGACGGCTGTCGAACTGCATGGCGCAACGGGTGCTGCCGCCCGTGCCGCGCTGGCAACGGGCAAGATCGGCACGATGATCCGCGTTGAGAGCGAGAGGGCCTATGCGATCCCGGGAGAGGCCCTGATCGAGGCGCCGCTCGAGGACGTGCCGCTCGAACCGCAATCGGCCAATCTCATCCTTGCGCCCCTCAGCCTGCATCTGACCAACGACACGCCGGGCGTCTTCATCCAGATCCGCCGCGCTCTGAAGCCGGACGGCCTGTTCATGGCTGCGATCCCCGGCGCAGGCACGCTGCAGGAATTGCGCGACGTGCTGCTGGCCACCGAGGCCGAATTGACAGGCGGCGCAAGCCCGCGCGTCATCCCCTTTGCCGATGTGCGCGATGTCGGCAGCCTCATGCAGCGCGCCGGCTTCGCGCTGCCGGTGATCGATGCGGAAAACTATACGGTGCGATATGATTCGCTCTTTCCGCTGATGCGGGATCTGAGAGCCATGGGCATGAGCAATCCGCTTGCAGCCCGCGGCCGTGCGCTCACGCGCGCCTTCTTCCTGCGTGCAGCCGAAATTTACGCCGAGCGCTACGCCGATCCCGACGGGCGCATCCGCGCGACCTTCTCGATCATCTATGTCTCGGGATGGGCGCCGCACGAGAGTCAGCAAAAGCCGCTCAAGCCCGGTTCGGCCAAGGCGCGCCTTGCCGATGCGCTGAAGGTGGACGAGCACAAGCTCAGACAGTAACGGCCGGCTGCTTGTTCAATTCGCCGGCAGATTGTTGCCTATCGAGTTGAAAATCCCCTGCAGGCTGCCGGAGAAAATTCCAAGAGCGGAGACGATTGCGCCACCAACGAGTGCGGCGATGAGACCGTATTCGATCGCCGTCGCACCTCTGTTATCTGCAAGACATGCTTTTAAAAGACGCATTACCCCAACCCCTAGAGCATGTCGCGCAAAAGTGTGCCGCGGTTTTGCGATAACGACATGCGTAAAAACAAAGACCTAAAGCGCGAGGAGCGAATCTGAAAGATCGCGACGCGCTTTAGCGCGAACTGACAGCAAACGACCATTCCACGACCATCGGGCGATGGCCAGCATTTTTCAGCAACCGGCGCCGACACCGTAGCCCTGGACGACGCAGACCGAGCCGGGCGTATCCTGGAGGACACTGCGGCGGATCGTATAACGCTTGCCGCTTTCGGTCTTCGGGATTGATCCTGTTGTCATCGTATCGAATTCAGCCGGCGCGCTGGCAAAGACGCTTTTCTTCGAGGAATCCGCAAGCATCGGCGTCAGGATGAGTGTCAGCGCCACCACCGCTGTGCCGAACAGAAGGGCGATATTGAGCGCACCCGTCCTGCGCGAGGCAGACGAAACCCGTTCCTTTTCCCGGACAGCTTTCCAGAAATCATCGTCCATGACGTCAAGCCTTTTAATACACGCACGCCAGATGCTTGATTGAGGCCGATCTTTGGCAGAAGGTGTTAAACGATCCATTAATATCCACAGCCGAAAACGGCGTGGCGCGACAATAATCAGGTAACGCTAATGCATGTCGCCTGGAAGTGTGCCGCAGTTCCAGGATAACGACATGCAATAAAATAAAGATTTAAAGCGCTTCGCACGAATCGAGGTCAATGAGACGCGCTTTAAAGCAAATCCTGCAGCATCGGGATCAGCGGCTCGTCGGCCGGCGGCATAGGGTAATCGCGCAGCGCCTGCGGACGCACCCATTTCAATGCCTGGCCCTCGCGGCCCTGCGGAATGCCCTCGTAGCGCCGGCAGATATAAAGCGGCATCAAAAGGTGGAAGGTCTCGTAAGAGTGGCTGGCGAAGGTCAGCGGCGCGAGGCAGGCGATCTTCGTCTTGATGCCGAGCTCTTCCTCGAGTTCACGCACCAGCGTTTCCTCCGGCGTCTCGCCAGGCTCGACCTTGCCGCCGGGAAACTCCCACAACCCGGCCAGCGACTTTCCCTCGGGACGCTGTGCCAAGAGGATACGCCCGTCGGCATCGATCAACGCACAGGCGGCGACCAACAATATCTTCCGGCCATTGCACTGTATGAGAGGCTCGCTCATCGCGGCTCCTGCTGCCAATAGCAATAATGATAGGCGTCGCGAAAACCGAGCCGTTCGTAGAGTGCGATGGCCGGACGGTTGGACAGCTTCACCTGCAGCCAGGCCGAGCGGGCACTGCGCATGCGCGCCCAGCGCAGCGCCGAAGTCAGGATCTCGGTGCCGAGTCCCTCGCGCCGCCGCGTCTCGGAGACCGAAAGCGACATGATGCCGGCAAGGTCGTTGTCCTGGACGCAGAGCACGGTCGCCAGCGGACCATCCGCGGCATTCTCGATCATGAACAGGCCCGACGGCGGCTTGATCGCCGAAATGATTTCGGCAAGCGCCGGCTTCAAGCTCAGCGGCGCCCGCTCGACGGCGAGGTTGGCGTCGACGAAACGGCCGACATCATGGGTCGGCAGGTGATCGAGCGTATCCGGCAGCTCGGCCTCGGCGAGGTCGCAGGTCATCACGACAGTCTCGTCGAACCGCGTCCAGTTCTGGGCGCTGAGAAGCTCGATCAGCACCGGCGAAGCAAGCGGCGTCTGGCGCACCACGGCGGCGCGGCCGTAGGCCTCGAATTTCCGGCTTGCCTTTTCCAGGCGGATTTCGACGTCGCGGTGATCCGACGGATCGAGCGGCACGATGGAATTCAGCCGGTTGGACGGGTGGCCGGCCGTCAGCCGCACCTGCCAGCTGCCGTCATATTGCACGGATGCCGCCGGCCAGGCGCGGAAGCCGACGGCCTCCAGCCTGCGCACCAGCGGCAGATTATGTTGGGAAATGGATGCCTGCGCCAATGACCGATCAGCTCCGATAGTCGCCATTGATCGCAACATATTCCTTGGTGAGGTCGCAGGTCCAGACGGTTGCGGTGCCGGCGCCGAGGCCGATATCGACTTTGACGGGGATATCCTGCGCCTTCATGACGTCAGAGGCGGCCTGCTCGGAATAATCCGGGTCGCGCTCGCCATTGACGGCGACCCTGACATCGCCGAACCAGATGGTAAGCCGGTCGCGGTCGGCCATCTCGCCCGATTTGCCGACGGCCATGACGATGCGGCCCCAATTGGCGTCTTCGCCGGCGGCTGCCGTCTTGACCAGTGGCGAATTGGCGATCGACAGCGCAATGCGTTTGGCGGCGGCATCGCTTTCGGCACCCGCTACGGTGATTTCGAGCATCTTCGTCGCGCCCTCGCCGTCGCGAACAACCTGCAGCGACAGATCCTTCAACACTTCGTTGAGGGCCGCGCGGAAGGCAGCAAGGCGCGGATCGTCGGCGCGTTCGATGCGGGCCTGGCCGTCCTCGGCCGCAGCCCCCGTCGCAAACAGCATCAGCGTATCGGAGGTGGAGGTGTCGCTGTCGACGGTCATGGAATTGAAGGTCGGGCCGACGCCGTCGGACAGCAGCGCCTGCAGCGCAGCCGGCGCGATATCGGCATCGGTGACGACGAAGGAGAGCATCGTCGCCATGTCGGGCGCGATCATGCCGGCGCCCTTGGCGATCCCGTTGATCGTGACAGCGACGCCGCCGATCTCGGCGCTGCGGGTCGAAACCTTCGGATAGGTGTCGGTCGTCATGATGGCCTTGGCAGCTTCGAACCAGAAATCGCCGGTCGCTTCAGCCTGCATCTTGTCCAGGACGCCTGAGAACTTGGTGGCATCGAGCGGCTCGCCGATGACGCCGGTCGAAGCAAGGTAGACTTCGTTTTCACCGCAGCCGACGGCAGCCGCAGCCGACTTCGCCGTCAGCGCGGTCGCCTGGCGGCCCTTCAGGCCAGTGAAGGCATTGGCATTGCCTGAGTTGACGACGACGGCGCGAGCGCTGCCATGGGGAAGGTTCGCGCGGCAGAAATCGACCGGCGCCGACGGGCACTTGGAGCGGGTGAAAACGCCGGCGACGGCGGCCGGTCTGTCGAAGACCATCATCAGCACGTCGGTACGGTTCTTATACTTGATGCCGGCAGAGGCCGTCGCCATACGCACGCCGCGCAGCGACGGCATCGAGACGAAGGATTTCGGAGCGAGCGGAGAGACGGAACCGGACATGATGCGACACCTGCTAAAGAGCATTTCCAGGCGAAAGGGACACCGGTTCGCCTCCGGAAATGCGACAACAACGATGATAGTGAAGGGCCCGGAAGAACCGGGCCCAGATGCGATTATTACTGCTTCGGTGCCGGCGCGGCGGGCTCGCTGCCCGGCTCCGGCTGCTTGTTGGCCTGGTCGTAACCCTTGCGCAGCGTCTCGTCGGTGATATCGATCTTGGCCGAGGCCTTCGCCTTGTTCAGAAGCTCAAGATACTTGTCGCGCATGACGAGCTGACGAACCTGATCCTGCACCTGCTCGAAGGGCGGCGGCGGGGCGTCGCGCTTATCCTCGACCTTGATGACGTGATAGCCGAAATCGGTTTTAACAGGTGTCTTGGAATAGGTGCCCTTCTCAAGCGCGAAGGCTGCGTCCTCGAATTCCTTGACCATGCGGCCGCGCGAGAAATAGCCGAGATCGCCGCCTTCCGACTTGTTCGGATCGGTGGATTTTTCCTTGGCGAGTTCGGCGAAATCCTTGCCGGCGTCGAGCTGCTTGATGATGTCCTTGGCTTCGTCCTCGGTCTTGACGAGGATATGACGGGCGTGGACTTCTTCCTGTTTCGGCAGGGCGGCGACTTCCTTGTCGTAGCGGGCCTTGACTTCTTCAGGCGTCACGATGTCGACGACATGCTTCTTGAAGTAGGCGTTGTGCAGCTCGCGGTCGGTGAGATACTGCATACGCTTCTTGAATTCGTCGGTCTGGTCGAGCTTCTCGGCCGCAGCGTCGGCGGCCAGCAGCTTCACGTCGATGGCGGCGGAAAGGGCTGCGACCTTCTTCTGGTCATCGGGAAGCTGTGCCAGCTGCGGGTCGAGATTGGCGACCGCGAGGTCGAGTTCCGACTGGTGAATTTCCAGATTGCCGACCTTGGCGATGACGGCGTCATCGGCATAGGCCGGGGCCTGGAGCGCAACAAAAGTTGCAAACGCCAGAACGGCAAGCTTGTTGGTGCTCAACATGAAATACCCTTCAAAGTTACATCGCCGGCTTCAGCATCCTCTGAATCCAGCCCAAAATAGCCATCAGCACCGGATTGTGGCCTTTCTGTATCCGCCAAATCCGTTGACATCATTCGACCCCCCTCTTATCTGTCACGCAACCTCGCGTCCAGAACAGTTTCCGGGCGTTTTAAGGCGCGCGCCTGATTTTCGGCTGGGCCGCGAACAAGAAACGCCGGGGATGAATATTGAGAAAGGGCCAGTCATATGGTCAGCTTTGGCGGTATAGCCCGCAAGTTATTTGGGTCTTCCAACGACCGCCGCGTGCGGTCCTTCCAGCCGAACGTCGCTGCCATCAACTCTATCGAAGAGAAGACCAAGGCCCTGACGGACGAGCAGCTCGCGGCAAAGACCGCGGAGTTTCGTGCCCTGCTCGCCGAGGGCAAGACCCTCGACGACATTCTGGTGCCGGCTTTTGCCGTCGTTCGCGAAGCGTCGCGCCGCGTTCTCGGCCTGCGACCTTTTGACGTACAGCTGGTCGGCGGCATGATCCTGCATTCGAATGCGATCGCCGAGATGAAGACCGGCGAAGGCAAGACCCTCGTCGCCACCCTGCCGGTCTATCTGAACGCGCTTTCCGGCAAGGGCGTGCACGTCGTCACCGTCAACGATTACCTCGCCCAGCGCGATGCCGCGACCATGGGCCGCGTCTACGGCTTCCTCGGCATGACGACCGGCGTCATCGTCCATGGCCTCTCCGACGAGGAGCGCCACGCGGCCTATGCCTGCGACATCACTTACGCCACCAACAACGAACTCGGCTTCGATTATCTGCGCGATAACATGAAGTACGAGAAGAACCAGATGGTCCAGCGCGGCCACAATTTCGCGATCGTCGACGAAGTGGACTCGATCCTCGTCGACGAGGCGCGCACGCCGCTGATCATCTCCGGCCCGCTCGACGACCGCTCCGAACTCTATAATACGATCGACGCCTTCATTCCGATGCTGGTCCCCAGCGATTACGAGATCGATGAGAAGCAGCGCTCGGCCAACTTCTCCGAAGAGGGCACCGAGAAGCTGGAAAACCTGCTCCGCCAGGCCGGCCTCCTGAAAGGCAACGCACTCTACGACATCGAGAACGTCGCGATCGTTCACCATATCAACAACGCGCTGAAGGCCCACAAGCTCTTCCAGCGCGATAAGGACTATATCGTCCGCAACGACGAAGTCGTCATCATCGACGAGTTCACCGGCCGCATGATGCCGGGCCGCCGCTATTCGGAAGGCCAGCACCAGGCGCTCGAAGCCAAGGAAAGGGTGCGGATCCAGCCGGAAAACCAGACACTGGCCTCGATCACCTTCCAGAACTACTTCCGCATGTACGACAAGCTCGCCGGCATGACCGGCACGGCGCAGACGGAAGCGGAAGAATTCGGCAACATCTACAATCTCGACGTCGTCGAGGTCCCGACCAACCTGCCGATCAAGCGCATCGACGAGGACGACGAGGTCTATCGGACCTTCGACGAAAAGTTCAAGGCGATCATCGAGGAGATCCTCGACGCGCATAAGCGTGGCCAGCCGGTGCTTGTCGGCACCACCTCGATCGAAAAGTCGGAACTGCTCGCCGATCGCCTGCGCAAGCAGGGCTTCGACGACTTCCAGGTGCTGAATGCCCGCTACCACGAGCAGGAAGCCTATATCGTTGCCCAGGCCGGTGTGCCGGGCGCCGTGACGATCGCCACCAACATGGCCGGCCGCGGTACCGACATCCAGCTCGGCGGCAACCTCGACATGCGTATCGAGCGCGAACTCGGTGAAGTCGAAGCAGGCCCCGAGCGCGACGCCAGGGTTCAAGCGATCGTCGAGGAGATCAAGGAACTCAAACAGAAGGCGCTTGCTGCCGGCGGTCTCTACGTGATCGCCACCGAACGCCATGAAAGCCGGCGCATCGACAACCAGCTGCGCGGCCGCTCCGGCCGTCAGGGTGACCCCGGCCGCTCGAAATTCTACCTTTCGCTTCAGGACGACCTGATGCGCATCTTCGGTTCCGACCGCATGGACAGCATGCTGACCAAGCTCGGTCTCAAGGAGGGCGAGGCGATCGTCCATCCCTGGATCAACAAGGCCCTGGAGCGCGCCCAGAAGAAGGTCGAAGCCCGCAACTTCGATATCCGCAAGAACCTCCTGAAGTATGACGACGTTCTCAACGATCAGCGCAAGGTGATCTTCGAGCAGCGTCTCGAGCTGATGGAATCGACCAATATTTCCGAAACCGTTTCCGACATGCGCCGTGAGGTGATCGAGGACATGGTCGAAAAGCATATCCCCGAGCGCGCCTATGCCGAACAATGGGATGCTGTCGGCCTGAAGACCGGCGTTACCAATATTCTGAACCTCGATCTGCCGATCGAGGACTGGTTCAAGGAAGAAGGCATCGGCGAGGACGATATTCGCGAGCGCCTGACGGAAGCGACCAACGCCGCCTTCACGGAAAAGGCCGAGCGTTTCGGCGACGATATCATGCATTATGTGGAACGATCGATCGTCATGCAGACGCTCGATCATCTCTGGCGCGAGCACATCGTCAATCTCGACCATCTGCGCTCCGTCATCGGCTTCCGCGGTTACGCCCAGCGCGATCCGCTGCAGGAATACAAATCGGAAGCCTTCGAGCTGTTCACCGCGCTGCTCAACAATCTGCGCGAGGCCGTGACAGCTCAGCTGATGCGCGTCGAGCTGGTGCAGCAGGCCCCTGCCGAGCCCGAACCGCCGCTGATGCAGGCCCATCACCTGGATCCGACGACCGGCGAGGACGATTTCACCCCGGCGGTCTACCAGGCATCGGAAGTCATCGTCTCTCCCGAGAACCGCAACCCCGATGACCCGGCCACCTGGGGCAAGGTCGGCCGCAATGAGACCTGCCCTTGCGGTTCCGGCAAGAAATACAAGCATTGCCACGGCGCCTTCGAGCAGGCCTGAGGCAAGCCGCAAAGACCGCGAAAATGCCGCCTTCGGGCGGCATTTTCTTTTTGCGGCAACATCGGAAAACCGGGATGTCGGCGTCGGGCAGCAGGCCCCATCCGGAACCGTTTCTTAACCCTGTTCTGTCAAGACTTCAGGGACGATTTGCCTGACCTTTAGAGTTTTGCGTGTTCATCATGGCAGTCATAGAAACAGCGGAGAAGATGCTGCCCGCGGGTCTGCGCCCGATCGGCGGCCGTACGCTGCGCATGCTTGCGGCCGTGCTCACCGAACGCGGCGAAAAGGCGGCTGCCCAGCGCATGGCGCTGACAGCCTTTGCGATCCGCGTCCTCAGCGCGGCACTCGCCTTCGTCTCCCAGATCGTGCTTGCCCGGCTGATGGGCGAATATGAATACGGCATCTTCGTTTTCGTCTGGGTGCTGGTCGTCGTCTTCGGCGATCTCTCATGCCTCGGGTTTCACACGGCAATTGTCCGTTTCCTGCCGCAATACAGGGCAGCGGGCGCCTTCGAGGAAATCCGCGGCCTGACCGGCACGGCGCGCATATTCGCTTTGCTTTCCGGCACGGCGGTGCTCGCCGCCGGCATGCTCGGACTGCATTTTTTCGGCCATATGATCCAGGTCTATTATCTCGTCCCGATCTTCCTCGGCCTGCTCGCCATGCCGATGATCGCGCTTGGCGACATTCTGGAAGGCACGTCGCGGGCCAACCATTGGCCGGTCATGGCACTGAGCCCGGTCTATATCGTCCGCCCGATCCTCATCATCGCCTTCATGCTGATCGCCATTGCCGTCGGCGCCGAGCACACGGCCGTCACCGCCATGCAGGCAGCGCTCGTCGCGACCTTCGTCACCGCCCTTGGCCAGTATGCCGCAACGCTCTATCGCCTTCGACGTCATTATGACGAAGGCCCGCGCAAGGTGGATTTCCTCGCCTGGTTCAGCGTCGCCTTTCCGATTTTCCTGATCGAGGGCGTGAGCTTCCTGCTCACCAATTCCGATGTCGTCGTGGTCGGTATTTTCCTCGAGCCGCACGACGTCGCCATCTACTTCGCCGCTGCCAAGACGATGGCGCTGGTGCATTTCATCAATTTCTCCGTCAAGGCAGCCTCCGGCCCGCGCTTTTCCTCCATCATCGCCGAGGGCGACCATGCGCAGCTCGCGACCGCCGCCATCGACGCCGCCCGCTGGACCTTCTGGCCGGCGCTCGCTGTCGGTCTTACGGTGCTCGCCGCCGGACATCTTCTGCTGTCGCTGTTCGGCGGCGCCTTCACCTCGGGTTATCTGGTCATGGCGATCCTGCTTGCCGGCATCCTCGCCAAGGCGTTGGTCGGCCCGGCCGAAACGCTGCTGATGATGGCGGGCAAGCAGAACCTCTGCGTTGCGCTCTATGCCGGCGCCTTGGCCGCCAATGTCGGCCTCAACCTTGCTTTGATCCCGCATTACGGCATCGAAGGCACCGCGATTGCCACGGCCTCGGCCATGGCGGTCGAGGCGATGCTGCTGCATCTGGCCGTCCGCCGCACGCTCGGCATCGTCCTTTTCGCCTTCGCCAGCCCCACCGCCGCAACGCCAGAAATGAGAGTTCGATAGATGGTGCGTATTCCCCCCGTGACCGAAAGCACCGACAGCACCGCCAACCGTATGGTGCATGATCTGGCCGCGCTGAATTTCGAAGCACCGCAGGCGGAGGCACGCGCCGAGATCGGCCGGCCGGGGCGCGAGCTTTGCCTCTATCCCGGCAAGCTCGGCTATGAGCTTCAGGAAGAGCTCGACTTTCTCTCCAACCGGGCGATGGAGCCGAACGTCTTCTTTTCCGGCCGTTTCCTGGCTCCCGCAATGCCGCGGCTCGAAGACCGGCAGGTGAACTTCGCCCTGATCCGCGACCACAATGCCGGCCGCAGCCGCATGCGCTTCCTGTTGCCGTTTTCGATCGACAAGCCGGGCTTTGCCGTCGGCCCGTCGATCATCCGCGGCTGGTCGAACAGCTTCGGCCCGCTCGGCACACCGCTCGTCGACAGCGAAGATGCCGCCGAGACACTCGACAATCTCTTCGAGGGGCTGACGGCGCGCGATCTCAATCTGCCCGGCATCATGGTTCTGCCGGATCTCAGGCTGAACGGCATCTTCGTGCGCATGGTCAAGGCGGTGGCGCTCAGCCGCAATCTCCCCGTCACCGTCACCAATCCCTATTTGCGCCCGATGCTGCAGAGCGACGAAGAGGCCCCGGCCTATCTCAGCCGCACCATCTCCTCCTCGCATATGCGCGAGATGCGCCGCCAGTGGCGTCTGCTGGAGGAACAGGGAATGGCGGTCTATGCCGTCGCCCGCCAGCCGCGCGAAATCCACGTCCGCTTCGAGGAATTCCTGGCGATGGAAGCCGGCGGCTGGAAGGGCAAGCGGCGAAGCGCTCTCGTCACCGATCGCTATCATACGGCCTTCGCCCGCGAGGCGGTGTCGAACCTCGCCGCCGTCGATGCCGTGCGTGTTCACACGATCGATCTCAACGGCAAGGCGATCGCCGCCATCGTCGTGCTGATGATGGGCGGTGAGGCCTATACCTGGAAGACCGCCTATGACGAGAACTATGCCCGCTATTCGCCGGGCAAGCTCTTGATGAGCGAACTCACCGAATGGCATCTCGACGACGCCAATATCGTCCGCTCCGATTCCTGCGCCGTCTCCGACCACCCGATCATGAGCCGCTTCTGGCAGGAGCGCGAGGAGATGGGAACGCTGGTGATCGGCCTGACGCAGAACAGCGACCGCGACATGCGCCAGGTCACAGCCCAGCTCCACATGTACCGCAGCACCCGCAACATGGCGAAGATGCTGCGCGAAAAGATCATGTCGCTCGCCGGCCGAAGCTGACGCCCCTTGTTTTATGCATATCGTTCTCCCGGAACCGTTGCACACTTCCGAGCGATATGCACTAACCTTCGGCGGCCGCTTTCTCGCGCAGCAGCCGGCGGATCACCTTGCCGGTGGTGGTCAGCGGCAGGGCGTCGATGAATTCCACCTCGCGCGGATATTCGTGCATCGAAAGCCGCGTCTTCACCCACTCCCTGATGTCGGCCGCCAGCGCCTCGCTTGGATGGTGGCCGGGCGACAGCACGATATAGGCTTTGACGATTTCGGTGCGCACCACGTCCGGTTTGCCGACGGCGGCGGCGAGCTGCACAGCGGGATGGCCGATCAGGCAATCCTCGATCTCGGCCGGGCCGATGCGGTATCCCGATGAGGTGATGACGTCGTCGTCGCGGCCTTCGAAGGTGACGTAGCCCTCGTCATCCTGCCGGCCGATATCGCCGGTGAGCAGCCAGCCCTTGACGAATTTTTTCTCGGTCGCCGCCGCATCGTTCCAATAGCCGAGGAACATGACGGGATCGGGACTGGCGATGGCGATCTGGCCCGGCTCACCGGCCGGCAGCTCGTCTCCCGCATCATTGACGATCGCAACGCGATGCCCCGGCACCGCTCGGCCGATGGCGCCGGCCTTGGTGACACCATGGGCGGCGCTCGAAGCGAGTACGAAATTGCACTCCGTCTGGCCGTAGAATTCATTGACGGTGATGCCGAGCGCGCGCCGTGCCCATTCATAGGTCTCGCGGCCGAGCGCCTCTCCGGCCGAGCCGATGGTGCGCAGTACCAGATCGTATTTCGAGCGCGGATCGGAAACGGCGCGCATCAGCCGCAATGCCGTCGGCGGAATGAAGGCGTTGCGCACTCCCATCTCCGCCATGATCCGATAGGCCATGTCGGCATCGAATTTCTGCGCCGGCGACGAGACGACGGGAACGCCGAGCAGAAGGCTCGGCAGCAGCGCGTTGAGCAGCCCTCCCGCCCAGGCCCAGTCGGACGGCGTCCAGACCTTGTCGCCAGCCCGCGGAAAACCCTCATGGGCGAACTGCATGCCGGGAATATGCCCGGGCAGGACGCGGTGGCCATGCAGCGCACCCTTGGGCGGCCCCGTCGTTCCCGACGTGAAGATCATCAGCGCCGGATCGTCCGGACCGGTCTTGGCAACCTCGAAGACAGGGGAATGGCCGTCGACCAGTTCTCCGAAAGCGGCCGCATCGGCACTCGTCCCGTCGATGCTGACGACATGTTTCAGCATCGGCAGACGATCACGGATCTGCCGGATGCGCTCGAGACCGAAGCCATTGGTGACGATGGCGGCCACGCCGGCCGCCTTCAGCCGGTATTCCAGCGCCTCGACGCCGAAGAGCAGCGCCAGCGGCAGCGCGATCGCTCCGGTCTTGTAGATCGCCACATGCGCGATCACCGTCTCGAAGGATTGCGGCAAGAGCAGCGCGACCCGATCGCCGCGTTCGATCCCCAGCGAAACCAGCGCATTGGCAAAGGCCGAGGACCGGTCGGCGAGCGCGCGGTAGGTCAGACTGCGGTGATCGCCATCAGCGCTGAAATGTTCGAGACAGACGCGTTCGGGCGCCCGGGCCGCCCAGTCGTCGCTGACGGCGCGGCCGATATTGAAATCCTCGGGAATCCGCCACGAGAAATCGCGATAGAGATCGTCGTAGCGATCATGGGACGGCAGTATCATAGTCGAAATCCAATGAAATGCTGCACCAGCTAACACCTTGTGCTGCAATTGCGCAAGCGACCGGTCCTGAAGGCGATGACAGACCCGGCTTCAAAGCCCATCACGTATTGTTGTGCGCATCGCAGAACCGATTCTTCGCCGGGCGCCCTGCGACTTTGCCGGTTTCCGCGCTAGATCAGGAAAGCCGCCCCGGGGGCATTGGATTGCGGCATCGAATTGGATCATCGAATTCATCACGGAGTCGTTTCATGGAATATGCGAAATTCGGAAAGACCGGTCTGGAAGTCTCGAAGATCTGCCTGGGCTGCATGACCTTCGGCGATCCCGGCCGCGGCAATCATGCCTGGAGCCTGCGGGAGGAGGAAAGCCGGGCGATGATCCGGCAGGCGATCGATCTCGGCATCAATTTCCTCGACACCGCCAACACCTATTCCAACGGCTCCTCGGAAGAGATCGTCGGCCGCGCCATCAAGGACTTCGCCAAGCGCGAGGACATCGTGCTGGCGACGAAAGTGTTCAACCGCATGCGGCCGGGCCCGAATGGCGCCGGCCTGTCGCGCATGGCGATCTTCGACGAAATCGACAACAGCCTGCGCCGCCTCGGCACCGACTATGTCGACCTCTACCAGATCCACCGCTTCGACTACACGACGCCGATCGAGGAAACGCTGGAAGCGCTGCACGATGTCGTCAAATCGGGCAAGGCGCGTTATATCGGCGCTTCCTCCATGTATGCTTGGCAGTTCGCCAAGGCGCTCTACGTCTCCAGGCTGAACGGCTGGACCGAATTCGTCAGCATGCAGGACCACCTGAACCTGCTTTACCGCGAGGAAGAGCGCGAAATGCTGCCGCTCTGCGAGGACCAGAAGATCGCCGTCATCCCCTGGAGCCCGCTTGCCCGCGGCCGCCTGACCCGCGACTGGGACGAGGCGACGGCACGCAGCGAGACCGACGAATTCGGCAAGACGCTTTACACCCAGTCCGTCGACGCCGACCGCAGGATCGTCGAGGCCGTGGCCGCGATCGCCGAAGCCCGCGGCATCTCCCGCGCCCAGGTCGCCACCGCCTGGATCCTGCAGAAGAGCGCGGTGACCGCCCCGATCATCGGCGCTTCCAAACCGAACCACCTGACCGACGCGGTTGCCGCGCTCTCGGTCAAGCTCAGCGCCGAGGAAATCGCCGCGCTGGAAGCGCCCTACATCCCGCACGCCGTTGCCGGCTTCAAGTAGGTGCGTTCCCCTCTTCACCGACACGCGAAGAGGGGATCGAATATCTTCCGAGCCTGAGATTATCTCCGGCTTCCGGGATCGAGCTGCCGGCGCATCGTCACCAGAAACTGCTCGGCAAGCGCCCTGTCCTCGACCGCGCGGGCGAGAATGACGGCGCCCATCATCGATGACAGCGTGGTGGCGGCATTGGCGCGGCGCTCCTCTTCGCTCTCGCCGGGAACGATATCGGCGAGTGTGTCGACCAGCACCGACAGCCCATCGCTGAACACTGCCCGAACGGCGCCGCGGCTGCGGCTCACCTCCTGGATCAGCGTCGCAAAGACGCAGCTGCCGCCCGGATCGTCGACCGTGCGCCAGTGGATATAATGGTCGAGAAGCGATTCCAGCGGCCGGTCGGGAGAATTGGCGATATGCTCCTTCCAGCGCGTTTCGACCTTGTCGATCAGCTTGCGGCTGACCTCCAGCGCCAGGTCGTCCTTCGAGCCGAAATGACCGTAGAAGCCGCCATGCGTCAGCCCCGCCGCCTTCATGATGTCGGCGACGCCCACCCCGTCGAAACCGTTCTCGCGAAAGAGCACGCCGGCAACGCTCAGGATTTTCTCTCGGTTTTCGGCAAATTTCTCGCGGCTGACCCGCATTTTCATCTCCAGAAATAGTCGCTTGACAAAATATATGACGTCCATCATGAATAAGCAACAAATATGATGAACATCATGTAAATCAGGCCTCTATTCTCCCGAACCCGAATCCAACGGAATTTCGCCCATGGTCTCCACAGCCCTTGCCTCTACCCTTGCCCGGCGCAACATCCACTACGGCTGGGTCGTTGTTGCCGCGACCTTCCTCACCATGCTGGTGACAGCCGGCGCCATGGGCGCACCCGGTGTCCTCATCAAGCCGCTGCAGGACGAGTTCGGCTGGGAGACCTCGCAGATCTCCTCGGCGCTGGCGATCCGCCTGATCCTGTTCGGCTTCATGGGCCCCTTCGCAGCCGCCTTCATGAATTATTTCGGCGTGCGCAAGGTCATCGTCTTCGCGCTCGCCCTGATCGGTGCCGGCTTCGTCGGTTCGCTCTTCATGACCAGGCTTTGGCATCTGCTGGCGCTCTGGGGCATCGTCGTCGGCTTCGGCACCGGCCTGACGGCCATGGTGCTGGCGGCGACGGTCTCCACCCGCTGGTTCACCAAGCATCGCGGCCTCGTCGTCGGCATGCTTTCGGCGAGCTCGGCCACCGGCCAGCTGGTCTTTCTGCCGCTGATGGCCGAACTGACGGAGCGCTACGGCTGGCGATCGACGGTATTTTTCGTCTGCGCCATGATCATGGTCGCAGCTTTTGCCGTCCTTGCCTTCATGCGGGATCGCCCGGCCGACCTCAACCTGCCCTCGCTCGGCGAAACCGATGTAACGCCGCCGCCGGCAAGCACCTCCCTCGGCACCGCGCTGATGACGCCGATCACCGTGCTCAGGGAAATCTCGAAAACCTCGACCTTCTGGATCCTGTTTGCCACTTTCTTCATCTGCGGCCTCAGCACCAACGGCCTGATCCAGACCCATTTCGTCACCCTCTGCGGCGATTTCGGCATCGTGCCGGTGGCCGCCGCCAGCGTGCTGGCCGTCATGGGCATCTTCGATTTCTTCGGCACCATCGGCTCCGGCTGGCTGTCCGACCGCTTCGACAACCGCTGGCTGCTGTTCTTCTATTACGGCTTTCGCGGCCTCTCGCTGCTCTACCTGCCCTTCAGCGATTTCAGCTTTTACGGCCTCTCCATCTTCGCCATCTTCTACGGCCTCGACTGGATCGCCACCGTGCCGCCGACCGTCAAGATCGCCGCCGACCGCTTCGGCCGTGAAAAGGCCGGCCTCGTCTTCGGTTGGGTCTTTGCCGGCCATCAGCTGGGCGCCGCCACCGCCGCCTATGGCGCCGGCCTCTCGCGCACCGAGCTTTCGAGCTACCTGCCCGCCTTCTTCGTCGCCGGCGCCTTCTGCCTGCTGGCCTCGATCCTGGCGATCACACTGAAGAAATCCGGCCTGAGCGCCCCGGCGCCTGCTGGCGCCCATTGACATTGGAAAGCGCCCGGCCTCGAAACGAGGCCGGATCTCTCTACCGGATCAGTCTGATAACTTCGCTTGCCCGTCTTGCATCTGCGGCCGCCCGCATGTTAGACAGCCGCCCGTATCCGTTGCCCCATTGGCGGAATTGGTAGACGCGCTCGACTCAAAATCGAGTTTCGAAAGAAGTGCTGGTTCGACCCCGGCATGGGGCACCAGCCTTCGCTCTATGAGCTTCGGCTCGGCAAGCCGAAGCTCATAGAGCGAAGGCTGTCGCGCCGCAGTTCCGTTAGGAACGAAGGCGGACCGGTTTAGACAGTGCTCCGGCCACTAAAACCGTCATCCCGAATACGTTCGTCCGCGCCTCCGCATCGACAAGACGCGGAAGCACGGACCGAATTCACATCCGAAACTACTTGTTCTTCAGCAGCCACATCTTGCCGGCCATGGTGATGCCGTAGACGTCTTTTGCGCCGTCGTCATCCAGGTGCCGCCGCTCGAGGAAACCCGGCTCCTTCAGCTCGCCCAGCGTCTTGGCAGTGACCGATTTGATTTTCTGCGGCCGTTCTTTCCAACGGTCGTTCTTTGCATAAGTCACTGTCGCGTTCTGATGCGTCCATTTATTGGCTGGCTGAGGGTAAAGGTCTCCATCCCTGGCGAGTTTCAGTGCGGCGATCTGGGACGGCGTAAGTTCAATCATCGTGGAAAATCCTGTGCAGGCGGTATTTGCGCTGGGAGTGCGCTTCTACCAAAGGCGTGCTCATAACACCGACGGACGACTTTCACCACTGCATTGAGAGATTGGCGCAGGAAAGGCGAAACCCGGCTCTTGGGAACCGGGTTTCGTCTGTCGTGCATTTCCGATTAATCGCAGCGGCGAACCGTCCTGGTGACCTCGCCTTCGTCGGTCTGGCGGGTGACGCTTCTGGTTTCGCAGCCGCTGTCGCGATAGCGGCGGTGCTCGCGTTCGCGCACCGCACCGAAAGTGACGCCACGCTCGCTGATGGTGATGCCGGGCCGGACCCGCTCATGACGATAGCCATCGTCATAGGAACGTTCCCTGACATAGACGCTGTCGGCCAGGGCAGGCGCTGCAAACGAGCAGGCGGCAAGGGCCGCCACAGTACAGTTGAGGATGATCTTCCGCATGTCGTTTCTCCTTTCTTGATGAAAGGGCAACGACAAAAGACCCAAGTGGTTCCAACAGCGCCGAGCGCGCAGCCACGCGGCAGGCGACGGCAGACTATACCTTCGTCTCAACAGCAGGACTCGGAACGACCGACGCCCGCCATCCAAATCACCTGTTTAATTTTGCGCGCGCTTCGTCCAAAGTGGCCGCCGCTAAAGAAGAGAGGCCGGACGTGCATCAGGAAGTAGGACTCATCGCGACGGTTGCCGTCAGTTTCGTTTTCGCGGCGATTCTCGGCTATGGTGCCGATCGGCTCCGGCTGCCGCCGCTCGTCGGCTACCTCTTGGCCGGCATCCTGATGGGGCCGTTCACGCCGGGCTTCGTCGCCGATACCGCTCTTGCCGGCCAGCTCGCCGAAATGGGCGTCATCCTTCTGATGTTCGGCGTCGGCCTACATTTTTCCGCCTCCGACCTGCTTGCCGTGCGCGGCATCGCCGTGCCGGGCGCGATCGGACGCATCATTCTCGCCACGCTGCTGGGCATCGGCCTTTGCAAACTCTGGGGCTGGAGCCTCGGCGCCGGCATCGTCCTGGGCCTCAGCCTGTCGGTCGCCAGCACCGTCGTTCTGCTGAAGGCGCTGGAGGAGCGCAATCTCGTCAACGCCCCCAGCGGACGCGTTGCCGTCGGCTGGCTGATCGTCGAGGATCTGGTGATGGTGCTGGCGCTGGTGCTGCTGCCGGCGCTCGCCGAGCTTCTGGGCGGCAACGCCGCCGCGACCACAAACCACGGCCTCGGCGAGCTGCCGCTGGTGCTGACGATTGGCCTCACGCTGTTGAAGGTGGCGGCTTTCGCCGCCATGGCGATCTTCCTCGGTCCCCGCATCGTGCCCTGGCTGCTGACGATGATCGCCCGCACCGGCTCGCGTGAGCTGTTCACGCTGACGGTGCTCGCGATCGCGCTCGGCATCGCCTTCGGCTCGGCGGCGATCTTCGGCGTTTCCTTTGCGCTCGGCGCTTTTTTTGCCGGCGTCGTCATGAGCGAATCCCAGCTCAGCCACCGGGCGGCGGCCGATTCGCTGCCGCTGCAGAACGCCTTCTCCGTGCTGTTCTTCGTCTCCGTCGGCATGCTCTTCGACCCGTCGATCCTGGTGCGCCAGCCGCTGGCGGTGATCGGCGCGCTGGCGCTCGTCATCCTCGGCAAGGGCATCATCACCTTCGCGCTCGTCATATTGCTGCGATATCCGATCGGCCTGGGGCTGACATTGGCCGGCGGCCTTGCCCAGATCGGCGAATTTTCCTTCATCCTCGCCGGCCTCGGCGTGTCGCTTAAGCTTCTGCCGCATGAGGGCCAGGATCTGATCCTGGCCGCCGCCATCCTGTCGATCACGCTCAACCCGATCGTCATTCTCACGACCGACGGATTGAAGAAATACGCCCATTCGACATGGCCCTCGCTCTTCGAAAACTACGGCAGAAAGAGGCAGAAGACACTCGGCAAGGAACTGGAAAAGATCAGGGCGCTCGGCGAGGAACGCGAGCGCCAGCATCAGTTGAAGATGCAGCAGCTGATCGAAACCTTCCCGCTGTTCTCTCAGGTCAGCGAGGACGCGCAGGAGGAGCTGCTGTTGCTCTTCAAGGCGAAGTCCGCCCCTCCAGGCGAACGCGTCATTCGCCGCGGCGACCGCGGCGACAGTATGTACTTCATCTCGTCGGGAGCGGTGGAGGTGCGGCTTGCCAGCGGCGCGATCCGGCTGGAACCAGGCGCGTTCTTCGGCGAAATGGCGCTTCTCACCGGCGGACGGCGCACCGCCGACGTCATCGCCGTCGATTTCTGCCAGTTCGAGGTGCTCGAGCGGCGCGACTTCAACATGTTCATGTCACACCATCCCAATCTGCGCGCCGCCGTCAGCGAGATGGCCCAGAAGCGTACGGAGATGAACGTCCTGCGTCAGCAGTGGGAAAAGTCGATGGATCTGTCCTGAATCGCAAGCCGCGATGAGATTGGATCCCCCCGCGGCCAACCGGTTGCGGTGAAAGCCTCAACGCGCCGGCCAATAGCCATCGGAGCGGAAATCCTCGGGGATCGGGTCGAGCCGGGACAAGGCTTCCGCGGCGAAATCGATCTGCAGCGACAGGTGCTTGAGAGCCGCCAGCATCGGCATGCCGGTCGCAAATTCCCGGATTCGCGACAGATGACAGCCGCTTTCGCTGAGCCGCCGCGCCGCCTCCTGGCGCACATCCTCCGGGCTAGGCCTGCCGCTCTCTTCGGCCTGGACATTCATTGGCACGGCCCGCCCAAGCCCGCCTTCGATCACTTTGAACATTCTTTTGCCACCCTGCACGTCGACCCAATTCAGCTGGAGCATGGTCTCGTCCGAAAACCGCCCACACTTTTCGGCATCATGCTCTGCAGCTTGCCGCAGAATGGCCGATTCGCAATCTCGTGAAATCTTGGGAGAGGCATCGATCCCTCGCATCACGAAAATTTTTGGATGGCGGCGGCACGAAGGACACGGGCGAGCATTTACAGCGCCGCCCATGGCCCCTAAAGCTTTTTGCACCGCAACAGGAAGGGAACGGAATGCTCCGCAGACTTTACGACTGGACCATGTCTCTGGCCGCGCGCAAATCGGCCGAAGTCTGGCTCGCCGTCATCGCCTTCGTCGAAAGCTCCGTCTTTCTCGTCCCCGCCGATGTGCTGTTCCTGCCGATGGCGCTTGCCAAGCCGGAGCGCTCCTATCGCTACGCCCTGATCGCGACCGTCGCCTCCGTGCTCGGCGGCATCGCCGGCTGGGCGCTCGGCTTTTACGCCTATGAGACGGTGGCGCGACCAATTCTCGAATTCTACGGCAAGGTCGACGCCTTCGAGCAGATGAAGGCCGGCGTCACCTACGAATGGATCCTGCTGCTGCTCGTCACCTCGGGTATCGCGCATCTGCCGCCGATCAAGGTCGTGACCATTCTGTCCGGCGTCATCCACGTCAATCTGGCGCTTTTCGTTGTCTCGGCGATTATCGCGCGCGGCGCGCGCTTCCTGTTTCTCGCCTGGCTGCTGCGCCGCTACGGCGAGCCGATCCGGGATTTCGTCGAGAAGCGCCTCGGCCAGCTCGTCGGCATCGGTGCCGGCGCCGCGATCCTGCTATACGTCGGCTACCGCTCTTTCGCTCACTAAAGCGCGTCGCGATCTTTCAGATTCGCTCCTCGCGCTTTAGGTTTTTGTTTTTACGCATGTCGTTATTCGCTGCACACTTTTGCGCGACATGCTTTAGGCCCACCTTCGCGGAGTTCCGCCATGACTGTCACTTCTTCGCCGCTTGCCCGCCCCGGCTTTATCTATTCCATATTGCTCGCCATCGGCATGGCGGCGGCGGTCGGCACGGCGCTCGGTTTCCAATATATCGGCGGCTATATTCCCTGCGCGCTCTGCCTGCTGCAGCGCCAGCCTTATTATTACGCCATCCCGATCGCCATCCTCGCCGCCATCTCCGAACTCGTCGGCCTGCCGAACTGGATCACCCGCGCGCTCATTCTCGCCGCCGGCATCCTGATGCTGGTCACGGCGGGCATGGGCGTCTACCACGCCGGCGTCGAATGGCATTTCTGGCCGGGCCCCGCCACCTGCTCGACGACCGCAAACAGCATGACCAGCAATGCCGGCGATCTGCTCACCGAACTCAATACGATCAAGGGCCCGTCCTGCACCGATGCGGCGCTGAGGGTGCTCGGCCTGTCTTTTGCGGGCTGGAACGTGATCGCGGGAATTCTGCTCGCAGCCTTCGCCTTCGCAGGCGTCCGCAAATCGGCGTGAACTGATCAGGGCTGCAGTTCGGTATCCCAGTAGAGATAGTCGAGCCAGCTGTCGTGCAGATAGTTCGGCGGGAACAGCCGGCCGTTATTGTGCAGATCCTGCACCGTCGGCTGATAGGGCTTCTGCGATGGGAACATGCTGCCTGCTTGGGAAGCTTGCTGCCCTTGCGCAGGTTGCAAGGCGAACAGGCCGCCACGACATTCTCCCAGGTCGTCTCGCCGCCATGGGCGCGCGGGATGACGTGGTCGAAGGTCAGGTCGTCATGGGCGCCGCAATACTGGCATTCGAACCGGTCGCGCAGGAAGACGTTGAACCGGGTGAAAGCCGGATTGCGGGACGGCTGAACGTAAGTCTTCAGGCACACGACGCTCGGAAGCCGCATCGAGAAGCTCGGTGAGGAAACCGAATGCTCATATTCTGCGATGATGTTCACACGGTCGAGGAATACCGCCTTGATCGCGTCCTGCCAGGACCACAGCGACAAGGGGTAATAACTCAGCGGCCGGTAGTCAGCGTTCAGAACGAGCGCTGGCAGGGCCTGGGGGGAGACTGCAATCGTCAAGGGACTCTCCTGATCGATTCGGCATCTGCACCTGTATATTAGGCCGGTTGTTACAGGATTGTGAAGTCCAATAAATTCAGAGGATAAAGGCAATTTGAAGAGGGGTGCCGATCAGGCGGTCGGCACCATGTCGCGGCGGGTTTTCGCGGCGTAATAGGCCCAGAAAAGCCGTGCCGCCACGGAGCGCCACGGCGACCAGGCAAGCGCCTGCGCGGCAAGCGCCTTTGCCTGCGGCCGGGCCGCGAGACCGAATGCCGCACCGACGGCATTCTGCAGCGCGACATCGCCGGCCGGAAAGACATCGGCATGGCCGCCGCAGAACATCAGATAGACCTCCGCCGTCCACGGACCGACGCCCTTGAGCGCCGTCAGTTCGCCAAGCGCTTCGTCAGGCGGCTTCAGGCAGAGCCCGGAAAGATCGAGCCGGCCGGAGGCGACGGCGTCGGCGATCCGCGACAGGGTTTCGGCCTTGGCGCGCGACAGCCCGAATTCCCGCCAAGCCTCGGCGTGAAGCAGCACGTAGCCTTCGGCGGTCAGCAGGCCGTCTGCCGGCAGCATCCGCCGCCAGATCGCCTCGGCGCTGGCGCGCGATACCATCTGCGAGACGATGATATGGGCAAGGCCGGCAAAACCGGGTTCACGCAGCCGCAACGGAAGCGGTCCGATATCCCTGGCGATCGGCGCAAGGCGCGGATCGAGGCCAAGCAGCGCCTCCAGCCCCCGACTGACGTCGTCGTCGTTGCGGATGATCTGCACATAGCCTCCCAGTGGTTCGAAACTCAAATCCGTGGCAAAAGAAAGCATGATCACGAGTGAGCGTCAAAAACCTGTATTTCGTTTTGCGCCGAGTCCGAACGGACAGTTGCATCTCGGCCATGCGCTCTCGGCCCTCTTGAACCGTGACATGGCAGAGGCCGCGCATGGCCGCCTGCTGCTGCGCATCGAGGATATCGACCAGACGCGCTGCACGCCCGAATTCGAGGCCGGCATCCTCAGGGATCTCGACTGGCTGGGGATTGATTGGGAAAGTCCGGTACGGCGCCAGTCGGAACATTTCCCCGAATATCAGGCGGCGCTGCACGCGCTGATCGAGCGCGGCCTGGTCTATCCGGCCTTCCTGACCCGCGGCGAGGTGAAGGCGCGCGTCGCCGCCTATGAGGCGGCCGGTGCCCCCTGGCCGCGCGATCCGGACGGCACGCCGCATTATCCCGCCGACGATCGCAAGCGCCCGGAAGAGGAATGGCGGGAGATACTGGCCTCGGGGAAGAGGCATGCCTGGCGGCTCGATATGCGCAAGGCGCTGGACCGGATCGGCGAGCTGCTGTTCTGGACGGAAACCGGCGACGGCAGATCGGGCGAGATCGCCGCCGAGCCCGAAGTCTGGGGCGATGTCATCCTGTCGCGCTCGGACGCCCCGTCGAGCTATCATCTGTCGGTGGTCGTCGACGATGCGCTGCAGGGTGTCAGCCATGTTGTGCGCGGCTTCGACCTTTTCCCGGCGACATCGGTGCACCGGCTGCTGCAGGTGCTGCTCGACCTGCCGCAGCCCCTCTATCACCATCACCGCCTGATTCTCGATGCGAGCGGCCGCAAACTTTCGAAGAGCGAAGGCGACAGCGGGCTTGGGGAACTGCGCGCCAGCGGCCTGTCAGGGGCCGATATTCGCCGTCTTGTCGGGCTCTGACCGCCTTTCGACACGCTGCCTGCCGACGATGGACAGCGTATGGGAGAACATCCGGAAGACGCGGAATTTGATCAGCGCCGCGTTGATCTCCGCGCCGATGATGAAGATGACGCCAACCATGTAGAGGAAGATCAGCACGATCATGACGGAGGCGAGACCGGCATAGGTGGCGGTATAATTGGCGAAGGTCGCCAGATAATAGGCAAAGATCAGCGCCCCGGCCAGCCAGAGCAGCAGTGTCAGCAGCACGCCCGGAATGACGTCGAAGACCCGCCGCTTGCCGGCCGGCAGCCACAGATGCACGACCAGCAGCCCGACGGTCAGCACGACAAGCGTGCCGTAGATGCGCCAGCTGAAGACGACGTCGAGCGTATCGGCAAACAACGGAAGCCACTTCCTGGCATAATCGAGCGCCAGCGGCACGGCGACCAGCAGGATGCTGATCGCGGCAAAGATGATGACCGCGATCAGCACGTAGCCGAGGCTGGCGAGGCGGGTGAAATACCACGGCCGCGTTTCCTGCACCCGATAGGCACGGTTGAGCGAGATACGCAGCGCCTCGACGCCGTTCGAGGCGAAATAGGCGGCCGCCAGCACCGAGATCGTCAGCAGCCCGCCGCGCTGAATGGTCAGCACCTGCAGTACCTGGTCGGCGAGCGGCTTGGCGATCGCCTCCGGCCAGGTGTCGAAGATCAGGTGGATGGCGGTCGAGGAGAACTGATCGGCGCCGAGAAAGCTGGCGAGTGCCGTGCCGAAGATCAGAAAGGGGAAAACCGCAAGCAGGCTCGACAGCGCCACGTGGCTCGCCATGGCGAAACCGTCATCCTCGACCATATGACAGATCGCGTCGTAGACCACGTCGTAGATCGTGCGCAGCACCTTCGGCATTCCGTCTCCGGCTTTCCAGATTGTATCCTCTGGCCGAATATGGGAAACGAGTCCCAGTTTGTACAGGAATCATTCCATGGCGGGAGAGCGCACCATCGTCGTTACCGGATGCTCGTCCGGGATCGGCGCTCATTGCGCCCGGGCGCTGAAAGCCGATGGCTGGCGCGTCTTCGCGACGGTGCGCAAAACCGAGGATCTGGCGAGCCTGGAAGCCGACGGCATCGAAGCCTTCCTGATGGACTATGCCAGGACCGAGACGATTTCCGAACTGGTCGACAGCGTCATGAAACGCAGCGGCGGCCGCATCGACGCGCTCTTCAACAACGGCGCCTACGGTCAGCCGGGCGCCGTCGAGGATCTTTCGACAGCAGCGCTGCGCGCCCAGTTCGAGGCGAATTTCTTCGGCTGGCACGAACTGACGCGGCAGGTCATTCCGGCGATGCGCAGACGCGGCGAGGGACGGATCGTCCAATGCTCGTCGATCCTCGGCGTCGTGCCTTATCGCTACCGCGGCGCCTATACCGCTTCCAAATTCGCGCTCGAAGGCCTCAGCATCACTTTGCGCATGGAACTGCAGGGCAGCGGCATCCATGTGAGCCTGATCGAGCCAGGGCCGATCGCCACGCGTTTCACCGCCAATGCACTCGCCAAGATCAGGGAGCATATCGACGTCCGGAATTCACCGCACGCGGCCGACTATGTCAGGCAACTGGCAAGGCTCGACGGATCGGGGCCGGTCAACCGACACAAGCTTGGCCCGGAGGCGGTCTATTCCGTCTTGAAACACGCATTGAACTCGAAAAATCCAAGACCACATTATCCTGTAACGACGCCGGCTAAACAGGGCATGATCCTGAAGCGGCTGCTTCCGGCAGACCTCTTCTACCGCCTGATGCGCTGGACGGACTGAGAAAGCTGAATGCCATGTCCACGGTCACCTATATCCTTGCGATCATCGTCATGGGCGCCGTCGCCCTCGTCCTGATCCGCGGCCTCTTCAACATGATGAAGGGCGGCGACGCCAACCGTTCCAACAAGCTGATGCAGCTTCGCGTCCTGCTGCAGGCCATCGCCGTCATCCTGATCATGGTGACGCTCTGGCTGACCGGCGGCGGCCGGCCGACGTGAGGAACCGTGGGAGGGGTATTTTTTATGATGAACGCCGAAACACCCTCCCTCATTCCTGTGCTCGTCACAGGAATCCAGCCACCGCGCGTCCGCGCGGTGAATAACAAAATCCGACGTTCAAAAGAGTCGCCCGCGCGCAAAGACTTGCGCGCACTGGATTCCTGTGACGAGCACAGGAATGAGGGAGGTGAGGGAAGCGGCTTGAGGAAACACCCCTACGCGGTGTGTGTCAGTATGCCTGGGCGAGTTTGGCGAAAAGGCCAATCCCACCCTCCGTCATCCTCGGGCTTGACCCACTGCTGTCCGGTTTAAATTTAGTGGACATGGTGCACGGTGTTGATTCTACTCGTATTCGAGCGTTTCGCGACGATCTCGGACACGAAATAGGAGCAACACCGTGCGGCATGACAATAGCGTCTTTCATGATCTGTTGAAGCGGATTCCGTGGACGATCTTCGAAAGACTTGTGGAGGAGCATCAGGCCGACAAGCATGTTCGGCGGCTGTCGACGAAGAGCCAGTTGATCGCCCTGCTTTACGGCCAGCTTGCCGGTGCCGTCAGCCTGCGCGAGATCGTCGGGTCCCTGGAAAGCCATAGTGCCCGCCTTTACCATCTCGGCGCTCGCCCGGTGTCGCGCTCGACTTTCGCCGATGCCAACGGCCTGCGTCCGAGCGCCGTTTTTACCGAGTTGTTTACGCAGATGCTGGCCCGCGCCGGGCGCGGCCTCAAGCGGGCCATCGGCGAGGCGGTCTATCTGATCGACGGCAGCAGTCTGCCACTTTCCGGGGCGGGATCGCAGTGGGCCCGCTTTTCCGATCAGGCCTGCGGCGCCAAGATGCACGTCGTCTATGATGCCAATGCCGAACGGCCGATCTATGCGGCCGTCACCGCGGCCAATGTCAACGACATCACCGCCGCCAAGGAGATGCCGATCGAGGCGGGCGCCACCTATGTCTTCGATCTCGGCTATTACGATTTCGGCTGGTGGGCGAAGCTGGATGCCGCCGGCTGCCGCATCGTCACCCGCCTCAAGTCCCATACGAAACTGACAGCGAGCGCCGAGCAGGCGGTCAACGAGGATGCCGGCATCCTGTTCGACCGCATCGGCCTGTTGCCGCAGCGCCAGGCCAGGAGCCGCCGCAATCCGATGAACCGGCCGGTGCGCGAGATCGGCGTGCGGATCGAAACCGGCAAGATATTGCGCATCTTCTCCAACGATCTTACCGCCCCGGCCGAGGAGATCGCCGCACTTTACAAGCGCCGCTGGGCGATCGAACTGTTCTTCCGCTGGGTCAAGCAGACGCTGAAAATCCGCCATTTCCTCGGCAACAGCGAAAATGCAGTGCGCATCCAGGTGGCCGTCGCTCTGATCGCCTATCTGCTGCTGCAGATGGCAAAGGCCGACCAGGCCACCATCATAAGCCCGCTGGCCTTCGCCCGCCTGGTGCGCACCAACCTGATGCACCGCAAAAGGATCGACCGCCTGCTAAAACCACGCAACAACCCTCCCGGAAATCCCGGCCAGATGAGCCTCCAATGGTGACACAATTTAAACCGGACAGCAGTGGGCTTGACCCGAGGATCCATCCCCGTAGCCGCTGATGGATGCGGTGTGGATGCTCGGGTCAAGCCCGAGCATGACGGAGGTAGGGGTGATGCGACAATCCTCCCACCCACCGGCGGTGCAACATGGTGAAACTCAACAAGATCTACACCAAAACCGGCGATGACGGCACGACCGGGCTGGTGTCCGGCCCACGCCGGACAAAGGACGATCTGCGCGTGGAAGCCTATGGCACGATCGACGAGGCCAATTCCGCGATCGGCCTGGCGCGGCTGCACACATCAGGCTTGCCCGAGCTCGACGCCATGCTGGTGTCGATCCAGAACGATCTCTTCGATCTCGGCGCCGATCTCGCCACGCCTGATACCGGCGAGACGCCGGCCTACGAACCGCTGCGGATCGTCGAGACCCAGGTCGACCGCGTCGAACGCGATATCGATCAGTTGAACGCCGGTCTCGAGCCGCTGAAATCCTTCATCCTCCCGGGCGGCAGCCCGGCTGCCGCATATCTGCATCTTGCCCGCACGATTGCCCGGCGCGCCGAACGTCTGATGGTGGCGCTTGCCCGCAGCGACGGCGAAATCGTCAGCGAGCCGGCCAGGAAATACGTCAACCGGCTCTCGGATTTCCTCTTCGTCGCGGCGCGCCATGCAAATGACGGGGGCCAAGCAGATGTGCTTTGGGTTCCCGGAAAAAACAGATAGGTTCGCCGCGACGACGATCGCCGGGGGGCCTTTATGTTCATACCACTTCACGACGCCAATACGCTGAAACATATCAAGGTCCAGTGGGTGACGCTCTCGCTGATCGCGCTGAATGTCGCAATCTGGCTATTGACCAGCCTTGAGAGCGAGCAGGCAGCCCAGGCGACGACAGTCGGGCTCGGCTACATCCCGGCCATCGTCTTCGGCGATGCGGTGCTGGCGCCGGGGCTCGAAATCGTGCCGGAACCGCTGACTTATCTCACCTATGCCTTCGTTCACGCCGGCTTCTGGCATCTCGCCGGCAACATGATCTTCCTCTGGGTCTTCGGCGACAATGTCGAGGATGCGATGGGGCATCTGCGCTTCCTGATGTTCTATCTCGCCTGCGCAGCCGCCGGCGCGCTCTGCCACGGCCTGCTCGGCATGACGTCGCAAGCGCCGCTGGTCGGGGCATCGGGAGCGGTCTCCGGCGTGGTTGCCGCCTATGTCATGCTGCATCCGCGCGTCAGGGTTTGGGTGCTGGTCTTCTTCCGTGTGCCGCTGCCCCTGCCGGCTTTCGTACCGCTGCTTTTGTGGATCGGGCAACAGTTCTTCATGCTGGCGATCACACCCGAAAGCGACGTTTCCTGGGGCGCACATGTCGGCGGCATCATTGCCGGGGGTCTTTTAATCCTCGTCTTGCGCCGGCCCGGCGTGCCGCTCTTCGACCGGGAGATCGTCACACCTCGGGCCGTGAGAAACAGTCCTGGCGCCGTTCCGACCATCGCCGCCGGAACGGACGGACGGATAGCGCAGCGCTTTCCCTGGGGCCGGCGCTGATAGCGATATTGACGTGAACGTAAGCGTCCATATATTGCCGGTCAAATCGCCTGCCTGCGTCATGCAAGCGTTGAAATTGGAGGAAAAACGCGTATCCATGTCGCCATTCGACAATCGGAGCAGCGCCTGAGCGCGCATTTTCTAGAAAAGTCTCTGAAGCCAGTTTTCCCTGAAGGAAGGACCCCATGAAGATTCTCGTGCCCGTCAAAAGGGTTGTCGACTACAACGTGAAGATCCGGGTTCGTCCGGATGGTTCGGGTGTCGAGCTAGCCAATGTGAAGATGTCGATGAACCCGTTCGACGAGATCTCGGTGGAAGAGGCGCTGCGGCTGAAGGAAGCCGGCAAGGCCGAGGAAGTCGTGGTCGTCTCGATCGGTCCGGCCAAGGCCGAAGAGACGCTGAGGACGGCGCTTGCCATGGGCGCCGACCGGGCGATCCTGGTCGAGACCGAGGATGCCGTCGAGCCGCTCACTGTGGCCAAGATCCTCAAGGGCGTGGCCGATGCCGAACAGCCGGGCCTTGTTATCGTCGGCAAGCAGGCGATCGACGACGATTCCAACCAGACTGGCCAGATGCTGGCGGCGCTGCTCGGTTCTGCCCAGGCGACCTTCGCCTCGAAGATCGAGATTGGGGATGGCAAGGCGACCGTCACCCGCGAGGTCGATGGCGGCCTGCAGACGATCGAGATCAAGCTGCCGGCGGTCGTCACCACGGACCTGCGCCTGAACGAACCGCGTTATGCCTCGCTGCCGAACATCATGAAGGCGAAGAAGAAGCCGCTCGACAAGAAGAGCCCGGCCGATTTCGGCGTCGATACCACACCGCGGCTGAAGGTGCTGAAGACCGAGGAGCCGGGTGGCCGCAAGGCCGGCGTCAAGGTCAAGTCGGTCGCCGAGCTGGTCGACAGACTGAAGAACGAAGCCGGCGTGCTGTAATCGGGTTGGAACAGGAGCAACCATCATGACCATTCTTCTTCTGGCCGACCACGACAATTCGAGCCTCTCCGACCAGACCGCCAAGGCGCTGACCGCGGCAAGCCAGATCGGCCCCGACGTGCACATCCTCGTTGCCGGCAAGGGCGCCAAGGCGGCGGCCGATGCGGCGGCCAAACTCTCCGGCGTTTCGAAGGTGCTGCTCGCCGAAAGCGATGCACTCGCCAACAATCTGGCCGAGCCGCTGGCCGACCTGATCGTCTCGCTTTCTGCCGGCTACGACACGATCATCTCGGCCGCCACTTCGGTCGGCAAGAACGTGCTGCCGCGCGTCGCAGCCCTGCTCGACGTCGCCCAGGTCTCGGAAATCATCGAAGTCGTCTCCGCCGATACCTTCAAGCGGCCGATCTATGCCGGCAATGCCATCCAGACGGTGCAGGCAAGTGATGCCAGGAAGGTCATCACCGTGCGCACCGCCTCGTTTGCCTCGGCATCTGAAGGCGGCTCTGCCTCCGTCGAAGCGATCCCGGCGGCTTCCGATCCGGGCCTGTCGACCTTTGTCAAGGATGCGCTGTCGGCTTCCGACCGTCCGGAACTGACCTCTGCCAAGATCATTCTCTCCGGCGGTCGGGCGCTGGGCTCGGCGGAGAAGTTCCGCGAAGTCATCCTGCCGCTTGCCGACAAGCTCGGTGCTGCCGTCGGCGCCAGCCGTGCGGCTGTCGATGCCGGTTATGCGCCGAACGACTGGCAGGTCGGCCAGACCGGCAAGGTGGTTGCGCCCGATCTCTATATCGCCGCCGGCATCTCCGGCGCCATCCAGCACCTGGCCGGCATGAAGGATTCGAAGGTGATCGTCGCCATCAACAAGGACGAGGAGGCGCCGATCTTCCAGGTCGCCGACTATGGTCTGGTCGCCGATCTGTTCGAAGCCTTGCCGGAATTGCAGAAGGCGCTCTAAGCGCGCCAAATGCTTTTCTTTCGCACTTGCGAATGACTGGAAAATTATCTTTTATGGCGTTACTACTGCTGCCGGGCGATCATTTGCCCGGCAGTATTGCTAAAAAATGCGGCAGCGCGGGGGCGAATGCCGTGTGGGGGTTTGGAGATGAATGCGGTGTTGAAGAATATTGGTATTATCGGTGCCGGCCAGATGGGCTGCGGCATCGCGCATGTTTCGGCCGCCGCAGGTTACAGGGTTCACATCTACGATCTCTCCCAGGACCGCATCGAATCCGGCCTTGCCACCATCAACGGCAATCTTGCCCGCCTGGTGACGAACGGCAAGATGACCGAAGAGGAACGCAAGTCGACCTTGTCGCTCATCTCGGGCTCGTCCGATGTCAATGATCTCGCCCCGTCCGATCTCGTGATCGAGGCCGCCACCGAAGATGAGGCCGTCAAGCGCAAGATTTACACGCAGGTCTGTCCGGTCCTGAAGCCGGAAGCGCTGCTTGCCACCAATACCTCTTCCCTTTCCATCACCCGGCTTGCTGCCGCCACCGACCGCCCCGAACGCTTCATGGGCATACATTTCATGAACCCGGTGCCGGTCATGAAGCTGGTCGAACTGGTGCGCGGCATCGCGACCGATGAGAAGACCTTCTCCGCCGCCAAGGAATTTGTCGGCACGCTGGAAAAGACCATCACCGTCGCCGAGGATTTCCCGGCTTTCATCGTCAACCGCATCCTGCTGCCGATGATCAACGAGGCGATCTACACGCTCTATGAAGGCGTCGGCACGGTCGATGCCATCGACACGGCGATGAAGCTCGGCGCCAACCATCCGATGGGGCCGCTGCAGCTTGCCGATTTCATCGGCCTCGACACCTGCCTGTCGATCATGCAGGTGCTGCACGACGGTCTGGCGGACTCGAAATATCGCCCCTGCCCGCTGCTGGTGAAATATGTCGAAGCCGGCTGGCTCGGCCGCAAATCCGGCCGCGGCTTCTACGACTATCGCGGCGAAGTGCCGGTGCCGACGCGCTAAGGCGCAGCCCACTTTTGCGCGACATGTTTTAAGCAGACATCATCAGAAAGGGCGAATGGACCGGACGCCCGCGACATGCTTTCCTTGCCGTGAACGGGAGGGAATGCCATGTCGACCGAAACACCGATGTTCCTGCTGCAATGCTGCGTCCTGATCGGGCTCGCGGGTGTCTTTCTCATCAAGGGAGACGGTGACTCCTGACCGGCCTCCTTACGACCCGATCGCACCCTTGATCAGCGCCTTTGCATCGTCGCTGTCCCAGGCGGCAGGGCCGTTCATGGCAGAGATCAGGCAGCCCTTGTCGTCGAGCAGCAGCGTCACCGGCAGACCGAAGGCGAGGCCTTCCTTTTTCAGGCTGTTGAAGACCGCGATCGTATTGTCTCGATAGAGCTGCAGCGCATCGACACCGATTTCCGCGAGAAAGGCCTTCGGCTTCTCGTCGTCACCGCTATCGATATTGACCGGCACGACCTGGAACTTGTCGCTGCCCATCTGCTTTTCGAGTACGTTCAGCGCCGGCATCTCCTCGCGGCAGGGAACGCACCATGTTGCCCAGAGATTGAGAAGCACGGTCTTGCCGGCAAAGTGATCGAGCGTCAGCGGCTTGCCGTCGGGGCCGTTGAAGGACACCCCGGTCAGCTTGCGCGGTTCGCTGGCGGCAACCATGGCGGCGACCTGCCCCTTCATCAGCGGGGTGATGCCGGCGGCGCGATCCTTCGCAAGCTTGCATTCGGCAGACGCCGTTTCACCGCCGCCATTGCCAATCCCCGTCTCCTTCACGTATACCGCTGCCGCACCGGCAACCACGCCTGCAACGGCGGCGATTGCGATCAATTTTACGGACGGCAAGCCGAAAGGTTTTTTTGTCGTCATTTCATTCTCCAGGACGGGCATCTTCCATGGCCGAGAGCAACACGGACACCAAATCCTCAAACCAGATGTGGGGTGGGCGCTTCGCCTCCGGCCCGGACGCGATCATGGAGGAGATAAATGCCTCGATCGGTTTCGACAAGAAGCTATTCGCCCAGGATATCCGCGGTTCGATCGCTCATGCGACGATGCTTGCCCATCAGGGCATCATTTCTTCAGACGATAAGGACAAGATCGTTCACGGGCTAAACACGATCCTGTCAGAAATCGAAAGCGGCAATTTCGAATTCTCCCGCCGGCTCGAAGACATCCACATGAACATCGAGGCGCGCCTGGCGACGCTGATCGGCCCAGCGGCCGGCCGGCTGCATACCGCCCGTTCGCGCAACGATCAGGTGGCGCTCGATTTCCGCCTCTGGGTGAAGGAGGAGCTTGAGAAGACCGAAAGGATGCTGACCGGTCTGATCGCCGCCTTCCTTGATCGTGCCGAGGAACATGCCGAAAGCGTCATGCCGGGCTTCACCCATCTGCAGACCGCCCAGCCCGTCACCTTCGGCCATCACTGCATGGCCTATGTCGAAATGTTCGGCCGCGACCGCTCGCGCGTGCGCCACGCCATCGAGCATCTGGACGAAAGCCCGATCGGTGCGGCCGCCCTTGCCGGCACCGGCTATCCGATCGATCGCCATATGACGGCCAAGGCGCTGGGTTTCCGCGAGCCGACCCGCAATTCCATCGACACCGTCTCCGACCGCGATTTCGCCATCGAATTCCTGTCGATCGCGGCAATAACAGGCATGCACCTGTCGCGCCTGGCCGAAGAGATCGTCATCTGGTCGACGCCGCAATTCGGTTTCGTCCGCCTTTCCGACGCCTTCTCCACCGGTTCGTCGATCATGCCGCAAAAGAAGAACCCGGATGCCGCCGAACTGGTGCGAGCCAAGACCGGCCGCATCAACGGCTCGCTGGTGGCGCTGCTGACGATCATGAAGGGGCTGCCGCTCGCTTATTCCAAGGACATGCAGGAAGACAAGGAACAGGTCTTCGACGCGGCCGAGAGCCTGGAACTGGCAATCGCCGCCATGACCGGCATGGTGCGCGACATGACCGTCAACACCGCCCGCATGAAGGCGGCGGCCGGCTCCGGCTTCTCGACGGCGACCGACCTTGCCGACTGGCTGGTGCGCGAAGCGGGCCTGCCCTTCCGCGATGCCCATCACGTCACTGGCCGCGCCGTGGCGCTTGCCGAAAGCAAGGGCTGCGACCTTGCCGAACTGCCGCTCGCCGATCTGCAGGCGATCCATTCCGCGATCACCGACAAGGTTTACGACGTGCTGACGGTCGAGGCCTCGGTCGCCAGCCGCAAGAGCTTCGGCGGTACCGCGCCTTCCGAGGTGCGCAAGCAGATCGCCTTCTGGCGCGCCCGCAACTGAGAAATAGCGGGCGGGTGAGAGCCCGCCTCGCCCTTCCCGCCGACGCGGGAGCACGCCCAACAATCAGGGTGCACAAGGCGGATAAACTTCGCTATGAAGATCCCCATCGTTCGAAATGAATGATATCCGTCATGTGTCGCAGAAGAGGATATTCATGCAGAAGAGCTTGCCGCACCTCGTCCGCCTGACGGCGGTTCTCGCCGTCATCGGCCTTGCCGTTGCCGGATGCGGGCGCAAGGGCGATCTCGATCCGCCGAGTGCTGCGGCAACCAAGGAAGGCGACGTTTCCAAGCCGACGAAACAGCCGGGAACCGTTGACAAGCCCTTCCTTCTCGATCCTCTTCTTTAAGGCACAAGCCCGTGAACCATTTCGAGTACCGCGACGGCATCCTTCACGCCGAGAACGTTCCCGTTCCCGAGATCGCCAAGGCGGTCGGCACACCTTTCTACGTCTATTCCACCGCGACGCTGGAACGCCATTACCGCGTCTTCTCCGAAGCCTTCGGCGATGTCGATTCCATGGTCTGCTACGCGATGAAGGCGAATTCCAACCAGGCGGTGCTGAAGACGCTCGGCCGTCTTGGCGCCGGCATCGACGTCGTCTCGGAAGGCGAGTTGCGCCGCGCACTTGCCGCCGGCATTCCGGCAGAGCGCATCATGTTCTCAGGCGTCGGCAAGACGCCGCAGGAAATGGACTTCGCCCTCGAAGCCGGCATCTACTGCTTCAATGTTGAATCCGAGCCTGAGCTCGAAATTCTCAACCAGCGCGCCGTCAGCGCCGGCAAGAAAGCCCCGGTCTCCTTCCGCATCAACCCGGATGTCGATGCGAAAACGCATTCGAAGATTTCGACCGGCAAGAAGGAAAACAAGTTCGGCATTTCCTGGGAGCGTGCCCGCGCCATCTATGCCCACGCCGCCAAACTGCCGGGCATCGAAGTCACCGGCATCGACATGCATATCGGCAGCCAGATCACCGAGCTGCAGCCCTTCGACGACGCCTTCAAGCTGCTGCACGATCTTGTCGCGACGCTGCGCGCCGACGGCCATGCCATTCATCACGTCGATATCGGCGGCGGCCTCGGCGTGCCCTACAAGGACGACAACAATCCGCCGCCGCTGCCGGATGCCTATGCGGCGATCGTCAAGAACCAGCTGCGCGGCCTAAACTGCAAGATAATCACCGAGCCCGGCCGCCTGATCGTCGGCAATGCCGGTATCCTGGTGACCGAAGTCCTCTATGTGAAGGATGGTGGCGAAAAGACCTTCGTCATCGTCGACGGCGCAATGAACGATCTCATCCGCCCCACTCTCTACGAGGCCTATCACGAAATCCGCCCGGTGACGATTTCGGCGGCGAACGCCCCACGCATTCGCGCCGACGTCGTCGGCCCCGTCTGCGAGACCGGCGATTACCTGGCGCTCGATCGCGAAATGGCGATGCCGAAGCCCGGCGACCTGATCGCCGTCAGCACGGCCGGCGCCTATGGCGCGGTCCAGGCCGGCACCTATAACAGCCGCCTGCTGGTGCCCGAAGTTCTGGTGAAAGGCAGCGATTTCCATGTGATTCGCCCGCGCCGAACCTATGCGGAACTGATCAGCCTCGACTCCGTTCCGACCTGGCTCGACTAAAGCATGTCGCGCAAAAGTGTGCAGCGGTTTTGCCAGGCAAAGCGCGAAGCCCTTTTGCCAGGCAAAGCGCGAAGCGCTTTTGCCGCAACGGCATGCGTAAAACAAAGACCTAAAGCGCGAGAAGCGAATCTGAAAGATCGCGACGCGCTTTAGGCAGCCATCACTTTTTGGCGAATAAACGTGAAAAGCCGGTATTGCCGGCCGCTCGCCCTCGCCTTCGCCACAAAGAGTGTTATCCTTGTCAGCCATGAGCGTATTGCCCTGCAATCGCCGGAAGCGCCCTCTGTTCCAGAACGCCAGATCGCGGAGACCGGATCGATGACAAGCCCCTCGAGGCCGAAGAAAGGTGCATTTGCGCTCCGCCCTTCGCTTGCCCGACTGGTAACGACGAAACGCCTGCTGGCGCGCATCGTGCTGTTTTTCGAGCAGTTGCTGCCGCCGCTGATGCCGGTGCTCTCGGTCATCGCCTTTTATCTCTCCGCCTCCTGGTTCGGCATCTTCCGCAGCGTCCCGGACTGGCTGCGCATCCTGCTGCTGATCGCCTTTGCCGCGGCTTTTCTGGCCTCGCTTCTCCCCTTCCGCAGCCTGCGCTGGCCTGATGTCAGCCAGGCCGACCGCATGCTGGAAGAGCGCAACGGCCTGCCGCACCAGCCGGTCACCGTCCAGGAAGACGAGCTGGCCTTCGATACGCCTTTCGCGCAGGCCCTCTGGCGCGAGCACCAGACCCGCATGGCGGAAAAGATCGCAGCGCTCGATGCCGGCCTGCCGCGGCCGGATATCGCCGCACATGACCGTTATGCGCTGCGTGCCGTGCCGGCGCTGCTGCTGGTCACCGCATTCGCTTATTCGCTGTCGATCAATGGCGGCTCGATCGGTGATGCGCTGCAGGCAGCACCCGAGCAGGTCACGGTCGATCCGGCGGTGCGCATCGACGCCTGGGTGACGCCGCCTTCTTACACCGGCCGCGCACCGATCTACCTGACCGCGGACGGCAGCGAGCAGGCGCCGATCGACATTCCGCAATTTTCAGGCCTCACCGTCCGCGTCAGCGGCGGAAAGACCGCCGAAAAGGTCGTGTTCCGCAAGGCGAACGGCCAGGCGCAGGACATCGCCGTGCAGGCGGACACCAAACCGCAGCAGGCGGCGGTGTCGGCCGGCGAACAACCGAATACGGCCTCGGCCAGCCCGGCTCCCGTCGCGCAGACGCATATGATGAAACTCGATGAGAGCGGCGCGCTCGAAGTCAACGGCCGCCGCTGGAGTTTCAACATCCTTCCCGACAAAGCGCCTGAGATCGCCTTCGACGGCTTGCCGAAGCCCAGCGTCAACGGCGCGCTTGAAATCGGCTTTACCGTCAAGGACGATTACGGCGTCCAGGAGGCGCATGCGGAGATCGTTCCTCTGGAAAACGATCCGACGGCAACGCCGCTCTATCCCTTGCCGGAATACCGGCTGGATATTCCCCGCCGCAACGCCCGCGACGCCAAGGGTGTCACCAGCCGTAACCTGACCGACCATCCGCTGGCCGGCAAGCGCGTGCGCGTAACACTCGTCGCCAAGGATGCCGCCGGCCAGACCGGCCGCAGCCCGCCGCATGAGATGACGCTGCCGTCACGGCCCTTCAACGAGCCGCTTGCCGCAGCCGTCGCCGAGGAACGGCAGGTTTTCGCGCTCGACACCCGCAAGATGCCGCAGGCGATCGCACTGAACGAGGCGCTGACCATCCGTCCCGAGGAGACCATCCCCAAGCTCACCAACTATCTGCTGCTGCAATCCGCCTTGACGCGCATGAAGCTGGCGAGGGGCGAGGAAGCACTCAAGGATACTGCCCAGTATCTCTGGGAGATCGCTCTCGGTATGGAGGACGGCGATCTTTCACTTGCCGAGCGCAAGCTGCGCGAGGCCCAGCAGAACCTTGCCGACGCGTTGAACCGCAACGCCCCGGACGAGGAAATCAAGAAGCTGATGGACGAACTGCGCAAGGCGATGCAGGACTATATGGCCGAGCTTGCCCAGCGTATGCAGAACGCGCCGATGCAGCCGAACCAGAACGCGCAGAACATCCTGCGCCAGCAGGATCTGGAACGGATGATGGACCAGATCGAGAATCTCGCCCGCTCCGGCAATCGTGATGCGGCCCAGCAGATGCTGTCGGAATTGCAGCGCATGATGAACAATCTGCAGGCCGGCAGGCCGCAGCGCGGCCAGCAGAGCCAGGAAAACAGCGAAGCCCGCAAGCAGATCGACAAGCTCGGCGAAATCCTGCGTGACCAGCAGAAGCTGATGGATCAGACCTTCCGCCTCGATCAGCAGCTCAGGGACCGCATGCAGCGCGGCGAACCCGACATGGGCGAAAACGATCCGCTGCTTGACGAGATGAACCCCGAAGAAAACGGCGAACCGCAGGATCAGCAGCAGGGCCAGCAAGGCAAAGACGGCCAGCGGCCTTCGGACCAGATGACATCAGAGCAGTTGCGCGAGGCGCTGAAACAGCTGCGCACCCAGCAGGATGCGCTCGGCAAACAGCTTGGCGAATTGCAGAAGAAGCTGGGCGAGATGGGCATGAAGCCCGGCCCGGGCTTCGGTCAGGCGCAACGCGAGATGGAAGGCGCCGGCCGCGAACTCGGCCAGGGCCGCGGCCAGCCGGCCATCGAGAACCAGGGCCGCGCGCTCGAGGCGCTTCGCCAGGGCGCCCGCGACATGATGAACCAGATGATGCAGGCGCAGCAGGGCCAGCAAGGTCAGGGTCCGAACGGCCAGATGAGCCAGGGCGGTGACCAGAACGGCCGCGACCCGCTCGGGCGGCCACGCCCCACCGGACCGGATTTCGGCGACAACAGCGTGAAAGTCCCCGACGAGATCGACGTTCAGCGCGCCCGCGAAATCCTCGACGCGATCCGCGAGAAGCTCGGCAACAATCCGCCGCAGGAAATGGAACGGCGGTATCTCGAACGGTTGCTGGATATTCAGTAGCTCTCAAGCGCGTAACCCCGAAAATCGAAATCGATTTTCGGGGTTACGCGTGAAATTCCAATAGTCGACGCGCTTAAGCGACGAGCGCCCGGGCGACCGCCTTGCGGATATCGGGAAGCGCGAATGGTTTGGCGACGACGTCGATGATCTTTTCGGCAAGATCGTCGGCCCGTTCGCGCTGTTCGGCATAGCCGGTCATCAGCAGGATCTTCAGGCCGGGAAAAGCATCTTTTGCCTGATGGGCGAGTTCGATCCCGTCCATCACGGGCATGCGGATATCCGAAAGCAGCAGGTCATAGGTCCCGTCCCTCAGCTTCTCCAGTCCCTCGGCGCCATCGGCCGCTTCATCGGTCTCGTGACCGTCGAGCCTGAGCGCCCGGGCTACGAAAGACCGCAGGGAGTCCTCGTCTTCCGTAATCAGAATTCTTGCCATATGTGCATTGCTCCGTCTTCAGCCCAGCGACGGAAATCACCAGACTTTCCTTTTCGATCGGTAAAGATATCGAAGCGATGGACGGAATGGTTAACAACCTGTCTCGATCTCATGACAGCGCCGCGCGCCTGAAGAGACGCTGTAACACGTTGAATCGCTAGAGCATGTCGCGCAAAAGTGTGCAGCGGTTTTGCCAGGCAAAGCGCGAAGCGCTTTTGCCGCAACGACATGCGGAAAACAAGGACCTAAAGGGCGAAGAGCGAATCTAAAAGATCGCGACGCGCTTTAGATAGTTTTCTTAAATCGATACCGATTCAAGAAATTATGCGGCAGCTCAGGCGTCACCGGTCACCACGCCGACGAAAGGCAGTTCGCGAAACGCATAGGCAACGTCCATGCCGTAGCCGACGACGAAATAGTCGGGGCATTCGAAACCGACATAATCAGCCTCCAGCTTTTCCTTGCGCTTGACGCGCTTGTCGAGCAGCACGGCGATGGTGACATTGCGCGCGCCCCGCTCGAACAGCAGTTCCTTGGCAAAGAGCAGCGTCCGGCCGGATTCCAGGATATCGTCGATCAGCAGGACGTCGCGGCCATGCACGTCGCTGTCGATATCCTTGACGATGCGCACGCCCTGCGAAACGGTGCCGATGCCATAGCTCGACAGGGTGATGAACTCGACCTCCGGGGCAAGCCCGCTATCATGCAGGGCACGGATCAGGTCGGCGGCGAAGATGAACGACCCCTTGAGCACGGCGATGACGAGCAGGTCCTTGGTCGGGCCGTTGGCGATCTCCCGCGCCATCGAATGATTGCGCTCGGCGATTTGCTCGGCGGTGAAGAGCGGCTCGATATTTTTTCCGCGCACGACAGGCATAAGGGCTTGCTCCATGAAAAGAAGGGTAAGCCGTTAGCACATATGCGGGTCCGAAACAGCCTCGCCTCTGAAATTTAACGGGATTGACGCGAGTTGTGACCGGAAAGCCGGCCGCGACAGGCCCCGGATTTTCTATGGGAGGCCAGTTTTCTATGGAAGGAAAGAAAGCCTGACTTCCGGCATTTTTCCGCCGGTATGCTGGACACGGGCCGAGAAGCCCCGGCTCTGGCCGCTATAGATGACATCGGACGGCGGATTGATGACGATGCTGGCGGTCAGCCGCTCGTCGGTCACCAGATCGGCCCGGATCGGCCGCACCGTCTGCGTCGTACCGCTGTCGTTTTCGACGATGCCGTTGATGACGAGCACGCGCATGCCGTTCGCGTCGCGCGGCGTCACCGTCACATGGGTGAAATGCAGCGGCGCTCCGGAATAGGCGGGCTCCCCGGAAAAGCCGGAAAAACCACCCGCAAGCCCGAAGACGAGCACGACGAGCGCCAGAACCAGCGCGGAAAAACTCCGCATCGACGCGCGCTGCAGGAAAGATTCCATCGCCTGCAGAACCGAAGCGGCCGTCGCCTCCGCAAGCGGCGGCTGTGCAGCCTGTGCACCGGCCATGCGCTTGCGGTTGTCGTTATAAGTCCTTGCGGCAAATTCCGTCGGTCGGACTTTGCCGAGGGTGACGAATTCGGCGTCGGAAATATCGGCAGGGCGCGCCGTGCGGTACTGGCGAGCAGCAGGTTCCGGCGGCAGGAAATCATAGACCTGGCTCGGCGTCCGGCGGCTGAAGGAGGATGCTTCCATGGTGACTGCCTCGCAGATGTCCACATGGTTTCGATGCCGGCAGAAATCTTGGCATTGAAACGAATCCTCCTCAGTCGTAAATTTTAATGGTTAATGCTTCGCAAAGATCGCCATCAAACGGGCGTCTTTCCAGCAAATTTACCGGCTGTTAACCCTGTTGGTTAACAAGTCACACGGTGAAACCAAGAACAGACTGAGCTGCCCGTTGATCCACTTCGAGAATGTCGGTTTGCGCTATGGCATGGGCCCGGAAATTCTCCGGGACCTGACCTTCGACATTCCGAAGAAATCCTTTCAATTCCTGACGGGCCCATCGGGCGCCGGCAAGACGTCGCTGCTGCGGCTGCTCTTCATGTCGCTGCAGCCGACCCGCGGCCTGATCCGCATGTTCGGGCGCGATATTTCCGAAATCCCCCGCCCGGAACTGCCGCTGCTGCGCCGCCGCGTTGGCATCGTCTTCCAGGATTTTCGCCTCCTCGACCATCTGACGACCTATGAAAATGTCGCGTTGCCCTTACGCGTACGCGGCAAGGATGAGAGTTCCTACAAGACGGACGTGCTGGAACTGCTGAAATGGGTGGGCCTCGGCGAACGCATCAACGTGCTGCCGCCGGTACTCTCCGGCGGCGAGAAACAGCGCGCCGCGATCGCCCGGGCGCTGATGGACCGGCCGGAAGTGCTGCTGGCCGACGAACCCACTGGCAACGTCGACCCGCCGATGGCCAAGCGCCTGCTCAATCTCTTTCTCGAACTGAACCGTCTCGGCACGGCCGTTGTGATCGCCACGCATGACCTGGCGCTGATGGAACAGGTGGAAGCCCGCCGCATGATCCTTTCGGGGGGGCATCTCGATATCTATGACTGAGCCCCCATCCAGAAACCGGGACATGGCGCCTGGCAAGGCGGAACAGAAGCGGCCGGAAATGCGCGTGCGCCCGACCGCGCCGATCCTGCCGCCGTCCAACATTCAGGGCAATGCCCTGATGGTGGTCATATCGATCATGGCCTTCCTCGCCTGCCTGACGCTCGGCGGCGTCAGCATGGTACGCTCGACGGCGGCAAGCTGGGAGAGCCAGATTTCCCGCGAGATCACCATCCAGATCAAGCCGGACGACAATCTCGACATGGAAAAGGCGCTGACACAGGCGCGTGACCTGGCGTTGACCTTCGTCGGCACCAAGAGCGGCCAGATCGTCGACGAGGCGGCAACCGCCCGCCTGCTCGAACCCTGGCTCGGTCCCGGTCTCGACCTCAAGGATCTGCCCGTCCCCCGCCTCGTCGTCATCACCATCGACGAGAGCAATCCGCCGGATTTCGATGGAATGCGGGCGATGCTCAAGGACAGCATCCCGCAGGCCAGCCTCGACGATCACCGCACCTGGGTCGACCGGCTGGTGTCCATGGCGCACACGACTGTCATGATCGGCACCGGCATCCTGCTTCTGGTCTTCTCGGCCATGGTGCTGACCGTCGTCTTCGCCACGCGCGGCGCATTGTCGGGCAACCGCCACATCGTCGAAGTGCTGCATTTCGTCGGCGCCGAAAGCTCCTTCGTCGCCACCGAATTCCAGAAGCATTTTCTGAAGATCAGCCTCAAGGGGTCGGCGATCGGCAGCGCGCTTGCCGCTCTCTTTTTCGCCTCCGCGGGCTTCTGGCAGAGCCGGACGCTCGCCACCCCGGAAACAGATCAGGCCACAGCGCTCTTCGGCACTTTTTCCGTCGGCGTGCTCGGTTATGCCGGCATCTTCGCAACGATGATCGTCATCGCGCTGCTGACCACCTTCACCGCGCGTCTGACCGTCATGCGGACGATCTACGAAATCGATACACTACGCTCGGACCCGACACGCACCGACGGCATTGCGAGTTGATCGAGACCATGCCGTTTTGCCGTGAAAGCGTCTGTTCTGCGCCGCAATCAGCGTATAGTCACGATTCATGACCATGGGAGATACGACACCCAACCCGATTCACCAGGACCCGGAGCTCGACCACCGGGCGGGATTGGCGCCGCGGCGCGGGCTGATCCGCCGCCTGCTGCGTTGGGGCGGGTTTGCCTGCGTGCTGACCATGGCGCTGGTGTTCGGCGGCTTCCTGCGGTTCGCCGATTCCGTCACGACGCTGAAGCCCCCGGCCGAGCCGAAGGCAGATGCGATCGTAGTGCTGACGGGGGGCTACCAGCGCATCGACCAGGCCGTCGAGCTGCTGCAGAAGGGTGCCGGCAAACGGCTGCTGATCTCCGGCGTGCATCCGACCACGACGCCGAGGCAGATCCGCAGGATGACGCAGGGTTCAGCCGATCTCTTCTCCTGCTGCGTCGATATCGGTCACGACGCCATAGACACGATCGGCAATGCCGAGGAAGCCTCCAACTGGATCCATGCCAACGGCTACAGGAGTGTCATCGTCGTCACCAACAACTACCATATGCCGCGAAGCCTCGCCGAGCTCTCCTATGTCGATCCCGACATCGAGTTCATTCCCTATCCCGTCGTCAACTCGGATCTGAAAACCCGCAATTGGTTCACCGATCCGAACGCGATGCGCGTCATGCTCGCCGAATATGTGAAGGTGCTGCTGGCCGGCGCCCGCAACATCACCGGCTTCGGCCGCCACACCGGGCTGCGCTCGGCAAGCGTGTCCGCCGCAGACTGAGCTTTTGCATTAACCCATCAGCAAATGCTTTTTATGACGGGCAATATCGTGTAGGCCGGTCGCGTGAGCATGCCTCGGGAAAATTTCATGATCGCCCTGCGTTCCGTTCTCTTCAACACGATCTTCTACGCCAACCTCATCATCCGGATGATCGTGCTCTCGCCCTATTATTTCGTGGCGCCGCGGCTCACCGCCTATGCGATCCCGAAGAACTGGGCGCGTTCCAACCACTGGCTGATGCGGGTGATCGTCGGCACGACCTTCGAGATCGAGGGTCTGGAGAACCTGCCTGATGGTAGCTACATCCTGGCGCCGAAGCACCAGTCTTTCTGGGATACCTATGCGCTGCTGCCGTGGCTGAAGGACCCGGTCTACATCCTGAAGCGCGAGCTGATGTGGATTCCGCTGTTCGGCTGGTACGCCAAAAAGCAGCGGGTGATCCCGGTCAATCGCGGCGCCCGCGGCAAGGTGATGGTGGAAGTGCTCAAACGCACGAAAGAAGAGCTTTCGACCGGCCGCCAGCTGATCATCTATCCCGAGGGCACCCGCCGTCCGCCGGGTGCAGAACCGGTCTATAAATACGGCATCGCCCGCATGTACCGCGATCTCAGCATCCCGGTCGTGCCGGTCGCCATGCATCCCGGCCTCTTCTGGCCGCGGCGAAGCTTCCGCCGTTATCCCGGCCATTTCAAAGTGAGGATCCTGCCGCCGATCATGCCCGGCATGGATCCGGACGCCTTTTTCGCCCATCTGATCGAGGTATCGGAACAGGCAAGCGACGAGCTTCTTCTGGAGACCGTCGAGCGAAATCCGCATCTGCCGCTGCCGCCGACAGCGGTCGAAAGGCTGGCGGAGCTGCGTAAGGTGAAGGCGGAAACGGCCTAAAGCATGTCGCGCAGAAGTGTGCCGCGGTTTTCCCAGGCAAAGCGCGAAGCGCTTTTGCCAGGCAAAGCGCGAAGCGCTTTTGCCGCAACGACATGCGTAAAACAAAGACCTAAAGCGCGAGGAGCGAATCTGAAAGATTGCGACGCGCTTTAAGCGCGTAGCCGCTCCACTTCGTTGACGACCTGCTCCAGCCACTGATCGCGAATACCCATCTGCCTCAGATGCGCCAGCGTGTTGAACACATAGGCATCGTTCGGCCCGGACTGGCCCGTCGCCTCGCTCACCACACGCGCCGCCTCAAATGCATCGAGCGTGCCGGCATATTGCTCATGGTCGCGATCGGCAACATAGGTCACCGCCTCCACCCTGCGGCCTCCGGCAAATTGCAGCCGCACCCGCCGCTCCAGATAAACATTGGTGACCAGTTCGCGGGCGCGGAGATAATCGATCACCTCGTCCCATTTATCCGGCGAAATACGGAAGGCCATGCCGCGGCAGGTGCCGCCTCTGTCGAGGCCGAGGACGAGGCCCGGACTGTCGCGGGTGCCGCGATGGACGAAGGAGCGGACGCAGAGCGAACGCCTGTAACCATGCACCAGCGCATCGGCCCGTTCTAAAAACTCGAAGCCCGGATTCCACATCAGCGAACCGTAGCCAAACACCCAAAATTCGTCCATATCGCACGCCAGACCGGAATCACATTTGCGATTCACCATTGGAGAACATCATGGCAGCGTCAAGCCGATCCGGCAGCGGTCAATCCAGCAGCGGCAAGAAATTCTGGCTGCTGGGTGGCGGCATCCTCCTGGTGATCGCGCTTTATACCGGCGGTTGGTTCTATGCGGCATCGGCATTGAAGACCACGGTGCTGAAAGCGATCGCACCAGGCAATCCGGCGGGCGTCAGCGGCGAATGCGCCGATATCGAATTCCGCGGCTATCCTTTCCGTATCGGCCTGTTCTGCTCCAAGATCGATGTCGACGACAATGTCAACGGCGTCTCGGCCAGTTTCGGCGCGCTGCGCTCGGCAGCCCAGGTCTACGCGCCCGGCAATATCGTCTGGGAACTTGATTCGCCGGCCGAAATCCGCACCACCAACGGCCTTTCGATCTCGGCGCAATGGACGAACCTGCTGTCGAGCCTTGCGACCAGGCTCAAGGGTATCGACCACAGCTCGACCGTCATCGAGGGTCTGAAAGCGACGGCGGTCTCCTCCTACACCGGCCAGACCATCAGCTTCGATGCCGCTCGCACCGAAATCCATCTGCGCCAGAACGGCGCCGATCTGGATGGCGCAATCTCGGTGCAGGATGCCAACACGGCGATCAAGGACTGGCCGCAGATCTTCCCGAAATTCTCCGCCAGCATCGATCTGACCATCGCCGGCAAGGCCGGCCTGATCGACGGCAGTGATCCGAGCGGCCTTAACGGTGCCAGCGGCGAACTGCGCCGCATCGTCGCCGACATCGGCGACGGCAAGGTGATGACGCTCACCGGGCCTTTTTCCCTTGACGAGCAGGGTCTTCTGTCCGGAAAATTCAAGCTGGAGATCGAACAGCTCGGTCCCTGGGGCCACAGCTTGAAACAGGCCTTCCCCGATGTCGCCTCGACCGTCGATACGGCGACGAAGCTCTTGAAATCGCTTGCCGGCGGCAAGGACAAGGTCTCGGTCGATCTCGTCGTCGATCACGGCAACGCCACCGTCAGCGGCTTCATCCCACTCGGCCGGATTCCGCCGATCTAACCGATCCGCTTGATAAAAAAGACCTCGGGTACCGACTGAAGTCCGGGCAGCTCGATTGCGCCGGTTTCGACAAATCCGTTGCGGCGATGCCAGTCCTGCGGCCGGCTCTCGTCGCATTCGCTCGAGGTCATCAGCAAGTGGGCACCCTCGCCACGCATCGCTGCTTCCCAGGCGAGAAACAGCGCTGTGCCGACGCCCGACCGGCGGTGGCCGGGCAGAACGCGGATCATTTCCATATAGGGAACCCTGCCCCAGAAGCGGGAGAACCGCAGGAAGCCAACGATCTCGCCGGCCTGCCTGGCAACGAGATATTCGCCAACCGCCACGCATCGCGATACCCATGCCTTGCCGGCACTGGCGTCCTCGCGAGCCAGCCAGTCGATATCGGCCTGACTTGCGCTCGCCACCTCCACCATCGCGAGAGGCTACTTCTTATCCAGCGCGTGGGGACGGCCGAAATCGGGCGCGTCGACATCCTGGCCGGCCTGGACGATGGAGCGGCGGATGGCGCGCGTGCGGGTGAAGAGTTCGAAAATCTTGTCGCCCTCGCCCCAGCGGATCGCGCGCTGCAGATAGGCGAGATCCTCCGAGAAGCGTGCCAGCATTTCGAGGATCGCATCGCGATTGTGCAGGCAGACGTCGCGCCACATGGTCGGGTCTGAGGCAGCAAGGCGGGTGAAGTCGCGAAAGCCGGAGGCCGAATATTTGATGACTTCCGATTCCGTGACCGTCTCCAGATCGTCGGCGGTGCCGACGATGTTGTAGGCGATGATATGCGGCAGGTGCGAGACGATCGCCAGCACCTTGTCGTGATGCTCCGCATCCATCTCGTCGACCTTCGAGCCGAGCGCTTCCCAGAAGCTGCGCAGCCGTTTCATCGCCGCCTCGTCGGTGCCGGCGACCGGCGTGAAGATGCACCAGCGGCCTTCGAAGAGACCGGGAAAACCGGCATCCGGACCGGATTTTTCCGTACCGGCCAGCGGATGTCCGGGGATGAAATGCACATAATCGGGCATATGCGGCAGCATTTGCGCGATGACCGAGGCCTTGGTGGAGCCGACATCGGTGACGATAGTGCCCGGCTTCAAGCGTCCCGCGATCTCCTTCGCCACACTTTCCGAAGCACCGACCGGTACCGAAACGATGATGAGGTCGGCATCCTCGACGGCATCGGCCGAAGACGTCGTGTAGCGATCGCCGAGACCGAGTTCTTCCGCGCGCTTCAGCGTATCGGGGCTGCGCGTCGCGACGACGATCTCTCTTGCAAGGCCAAGCCGCCTGATGTCGTAGGCGAGCGAAGAGCCGATCAGACCGATGCCGATCAGCGCGATACGATCGAACTGCACGTTCATGCCTTGCGTCCCATGAATTCGGTGAGGGCGGCGATAACGCCGCGGTTGGCCTCGTCCGGCCCGATGCTCATGCGCAACGCATTGGCGAAGCCATAGCTGCGCACGGCGCGCAGGATATAGCCGCGGCTCGTCAGCAGATCGTCGGCATCGGCGGCGCGTTTGCCGTCGACCTCGGGGAAATGGATGAGGACGAAGTTGGCGACGGAAGGCGTCACCTTCAGGCCGATCGCTTCGAGCGCCTGAGTGAGCGTCTCGACCCACATCTGGTTGAAGGAGACGGCCTGCTGGATGAAAGCCTGGTCGCGGATGGCCGCAGCACCCGCGGCGATTGCCGCTGCATTCAAATTGAAGGGCGCACGCACCCGGTTCAACGCGTCGACGATTTCGACGGGCGCATACATCCAGCCGACACGCAGCGCCGCCAGGCCGTAGGCCTTCGAGAAGGTGCGGGTCATCACCACATTGGCATTGGAGGACACGACCTCGATGCCGGCTTCATAATCGTTGCGGCGCACATATTCGGCATAAGCCGCGTCGAGCACGAGCACGACGTGCTTCGGCAGCCCGGCCTGCAGGCGGCGGATCTCGCTGACCGGAACATAGGTACCTGTGGGATTGCCGGGATTGGCGATGAAGACGATCTTGGTCTTCTCCGTCACTGCCGCCAGGATCGCGTCGACATCGACGGTATAGTCCTTTTCCCGGACGACGACAGGCGTGGCGCCTGCGCCCATGATCTGGATCTTGTAGACGAGGAAGCCGTGCTCGGTGATAACGGCCTCATCACCGGCGCCGAGATAGACATGGCAAAGCAGGCCGAGCAGTTCGTCGGAACCGTTGCCGCACAGGATGTTTGCCGGATTGAGACCATGCACGGCAGCGATCGCCTCGCGCAGTTCGACCGCCTGCCCGTCGGGATAGCGCCCAAGATCGCCGCCAGCAGCCTTGAAGGCCTCGATCGCCTTCGGGCTGGCACCGAGCGGCGTCTCGTTGGACGAAAGCTTGTAGACGCGGGCAACGCCCGGCACATGTTCCTTGCCCGGCACATAAGATGCGATATCGAGAATACCGGGACGCGGAACGGGCTTGCTCATCTCAACGCTCATGGGATCGACCTTGGAATTGCCGGAAAATGACCCCGTGGCATTAAAGCGGAATCCGGTTCTTGTCGAGAGCCGGGCGGCCTCAGCGGTTGCGTGTGGTCGGTACGCCATGCGGCGCCAGAACCGGCACGAAGACGCGGCGAGAGGCGCGTGCCGCAACCGGCAGCCCCTGATAGAGCCGCTTCTGCGCCTCGACGATGATGACGCCTGAAAAGGCCGGCCACAGCGTTCGGCCGATCCGCTCGAAGGCGCGCCGAAGCCGCAGGATGGTCCTGAGCTTGGAAGGCGGGAAGAACAGCGCTTCGGCCGTTGCGCCTGGGGTAAAATTCGTCTCACGCAGCAGATGCGTCAGCTGACCGCGCGAATAGGGGCGGCCCGAACCGAAGGGCGTATGCTCCATGCGGGCCCACACACCGCGCCGGTTCGGCACGACAATAACCAGCCGCCCGCCCGGCGCCAGCACCCGCCAGAGCTCCTTCAGCGTCTCGCGCGGGCTTTCGGCAAATTCCAGCGAATGCACCATCAGCACCCGGTCAATCGAGGAATCCGGCAGCGGCAGTTCCTCGTCGAAGACAAGTGTCGTCGACGAGAGCGAGCCCATTGGCCAGTTCACCGCGCCCTGCCCGGCCGGCATGAAGGCGAAGGTGCGCTCGGTATCGGCCTGGAAGCGGTCGAGGAAAGGCACGGCATAACCGAGGCCGACCAGGCGCTCCTGCGGCAGCCGCACCCAGAGCGAGGACAGCGCCATGGCGATCGACTGCTCGGCAAGACGCCCGAGCTCGGAATGGTAGAACTGGCGTAGGTCGACGATATCGGCGTGCATTGCGATAAATGTTATCAGCGGGCGGTTGGACTTCAAGACCGGACCCTCTACATTTCCGCGAGACTCGCATGACAAGGGATTATTGCACGATGAAACCTTTGGAATTAGACGTTTTTCTCTGCCGCACCGACAATTTCGGCGTTCTCGTCCACGATCCGGAGACCGGTTTTACCGCGGCGATCGACGCGCCGGAGGAAGCCCCGATCCTGGAAGCGGCGACACGCCGCGGCTGGAGGATCACCCATATCTTCACCACTCATCATCACACCGACCATGTCGCCGCCAACCTGGCGCTGAAGGAGCAGTTCGGCTGCGAGATCATCGGCCCGATCAACGAGGCCATCGCCATTCCCGGCCTCGACCGGACGATGGCCGATGGCGACAGCTTCCTTTTCGGCGATCACACGGTCGATGTCATCGAGACACCCGGCCACACCGCCGGCCACATCTGCTATCACTTCGTCGACGACAAGCTGCTCTTTGCCGCCGACACGCTGTTTGCGCTCGGCTGCGGCCGCCTGTTCGAACGCCCGGCCGCCGACATGTGGCATTCGCTGCAGAAACTTGCCGTGCTGCCGGATGAGACCGCGGTCTATTTCGGCCACGAATATACGCTCTCCAATGCTCGTTTCGCACTAACGGTCGATCCCGGCAATGAGCGGCTGAAGAGCCGTGCGGGTGAGATCGAGGCCTTGCGGGCCGATGGCAAGTTCACCATTCCGACGACGCTGGGGCTGGAGAAGGAAACCAATCCGTTCCTGCGCGCCGCCGATCCGGCGATCCGCCGCAATCTGCTGATGGAAGGCAAGACCAACGAAGAAGTCTTTGCCGAGATCCGCAAGCGCAAGGACAATTTCTGATGTCTCCCGAGGAGATCATCCGCGAACTCGGCATGCAGCCGCACCCGGAAGGCGGCTGGTATGTGCAGACCTTCCGCGACACTATGGGCGGAGAGCGCGGCCACTCGACGGCGATCTACTACCTCCTGACCAGGGGGCAGCGCTCGCACTGGCACCGCGTCCATGACGCCGCCGAGGTCTGGCATTATTACGCCGGCGCGCCGCTTTCGCTGCACCGCTCGGAAGACGGAACAGCAAGCGAGACGCTGACGATCGGAACGAACCTTCCCGCCGGCGAACGGCCGCAGGCGATCGTTCCCGCCAACTGGTGGCAATCGGCCGAAAGCCTCGGCGATTTCACCCTGGTCGGCTGCACCGTTGCGCCCGGCTTCGAATTTTCGAGCTTCGAGATGGCGCCGCCAGGCTGGAAGCCCGGCGGCTGAGATCATTCCGCCGCAACGGCCGGCTGGATCTTGCGGCGGAACATGTTCTGGGCGGCCAGCACCGCCCCGCCGGTGACGAGCAGGCAGGCGAGCGCGATGCGCCAGCTCGGCTCGGCAAAGCCGAACAGCGTCAGGATCAGCGTCGACAGCAGCGGTGCGGCATAACTCGCCGCACCGAGGATCTGGATATCGCCGTTCTTGACGCCGTAATCCCAGGCGTAGAAGGCAGCCCCTACGGGCAGGAGCCCGAGCCCGGCGACGGCGAGCCATTCGAAGGCCGTTGCCGGCCAGACGGTCGTCTCCAGGCCGAGGTGACAGAACAGCGACAGGATCGAGGTCGCAAGGCAGAAGCCGGTGACGACATCGGTGGAGACGGCGTCAAAACGCCGGGTCAGCAGCGAGTAACCGGACCAGGTGAAGGCGCTGAGAAAGGCGGCCCCGTAACCGACGGCATAGGCGCCGTTAAAATCGATGCCGTTGCGGGCGACGATCAGGAAGGTGCCGCAGAGCCCGGCAAGGGCGCCGGTAACATGATACCAGCGCAGACGCTCGCCCGGCAGCAGCGCCGAGCCGACGACGATCAGCAGCGGCCAGAGATAGGCGACCAGCCCGGCCTCGACCGCCGGGGCGTTTCTGAGCGCGGTGAAATAGAGGAAATGATAGCCGAAAAGGCCTGCGATGCCGGTCAACCAGACCTTGGCCGGCTGCTTCAGCAGCGCCAGGCGGGCGGGGTTGACGACAAGCACGACGAGGCCGGGGATGCTGCCGATCGCAAAGCAGATGGCCGAAAGCTGGAACGGCGGCATCCTGCCGGAGGCTGATGTAAACAGCGCCAGGAACGACCACATCAAAATGGCCGTGAAACCGATCAAAGTCGCGCGAAGCTTCACCCGTCCCCCTTCACGCAGGCAGAAGCCCCGTCAGCTGTTGCTGCCATACTTGACGGCAGTGATCGTCACCATGCCATATTCTGTGGGAATGCGCACATAGACGGGAGCGTATACATTTGCCGCGTCCGACTTGGCAAACCAAATTTCCATCCGGTCGCTCTTGCTGAGATAGACGATGTCCTTGCGGCCCTTCTTGTAGCCCGAGCGCGGCACGAAGCGCACGCCGCAGACGACGGCCTTGCCCTTGAAGCCGTCGGTCGAAAAATCCTCGTCGCCCTTCGGCGACAGCACCAGATCCATGCGCGTCTCGCCGTCGAAGATCGGCAGCGTCTGCGAGCAGACCTTGGTGTCGCCGGTGAAGACCAGCCCGGAGATCGGATCGAGCACCGAGCGCATGTCGCCCGGCGTGACATCGACCCAGTTCTTCGGCCGTTTCGGCGCCGGCGTCGTCGTTGCCGAGACGATATTGCCGTTGCGGTAGCTCACCTCATAGACGCGGGCCTTCTTGCCGGTCTTGTAATAGAGCGAATATTTCTGCGCCTGCAGCCTGTCGTCCCGCACGACGCCGGTGACGCTGGTCTTGGCCGAAATCGTCGTGATGAGATCGGCAAGGCCGGCCGAATTGATGCTGCCGGCGATCTTGTAGCTGTGATCGTCCTCGATCTCGGTCAGGAACGCGGCGCGCGCGATCGGCAGGCCCGCGAGCGTCACCCGGTACTCCGTCCGATGCTGGATTTCGGCCGCCGATGCCGGTATGGCAAGAAGCGCTGTTATGGCCGAAATGAAAATCCGTCTGCCCGTATGAGCCATGAATGAAGCCTTGTCTTGCCGCGCGCCGGCAGCCTTTGCCGAGCGCTCTATACTCCTGCCGTGAAGCGAAGAAAACAGCAGCTTTTTGACAGAATTGCGGGAAAGGCCAAGGTTTGGCTTGACGCGAGCGGCCGGTCTGACTATAGAACCGCAACTTTCCAATCATGCCCGTTGGATTGCGCGCCCGGTTTTGCCGGGAATGGCAATTCGATGGCCCGAGAAAAACAAGAATAGGTGTTCCATGTCCCGCGTGTGCGAATTGACCGGCAAGGCCGTCCTGACTGGTAACAATGTCAGCCATGCCAACAACAAGACCAAGCGCCGGTTCCTGCCGAACCTGTGCCAGGTAACGCTGATTTCCGACGCTCTCAACCAGCGTTATCGTCTTCGCGTTTCGGCTGCTGCCCTTCGCTCCGTCGAGCATCGTGGCGGCCTCGATGCCTTCCTGATCAAGGCAAGCGAGAACGAACTGTCGATGCGCGCGCGCCTGCTGCGCCGTCAGATCGTCAAGAAGAACGCCGAAGCCGCTGCTGCGTAAGCTTCTTCCCTTCTTTCATACGGTTTCAAAAGGCTTGCACGGATAAAACCGGTCAGGCCTTTTGCTTTGCCTGAGCACTCCAACTGGTGGCATCACCCAGGATAAAAAAATGCTGAAGACCCGCTATACGATCGCCTATGTCGCCCTGATGACGCTTGTCGTCGTCGCTTCCAACTTCCTCGTCCAGTTTCCGCTGAACGCCGAAGTCGCCGGCATCAACCTGGCCGACATCCTGACCTGGGGCGCCTTCTCCTACCCGGTCGCCTTCCTGATCACCGACCTGACCAACCGCCAGTTCGGCCCGCAGGCAGCCCGCAAGGTCGTCTTTGCCGGCTTCGTCGTCGGCGTGACACTGTCCTTCTTCACCTCGGTGCCGCGCATCGCCATCGCCTCCGGCTCCGCCTATCTCGCCGGCCAGTTGCTCGATATCGCCGTCTTCAACCGCCTTCGCCGCCAGGCCTGGTGGCGCGCGCCGCTCGTCGGCTCGCTGATCGGCTCGGCGCTCGATACGGTGATGTTCTTCTCGCTGTCCTTCGCCGCGTTTTTCGTCTTCCTCGGCCCGAACGAACCCTTCGCGCTGGAAGCCGCTCCCATCTTCGGCGTCTTCGCCACGGAGGCGCCGCGCTGGATTTCCTGGGCGCTCGGCGATTTCGCCGTCAAGATGATCGTCGGCCTCGTCATGCTGCTGCCCTATGGCGCGCTGATGAACGTGCTGCGGCCGATGCAGGCCGCGCGCGCCAGCTGAGCAACGAGATCACCGACGCCGCCGGACAGCCCCGGCGGCGATCGCAGGATGAAGCAGCACCCCTGCCGTCAGATCGTCGATCTCCCGCGATGAATCGAGCCGCAGCACCGGCCCGGTCTGCGTTTCCAGCCATTGTTCATGCGCCGCCAGACTGCGCCGCTCGGGGCCCGCTGTATCGTAACTCGCCGCCCATTCCATGAATTCTCTGCTTTTGACTTCCATGTCGCCCCCCGGCCCGATCCTCTCTCCGTATCGGGCGACTTCCCGCGCACGGATGCGCGCCATCCGGAGTTCCGGCTCGATCCTGAGGAACACGATCAGATCGTAGAACGGCTCGAGCGGCCCGCCCCATTTCAGCGCGGAGCCGGAGAGCACCCAACCGTCATGGCGCGCCGCCGTCTCGAGAAGCAGCCGAATGCGCTCGTCGGCATCCCTTGCCGTGGTATAGGGCGGCTCGGTCGGCAGCCAGAAAAAATCGTCGGTGTCGAGATGGGCGATATCGAGCTTTTCGGCAAGCGCAAGGCCGAGCGATGTCGTGCCGGAACCGGACGCGCCCATGACATGGATATGCACGATGATTTCCCTCCGATAGCGGCGACGGGACGAAGGCTCAGATTGGCCGACCGCGGTTCAATCCGATAGCCAAAGCGTATGACATCAGTCTGACGCGGCCTGCTTCACATTGTCGGAAAGTCGGAATTCCAGCATCAGATTGCGCTGCAGGATCGAATGGTTGTCGTCCGAGATCAGGATGAGATGGGTCGAGCCGTCGGCGGCCTGGAAAGTGTCGAGCCCTTCCATATTGTCGATCTGCGAATTGAAATCGCCTTCGAGCAGCAACTCACCGTCGACGACGGCGCCGGGTCGGATATCGGCGCCCTTGATGCGCCGAAGGCGCATGCCGATACCTTCGGCCATGTTGAAACGCCGCTCCAACAGCAGCAGGTCGCCGTTCGGCAGGAAGGCGCCGTCGGTGACGTCGAAGCTGCCGTCGCGTGCGACCGCAAACTGGCCTTTCAGCGGCCCGCTCAGAATGGCCGCCAACCGGTTGCCGTCACGGTCGAGACCACGTTCGGAGACGATGACCACGCCGCCCTTGAGCGGGCTCGATGCGGGCGCGACAGTGATGGTTTCGATACCACGGTTGTCGCTCAGCATCTTGCGCGGGATGAGGATCGGCAGAGTGCCGATGGCGCGCGATTGGGCAAAGCCGGGATCGGGATAAACGTCGACGCGATGTTCCTGCTCGAAGGAGACCAGAATCCGGTCGCCGTCGAACGCCAGGCCCTCGGCATCCATATAACCCTTGCCCTCGAAGCTGCGTCCGGCGCTGTTCTTCATCGGGGTGATCTCGACATTGGAAAGGCCGGAAAGCCTGCCCTTGACGTCGCGCTCGATGCTGCCGGTCAGCCACTGGCCGGTATCGAGCACCACGACGAAATGTTTTTGATCCGGCCGGAAGCGGATGGAGGAGAGCGAGCCGAACAGCGCTTTGCTGGAGACCATCTCCAGCCCACCGAGAAATTCCAGCGAGCCGAATTGCATCTGCGAAGAGCCGATCCTGAAATCGGATATTTGCCGGCTAATGACAGGCACGTCGCCGGCCCATGATGGGGAAGCGCCGGCAGCGATGCAGAGAAGGATCGACGCCACACGGCGGAGGCGCTTGCCTATCATTCCCGACGTTTCCCTGATTGGCGTCAGCCGGCGCGACGAAGCCGGCCGCCGCGTGGCTGGGTGGATTGATCTTCGAACAGCGAGGCAAGCTGCTCGGTCATCGCGCCGGCGAGCTCGTCCGCATCGACGATCGTCACGGCGCGGCGATAGTAGCGCGTCACGTCGTGACCGATGCCGATTGCCAGCAGTTCCACCGGCGAGCGCGTCTCGATCTGTTCGATGACGGCGCGCAGGTGCCTCTCGAGATAATTGCCCGGATTGACCGACAGCGTCGAATCGTCGACCGGCGCCCCGTCCGAAATCATCATCAGGATACGGCGCTGCTCGCGGCGCGCCAGCAGGCGATTATGCGCCCAGATCAGCGCTTCGCCGTCGATGTTTTCCTTGAGCAGGCCCTCGCGCATCATCAGCCCGAGATTGGCGCGTGCCCGCCGCCACGGCGCGTCGGCCGATTTGTAGATGATGTGGCGCAGGTCGTTGAGGCGGCCCGGCGTCTGCGGCTTGCCGCCGGCAAGCCAGCTTTCCCGCGCCTGCCCGCCCTTCCAGGCCTTGGTGGTAAAGCCGAGGATCTCGACCTTGACGCCGCAGCGCTCCAGCGTGCGAGCGAGAATATCGGCGCAGGTGGCGGCGACCGTGATCGGCCGGCCGCGCATCGAGCCGGAATTGTCGATGAGCAGGGTGACGACGGTGTCGCGGAACTGCGTGTCACGCTCCATCTTGAAGGAAAGCGCCTGCATCGGATCGATGATGATGCGCTGCAGCCGGGCCGGATCGAGATAACCCTCTTCCAGGTCGAAATCCCAGGAGCGGTTCTGCTGCGCCATCAGGCGGCGCTGCAGCCGGTTGGCCAGACGCCCGACCGCGCCCTGCAGATGCGCCAGCTGCTTGTCGAGGAAGGCGCGCAGGCGCTCCAGCTCGGCCGCATCGCAGAGTTCCTCGGCGGTGATGATCTCGTCGAACTCTTCGGTAAAGACGTGATAATCGACCTTCTCGTTGAAATCGGAAAAAGGCGTGTTCGGACGGCGGGTCTCGCCCGGCGTTTCCGAATCGTCCTCGCCCTCTTCCATCATGTCGTCGTCGGAGATTTCGGCGCCTTCGGTCTCGCCGTCCTCCATCTGCTCGTCGGCGACTTCGCTGTCCTCGACCGGGGCGGCATCGGTGCCGGCATCCTCGTCGACCTCGTCCTGATCCTGCTCGTCGCCGCTCGGCTGGTCTTCCTGCTCCGATTGGTCGTCATTGTCGGCGTCGCTGTCGTCATCGCCGTATTCCTCGGCCATTTCCATGGCCGACAGCATGTTACGGACGACCTTGGCGAAGGCCTGCTGGTCGTTGATCGCGCTCGACAGATTGTCGAGCTCGGACCCTGCCTTCTCCTCGATGAAGCCGCGCCAGAGATCGAGCACCTTGCCGGCGGAAGCAGGCGGGCGCTGGCCGGTCAGCTTCTCGCGCACCATCATTGCCACGGCTTCGCCGACCGGCGCGTCTTCCTGGCGCTCGATGCCGGTGAAATTCGCCTTGGAATATTTCTCTTCCGTCATGGAGCGCAGGTTGGATGCCATGCCTTCCATGCGCAGCGCGCCGATCGATTCGACGCGCGCCTGCTCGACGACGTCGAAGATTGCCCGGGCGTCCGAGCCCTGCGGCGCCATCGTCGAATGCACCTTCTCGTCATGGCAGGCGAGACGCAATGCCATGGAATCGCCAAGCCCGCGGGTGACCGCCAGCTCATGCGCCGTCGGCCGCTTGGAAAGCTCCGGCAGACGGATGCGCTCGCCGGTCATGCCCGGCCGTTCATTGGCGAAGGTCACCTCGACATCGCCGTCGCCGGCGATCGAGCGCACGCAGCCGGTTATTGCCCGGCGCAATGGCTCGACGTCGACGGGCGCGCCGGGCTTTGCTTTCGAATTGTCACCGCGAGCTGCCATGATCGGTAGGGCCTCAGGCTCCGAGAACGATATTGGCAGCACTTTCCTTCAGCTCGACGCCGAAGGCGCGCTGATAGTGCTCGGCGACCAGCGGACGCTCCAGTTCGTCGCACTTGTTGAGGAAGGTGACGCGGAAGGCGAAGGCGAGGTCACCGAAGATTTCGGCATTCTCGGCCCAGGTGATGACGGTACGCGGGCTCATGACGGTGGAGAGATCGCCGTTCATGAAGGCGGCGCGCGTCAGATCGGCGACCCGCACCATCTTCGAGACGGTGTCGCGGCCGTCCTTGTCCTTGCCGAAGCTCTTCACCTTGGCGGCGACGATATTCACTTCGTGATCATGCGGCAGATAGTTCAGCGTCGTCACGATCGACCAGCGGTCCATCTGTGCCTGGTTGATCTGCTGCGTGCCGTGATAGAGGCCGGTCGTGTCGCCGAGGCCGATCGTGTTGGCGGTCGCAAACAGACGGAAGGCCGGATGCGGCCGGATGACGCGGCTCTGGTCGAGCAGCGTCAGGCGGCCGGACGATTCGAGCACGCGCTGGATGACGAACATCACGTCGGGGCGGCCGGCATCATATTCGTCGAAGACGAGCGCGACATTGTGCTGGTAGGCCCAGGGCAGGATGCCGTCCTTGAATTCGGTGACCTGCAGCCCGTCCTTGACGACGATCGCATCCTTGCCGACGAGATCGATACGGCTGACATGGCTGTCGAGGTTGATGCGCACGCACGGCCAGTTGAGGCGCGCCGCCACCTGCTCGATATGCGAGGATTTGCCGGTGCCATGATAACCGGAGATCATCACGCGGCGGTTATGGGCAAAGCCTGCGAGAATGGCGAGCGTCGTCTCGCGGTCGAAGAGGTAGTCGGGGTCGAGGTCCGGCACATAGGCGTCGCCCTTGCTGTAGGCGGGAACGCGGATGTCGGAATCGATGCCGAAGGTCTCGCGGACCGAAACGGTGGTATCGGGCAGTTGTGAAATATCGAGGTCGATCTTGCTCATCATGTCTCCAAGGCGGGTGATGCCACCCGGCCATACTGTCTCAGGCCATGTCGCAACCGTGACGCCGCGATTTTATTCCGCGCCCGTCCAGGTCGGAACGTCGGCGATACTTCTCCGGGACTGAAACGAAACCTCGGCGGGATAATGACCGCATGCGAGCATTCTTGAAAGAGTCCCGGACAAGAAACGCCGCGTCCGGAAGGTCGGCGGAGGCGATGTCGGGAAAACGCACAAATATGAGCCGCGTTTGCCTGCGGCCTCAGCCGATTTGGACCATACCCGATTGAAGCCCAAGAGCAAGGACGGGAATTAACAAAAACCGTTCTGCTTCAACAATTGATAGGCCTGGATGACGGCGCGGAAACGCTCTTCCGAGCCGCGGTCGCCGCCATTGGCATCCGGATGGTGCTTCTTGACCAGTTCCTTGTAGCGGCTCTTGATCTCCGCCGAGGTCGCACTGGCGTCGAGCCCCATCGTATCGAAGGCCTTGCTTTCCAGCGATTTCAGCTTGCGCGCCTGGGGAAAACGCGGACCACTGCCCTTGCCGCCTTCCTTGACGAAGCCGAAAGGATCGCGAACCCGCGAATAGGCGCCGGAGCGGACCTCCGAATGCAGCGGGCTGTCCTTGGCCGACTTGTTGACGCCGACTGTCCATGTCGGCCGATGGCCGGTGATCGCCTCTTTCTGATATCGGGCGATCTCGCCGTCGGAAAGACCGGAGAAATAATTGTAGCCCTTGTTGTAGTCCTTGACGTGCTCGAAGCAGAACAAAAAGAACTGGCCTTCCGCATTGCGTCCGACAGGAGCGCGATGCGAACCTTTTTTGTCGCAGCCGTCCCACTGACAGGTAGGCGGCGCCTGCTCTGTCTCCTGCTCGCGTTTGCGGCGTGTTCGGATGCGATCGAAATATTTGGAATCAAGTCTCATGACGGCGCTAATTATGAGGCTGTCGCGACGCGACAACAAGAATTGACAAACGGGTTTGTTGCTGGCTTGGTGGGAACCCTTTTCGCGAAACAGCAAGACCGAATGATGACCCTGCGAACCCGCATCGAAGAAAAACTCGTTGAAGCCTTCGCGCCCGACCGCCTGAGCGTCATCGACGAAAGCCACCTGCATGCCGGTCATCAGCCCGATATGACAGGCACCGGCGAAACCCATATGCGGGTGAGGATCGTCTCCGTCAAATTCGCCGGCATGTCGCGGCTGGCGCGCCACCGGGCGATCACCGAGCTGTTGAAACCGGAACTCGATGCCGGCCTGCATGCGCTGGCCGTCGAACCGGCAGCCCCTGACGAACCGACCCGCTGGTAACACAGCCTATATAAGACCGATCGCCCGCGATCCAAGCCGGATCACGCCGGTTTTGCGCCGTCTTCCCCGGCCGGGCGGATGCGCAGCTTGGTGATGCGGTTCTTTTCCCGCTTCATGACCACGAAACGCTTGCCATAGAAGGTGAAGGCCTGGCGCTCTTCCGGGATGATCATCGATTCATGGATGACGAGGCCGGCAATCGTCGTCGCCTCCTCGTCGGGCAGATTCCAGTCGAGCGCCCGGTTGAGATCGCGGATCGGCACGGCACCGTCGACGACAACCGAACCGTCGGCCTCCTGGCGCACGCCCTGGATCGCGATATCGTGCTCGTCGGAAATATCGCCGACGATTTCTTCGAGAATATCCTCCAGCGTGACGATGCCCTGCACCTCGCCATATTCGTCGACGACGACGGCGAAATGCTGCTTGCGCCTGAGGAAGGCGTTGAGCTGATCTTCGAGGTTGGTGCTGTCGGGCACGAACCACGGCTTCTGCGCGATCTTCACGATATCGAGGTTCTGCGGCTCCATGAGCGGCTCGGCAAGTGCGCGCAGCAGATCCTTGGCGTGCACGACGCCGATGATATTGTCGATCGTGCCGCGCCACAGCGGCATGCGCGTATAGGGGCTTTCGAGAATGGCGCGCACCACCGCCTCGGGCGGATCGTCGGCATTGATCGCCCGCATCGCCGTGCGGTGGACCATGATGTCGGAGAGTTCGAGCTCGCCGAGATCGAGCACGCCGCCGAGACGGTCGCGGTCGGCCTTCACCACCGATCCCTCGCGGTGCAACAGGTCGACGGCGCCGCGCAGTTCCTCATGCGCCGTCAGCATCGATACCTCCCGCGAGAGGTTGATGCCGAACAGCGCCAGGATCCGCCGGACGATCGCGTTGACGAAGGAAGAAACCGGGCCGACCACGAGGACGAAGAGTTTGACCGGCAGCGCGACGGCAAGGGCGAAGCGGTCGGGCGTCGAAATCGCCCAGCTCTTCGGCAGCACTTCGGCGAAGATGACCAGGATGACGGTCATCGCCAGCGTCGCGAGCGCCACGCCGGAACTGCCGAACAGCCCGAGGAACAGGCTGGTGGCGATCGAGGAAGAGAGGATATTGGCGAGATTGTTGCCGATGAGCAGCGCGCCGATCAGCCGGTCGCGCCGCTCGATCAGCTGCCGGACGAGACCGGCGCGTTCGTCGCCATTGACCTCGAGTGTGTGGATGCGGCTGCGTGAAACGGCGGTCAGAGCGGTTTCGGAGCCGGAGAAGAAGGCGGACATCAGCACGAGCGCCGTGATCGAAAGGATCTCCGGCCAGTATGTCGCGAGAAATGCCAGCGCGCCTTCGATCGTCGTCAAGGATGTTTTTCCCGGAGAAAGCTGATCACTTCGGAGGCAGGAACGTCATCGGCGACGAAGGACTGGCCGATGCCGCGCGTCAGGATGAAGGTAAGCTTGCCGCTCTTGACCTTCTTGTCCTGCGCGATCGCGTCCATCAGCGTTTCGGCCGGCGGCAATTCGCCCGGAATCTCGGACATGCGGGTCGGCAGACCGACCTCCTTCAGGTGCCGCTCCACGCGCCGCGCATCGTCGGGGCTTGCGAGATTCATCCGCGCGGAGAACTCATGGGCCAGCACCATGCCGATCGAAACGCCCTCGCCGTGCACGAGGCGGGAGCTGTCATAGGCTGTCGCCGCTTCCAGCGCATGGCCGAAAGTATGGCCGAGATTGAGCAGCGCCCGCTGGCCGTTCTCGCGCTCGTCGGCAACGACGACATCGGCCTTCGCCTGGCAGCTGGCGGCAATCGCCTCGATGCGTGCCGAGCCGCCCGTAAAAACCGCTTTCCAGTTGGCTTCCAGCCAGGCGAAAAAATCCGGCTTGTCGATCAGCCCGTATTTGGCGACCTCGGCATAACCGGCGCGGAATTCGCGCTCGCTCAGCGTATTCAGCACATCCGTATCGGCCAGAACCAGGTCCGGCTGGTGGAAGACGCCGATCAGATTCTTGCCGTGGCGGGAATTGATGCCGGTCTTGCCGCCGACGGACGAATCCACCTGCGCCAGCAGCGAGGTCGGCACCTGCACGAAGCGTACGCCGCGCCTGACGATGCCGGCCGCAAATCCCGAGAGGTCGCCGATGACGCCGCCGCCGAGCGCGATGACGCAATCGTTGCGCTCGACGCGAGCTTCGAGCACCTTGTCGCAGGCCGTCATCAAATGCTCGAAGCTCTTGGTCTTCTCGCCGGCCGGCAGCACGACCTCGGCCGCGGCGATGCCCGCTTCCTTCAGACTGGCGATCAGGGCCTCGAGATAAAGCGGCGCGACATTTTCGTCGGTGATCACAGCCGCCTTGCGGCCCTTGAGACGCGAGGCGATTTCGGCGCCGGCCCGCGCGATCAGCCCCGGGCCGATCAGGATGTCGTAGGCGCGCTCGCCGAGCGGCACATGCACCGTCTGGACTGATGAGGCGGAGATTGTCGCATTCATGACGCTGCACTTTCCTTCTGAGCTTCGATCACCGCCTTCAGCACCTCGTCGGCCATGATTTCCTTGCGCACATCGCGCGAGAGCACGGTGAGATCGGCCTGCGCATAGATCGGATAACGCGCGTTCATCAGGCTTTCGAGCGTCTGCTTCGGATTTTCGGTCTTGAGCAAGGGCCGGTTGTCGCGCTTGTTGACGCGCTCCCAGAGCACGTCGAGATCCGCCTTCAGCCAGACGGAAAGGCCGCCCCTCTTGATATGTCTGCGCGTCCGCTCGTTGATGAAGGCGCCGCCGCCGGTGGAGACGACCCGCGGCCCGCTCTTGACGAGCCGCTTCATCACCCGCGTTTCCAGCGCCCGGAATTCTTCCTCGCCATAGGCGGCGAAAAGTTCGGGGATCGTCATGCGCGACACCCGCTCGATTTCGTGATCGCTGTCGATGAAGGGAATGCCGAGCTGGCTGGCGACGATGCGCCCGACGGCGGATTTTCCTGCACCCATCAGGCCGACGAGGATCAGATTGCGTGAACCGAGCGCGGCGCGAGCTCTGTCTTTCAGGCTGTCAGCAACGGTCAGCAGTGGTTCACTCATCGGTCCATTCACACTTTGTTTGCAAACCGTATCGACAAATGCAGGTGGAGCGTCAAGTCGCGGACAAGGGAATCGTGGCTTGAAGAGCGCTTCTTGCACTTGCAGATACGCTTCTTATAACAGAAGCAAAGCATGAAGGAGTTGCCGGATGCCGACCCTGTTCCGTTTTCTGTTCTTCTGCGCGATCCTCGCCGGAACGGTCTACGGAGCCATGTGGGCGCTCGTGACCTTCGTCGAGCCCGAGCCGCGCGACGTGACGATCCGCATTCCGTCCGAGCGGGTCAATCCGCCTGCGACCGGCGCGATCGACCCGGCCAGGAAGTGAGCGGCATGAGAGATCTCGGTCACGTCCACGTGGAATCCTTCCTGGAGATGATGAGCGCCGAGCGCGGCGCGGCCGCCAACACGCTGCAATCCTATGAGCGCGACCTCGACGATGTCAGCGCCTTCCTGAAGGAACGCGGCATCCGGCTGACCGAAGCCGCCTCCGCCGATCTCGCCGCCTATCTCGCCTCGCTCGCCCGAAAAGGGTTCAAACCCTCGTCGCAGGCGCGCCGGCTTGCCGCCATGCGGCAGTTCTACAAGTTCCTCTATGCCGAGGGCCTGAGGACCGACGACCCCACCGGCATTCTCGACGCGCCGAAGAAGGGCCGCCCGCTGCCGAAAACGATGGGGGTCGAGGAGGTCGGCAAGTTGCTTTCACAGGCGGAGACCGAGGCGCAGGATGCAGCTCCGGGCCAGCTGCAGCGCCTGCGCATGCTGGCGCTCTTGGAGCTGCTCTATGCCACCGGCATGCGTGTCAGCGAACTGGTTTCGCTTCCCGCCCGCGTGCTCGACCAGGAAGGCCGTTTCCTGATGATCCGCGGCAAGGGCAACAAGGAGCGGCTGGTGCCGCTGTCGCAATCGGCGATATCGGCCCTGAAATCCTACGGGCGCCTGCTGGCGGCGGAAAATGCAGCGGTGAAGGATCCGCAGGAAAGCCCGTGGCTGTTTCCCGCCGCCTCGAAGGAGGGCTACCTGCCGCGCCAGGTTTTCGCCCGCGACCTGAAGAACCTGGCGATCCGCGCCGGGCTGACGCCGTCGATGATCTCGCCGCACGTCATGCGCCACGCCTTCGCCAGCCACCTGCTCGCCAACGGCGCCGACCTGCGCGTCGTGCAGGAACTGCTCGGCCATTCGGACATTTCGACCACACAGATCTACACGCATGTGCTGGAAGAGAGGCTGCAACAGCTCGTCCAGACACATCACCCCCTTGCCAAACAGGCGAAAAAGCACGAATAGGACCGGCGACAAGGGGCGGAGCCAGGAAAACGCCCCGGGCACAAGGAACGGAAACGCACCTCATGCACAATTATCTCGACTTCGAAAAGCCGATCTCCGACCTCGAAGGCAAGATTATCGAGCTGAAGAAGCTCGCCACGGAAGACGAGAGCATCGACACCACCGATGAGATCGGCCGGCTGGAGGTTCGCGTCCGCGAGGCGATCGTCGAAATCTATTCCAAGCTCAATCCCTGGCAGAAGACCCAGGTCGCCCGCCATCCGCAGCGCCCGCATTTCGTCGACTACGCCAGGACGCTGTTCCAGGAATTCACGCCGCTCGCCGGCGACCGCAAATTTTCCGAGGATGCCGCGATCCAGGCCGGCCTTGCCCGCTTCCGCGGCCAGCCCGTCGCTGTCATCGGCCAGGAAAAAGGCAACGACACCAAGACCCGCCTGAAGCACAATTTCGGCAGCCCCCGTCCGGAAGGTTACCGCAAGGCGATCCGCATCCTGGAGATGGCCGATCGTTTCGGCCTGCCGGTGATTTCGCTGGTCGATACGGCAGGCGCCTATCCCGGCGTCGGCGCCGAAGAGCGCGGCCAGGCCGAAGCGATCGCCCGTTCGACGGAAATGTGCCTCGGCGTCAAGGTTCCGCTCGTTTCCGTCGTCATCGGCGAAGGCGGCTCGGGCGGCGCCATCGCGATTGCCACCGGCAACAAGGTCTATATGCTCGAGCATTCGATCTACAGCGTCATCTCGCCGGAAGGCGCCGCCTCCATCCTCTGGCGCGATTCCACCCGCGCCCGGGAAGCGGCGACCAACATGAAGATCACCGCCGAAGACCTGAAATCGCTCGGCGTCATCGACGGCATCATTTCCGAGCCGCTCGGCGGCGCCCATCGCGATCCCGACAGCGTCATCGCCGCGACCGGCGATGTGATCGCCAATGCGCTCGGCGAAATGGCCTCCCGTTCCGGCGAACAGCTGCGCAACGAGCGCCGCCAGAAGTTCCTCAATATGGGCCGCAATCTCTAGAACAGGATGATTTTGGGCCGGATCAGCCTAAAACCTCAATCCCGTTCTAAATTAGGCTCAGGACTTATAAATTTAGTTTGATATGTGATCCTGTCCTCCGACAGGAGGTCCCTGACGGGTGATTTGTCTCTGCCGAGCGCGCGCCGGATGGCGCGGATATCGCCGTTCTTCCCGCTGTGGCGCGGATTCCGCAGGTCGATGACCGGCGGGTGGGCGCGTTGTGTTGAGCGCGGAGGCAATAATCTCCGCGTCCAGCCCCATCATTCGCAAGTCGGCGTCTCAGCCGGCAGAGAACTTTTGGACGGCGGTAACGTCGAAATAGTCCCGCCACTCGACAATCTTGTCGCCCTCGAGCTCGAAAATGCCCATGATCATCACGCGTCCGATTTCACTGCCGTCAGCACGCTCGAACCGGTCGAGCCTTTCGGTGAGAACGCGAGGTCCGTCGGCGGCAATCGCGTGCATGTCGATATGAACCGTGGAGATGCCCATCGACCTCTCCAGTTCGTCGATCATCGCAATGGCCTCTTCGGCGCCCTTTGTGACTGAAACGCCTTCGTTGACCCAGCGCGTGTTGGGTGTGAACCAGCGACGGACGGCTGGCCTTCCACCGTCTTCAAAGAACGTTGCGCAAAACGCCGAAACAGTTTCGATTGGGGTGGGCATGGCAGTTTCTCCTAGACCATCAGAAGCCCCGATGGCCTCTGTCTTGGCCCGATAATAGGGTTTGAACCCCAATGCCACGATGCCGAAACCTCCGCCACTCTTGCCTGATCTTCCGGAATGATTGATAGAACTGGGCAATCGGGTTAGAATGGCTCAATGAGCGAACTCGACAAAATCCGCGCCATCGCGATGCGCCACGCCGGTCGTCCAAGTCTTAAATTGCCGAGATTGTTCGCTTACACGCTCGACCATACAACCGAGATCGACCCGCTGATTTACGATCCTGCGGCGTCCTTGGTGATCCAGGGCACTCAGCGCATGTTTATCGGCGACAAGATGTTTGAGTACGGTCCTGGTCAAAGCATGATCGTTGCGGCCGAGATCGCTGCGTTGGGCCAGGTCTGTGAGGCGTCACAGGATAGACCGTTTGTCGCAGTCGGTCTGTTTCTGGACCCGGCTCTGTTGTCGGATCTCGTACTTGAAATGGCTGCGATACCCGAGTTGCCGATTGAATCGGGATATGGCGTGAGCACCGCGAGCGCGTCGCTCCTGGGCGCTTGGGGAAGACTGCTGGAACTACTCGACCGCCCAACCGAAATCCCGGTCATCGCACAGTCTCTGGAGCACGAGCTCATGTTTCGGCTGCTGATGGGGCCGCACGGCGGCCTGCTTCGTCAGATTGCCGGATCTGACTCGCGCCTGATGCACATCCGAAAGGCCATGGCTTGGATCCGCGACCATTACACCGAGCGCCTCAATTTCAAGGCGGTCGCCGCGCTCGCGGGCATGAGCGTATCCGTTTTTTACGACCGCTTTAAAGCCGTCGCCGCCGTCAGCCCGCTTCAGTATCAGAAGTATATCCGGCTCCACGAGGCCCGCCGTCGCATGATCGCGAACCAGGCGAGTGCAGCCGAGGTGGGGTTCGCGGTCGGCTATGAAAGCGCCTCGCAGTTCAGCCGTGAGTACAAGCGTCTCTTCGGAGCGCCGCCGGGTCAAGACACCGCGAGAGCGAAGGCAGGCTTGGGGGGCATTAATCCGCCAAGATCGCTCGGTGCTCGGCCAGATGTTGCTTGAAATGGCGGCCGTAGTCTCAACCTACGGCTACGACGACACTCTCTCGTAAATGGACTTCTTCAGCAGCCCGTTACGGAAGGTCAGGTCCGTTCGACGCCTGCGAAGATGCGCAGGACTTCGGCCGCATGGGCCGTGGGGTCGTATGATGGGTTGCCGATGCCGTGTGAAATGGGTTCCGTGGTCACGGCTTTCCAAAGCCGGTCGTGATTGCCCGCAGCGAAGTCCAGGAGGGCGTCGCGGACGAAGATATCTCGGCTAGCTTGCTCTTCGCTGCGTCCTGGGCGTTGCTGGCCGACGATGCCGTACATCTCCGTGCCGTGCACGGCTGGCGCACCTTCGACAGGGCCAACGGTGAGCAGGTGGGCATTGCCGCCCGCCGCAGCGTGCGCGAGCGCTGCACGCACGGCCGGTAGGGTGAAGAAGTAATCGGTGAAGAGCGCCCCGCGTACCTCGACCGGGGTCCGTCCGTTGACGTCATAGGCGGCGACGATGCTACGGGCACGGCTTCGGGGGATGCGCGACTTCACGACGAGCTCGCCGACCAGGTTATTGATGCTTCCCGGATCAAACTTCTCGGTCGCGTTGATGACCCACCAGTCCGCCTCATTCGTCGTAGTGCTGAAAAGAATATCAACGTCGCGGTGACGCCCTGATGCAAGGATGCGCAGCGGCGTGTCGGCCAGGACGGCGCCGGTCTGCAAGTTGTCGTTCACAATCCCGATAGTTGTGTTATCGATGCCGTGTCGGTCGCCGATGTCGCGCGGACTGACCTTGATCAGGATTTCAGCAAGGAGCTTTGCATCCAAAGTGAACAGACGCTCGGGATCGTCGGCGATGCCGAGTTCGGTGAGAAACTTAATCGCGAGTTCTTCGGCCCACCACGCCGGAACGATCCGGGAAGCACCGCCAGAGAACGCAGCGAGGCGCCGATAAAGTCCATCGGCGGCCGGGGCGGCCAGAAGCCCGATTGTTGAGTATGCCCCGGCGCTATGGCCGGTAACGGTGACATTCTGGGGGTCACCGCCGAAGCGGGCGATGTTCGCCTGCACCCACTTGAGAGCGGTGATGATGTCCTGAAGGCCAAGGTTGGTGGCGTCCGCGAACACGCCCCCGTACTGAGACAGCGAGAGCCAGCCGAACGGACCGAGCCGGTAGTTTAGTGACACCCCGATGGCGCGGCCGGTTGCGGCAAGACCTGAGGCGTTCGAGGTGGTCTGGGTGTTCGCACCAACTTCGAACCCGCCGCCGAAGATATAGACGATCACCGGAAGCGGTTCCGTGCCGGCGTCTTTGGGTGCCCAGACGTTGAGGTTCAGGCAGTTTTCACTCAGTCCATTGTCGGCCTCGAGCCAGTCGGTGTTGCCGGCTTGCAATGGCGCGGGTCCTTTCCGATCATAGGGCAGATCCGGATTGAACGGCAGTAAGACCGACCGGCGGAAGCGCTCGGCGGTGGCGTAAGGAATGCCCAGCCAAGAGCGGATCGAGTGGGTTGCGGTATCGGCACCAGTCATGTGTGGGGTCCTTCCGTTGACGGCGGCAGCATCGAAACATCCTCGACGATGAACTTGTTGACGCTACAAGGCGCCAAGAGCGATTGATCGCAGTATCGGACGCCTCCAACTGCAGGAAGGCACCGTTCAGACATTAACTGACACTTCTCAGACAATCTGGCCCGTTCAGGCTAGACAAGAACAATGCGCCCGCCACTCACAATATCAAGTCGGGCATCATCCGCAGTAGAGGATGGCTTCGATTACATGGGGGCCTCGCTCACGCATGGCATGGGCAAATGCCTCCTCGAACTCGGCAGGCGTCTCGGCGCGGGTGACGCCAACACCGAGGCCACCGGCGACCTGCACCCAGTCGATGGACGGGTTCTCCAGGCTCATCAGTGAGGCGGCGTTGCTTCCATGGTTTTCCGCGCCAACACGCTTCAGTTCATTGTTCAGGATACGGTAGGCCCGGTTGGCGTAGATGACAGTGACGATGTCGAGGTTCTCCCGCGCCTGCGTCCAGAGCGCGGGCAGAATGTACATAGCGCTGCCGTCACCCTGCAGGGTTACGACCTTTCGGTCAGGGCAGGCCACCGCGGCACCGATCGAAACGGCCATCATGCTGCCGATGGCGCCGCCTGTGAGGTTCAAATAGTCATGCGCCTCCGCAGTTGCCGTGGCCTCATAGTACGGAAATCCCGATGATGCGGACTCATCGGCGATGATGGCGTTCTGAGGCAGATGCCTGGCCACCACGCTCATGATGACGCCGGGTGATAACGGACCGGTCAATTCGTATTGCGGCATCTTGCGTTCGGCTCTTGCCGGTGTGGCTTCCGTCGCGCCGCAAGCTTCGACAAGGGCCTCCAGCGCGGCGATACCATCCTCCTGGGGTTGGGCCAACACAGCTAGCTGGCAGCCTGCGGGCGTGAGCCAGCTGGCCTTGTCGGGATAGGCAAAGAAGCTGACCGGCGGTGTCGTACCGACCAGGATGATGACGTCGGTGCCAGTCAGGAATTCAACGGCTTTTTCGGAGAAATAGGGCAGACGCTCGACCGGTACGCGGCCTGCACCGCGTTGCAGGCGCGGCGTGAAGGTGTCACACATCAAGCGAGCGCCGGTATGGGCAGCGATCTTGCCTGCGGCGTCCAGGCCGCGTTCCTGCAAGGCGTTGCCACGCATGATGATGGCAATCTTGCGTCCTTGCCCCAGCAGTTTGGCGATGCGGTCAACCGTTTCACCCGGCACGGGTTGCGCGACGGGCACGTCGATGCGGCCCCCGACACCCTCGGCGTCGGTCCAGGCCGTGTCTGCCGGCAGGATCAGCGTCGCAATGCGGCCGGGATGCTCGAGTGCGACCTTGACCGCCATGGCGGTATCGGCCGCGATATTGCGTGCGCTGCTTGACGAGTGCACCCAGTCGGAGACCGGTCTGGCAAAGCCCTTGATGTCGGAGGTTAGTGGCGCGTCGTATTGAAGATGCGCGGCGGCATGATCTCCCACCACGTTGATAACCGGACTTGAGGCGCGACGTGCATTGTGCAGGTTCGCAAGCCCGTTGGCGAGGCCGGGTCCCAGATGCAGCAATGTGCAGGCCGGGCGTCCCGTCATGCGGCCGTAACCATCCGCTGCACCGGTCGCCACGTTCTCTTGAAGCGCGAGGACAGGACGCATGCCGGGCACACGGTCGAGCGCAGCGACAAAGTGCATTTCCGACGTGCCGGGATTGGCAAAGCAGGTATCGACACCGTTGGTGACGAGTGTTCGAAGCAGGATTTCAGCACCGTTCACGATGATTCTCCGGTTTATTAGATCAGGCGATCATTGACTTTGCCCTGATGCAATTCAGCAAAGTAAATGATAATCTGAAATTTATTCGCCGCAATATTGGAGTCGATCATGTCGGAAGAAACGAATAGCGTTAGTAGAAAGACCACATCCACAGCCAGACTGGACGCAACCGACCGAAAATTATTAGGCCTACTGGCTGTGGATGCGACCCGGAGCTACGCGGATCTCGGCAAGCTGATGAATCTGTCGCCGCCAGCGGTTCACGAGCGCGCCAAACGTTTGCGACAGGACGGGGTGATTAAGGCCACCATCGCCGTCCTCGACGGCGGCCTTGTCGGACGTCCGCTTTTAGCGTTCATTCATGTCGATACGACCAGCTGGGCGGTAACGCGGCAATTGCTGGCGCTGGAGGAGTTTCCTGAGGTTGAAGAGATCCATACCATAACCGGGGAAAGCGCAATGTTGTTGAAGGTGCGCACGCGCGACACTCAGGCATTGGAAGAGCTGTTAGGCCGCATTCATTCTATTGACGGGTTTAAGGGTACTCGCAGTTATATCGCCCTATCGACCTACCTCGAACGCGGACCGAGTGCTGCGATCTGACTTTCGTGCGCAAGGCATGGCGGAAGAGAAAATACGGACCCGCTGATGTTCGCAACGACGGTCGCATCTTCAACGCCGAACTGCTCCCTTTAGTGTTCGCGCATCCAGTCCGACGCCTTAGGCTGGATATGAACGGCAACGCCTACGCCCGGGTGCGCGACTGCCGGGCAGCGATGACGCTGCTCCGTGCGTAGAGCCCGCATCCGAGCCAGATCATACCGAAGGTTGCCAGTTGAACGGGACGGATCGGCTCATGGTAGAGCAGGAACGCTTCCAGGAGGAGAAGTGTTGGAGCGATGAACTGCAGGAGGCCTAGCGTCGCGTAGCGCAGCCGCCGAGCGCCTGCGGCGAACAGGATCAGCGGCAGGGCGGTTATCGGCCCGGCGAGGATCAGGAGGGCGTCGACCACCCCGCTTTGCCCGAACGCCGTCTCGCCGAGACCGCTGACGTAGAAGAGGAGGCCGAGCGCGAACGGCGCGAGGATCGCGGTCTCGATCATCAGTCCGCCGAGCGCGTCGATCGCCGCGACCTTGCGGATCAGGCCGTAGACGCCGAAGCTCAAGGCCAGCGTGAGCGAGATCCAGAGCGCACCGCCGCCGCTGATGGCCAGAATCAGGACGCCGGCAGCCGCGACGCCGATCGCGACTTTCTGCAACCGGTCGAGCCGCTCGCCGAGCAGCAGCGTACCGAGCGCGACGCTGACGAGCGGCGTGATGAAATAGCCGAGACTCGCCTCGACGAGCCGCCCGTTGGCGGCCGACCAGATATAGACGAACCAGTTGATGGCGATCAACGCGGCGCTGAGGGTCAGCAGCCCCAGCGTACGGACTTTTGCTGCGGCAAGGATGGGTCGCATCTGTCTTGCCGCCACGAGGATCGTGCCGAACACCAGCAAGGACCAGAGAACGCGATGCGACAGGACCTGAAGCGCATCCACGTCCTTGAGCAGGTTGAGGTAGAGCGGCAGCACGCCCCACAGAACATTGGCGGCGATGCCATAGAGCAACCCCGTGCGGCTGTCGGGAGGATGGGTCATGGAAACCTCGGCGAGGATAAGCGTATCAAGGGTGTTAGGGCCGGCCTATGCCGGCCGGACCTGATATCAGGCAGGGTGGCCGACGACGTCGAAGGTCTCGATCTCCGGGTCCCCGGAAACGAAGGGCGCCGTCTTCGGACGGTGGGCGGCCATGTGCGAGGATGCACGGTGGGCGGCGAGCGCGGCCTCGTCGTCGTAGATTTCGACGAGCATGTAGGTGCCGGGACGCGTGCGCGACCGGAACAGGTCGTAAAGGCGGTTGCCAGGTTCGTTGCCGCGCACCGCCGCGGCCTGGGCGGCGAAGGCGTGCTTGAAGGCGGCATCGCTGTCGGGCGCCACCGTCATCTTCACCATCATTCCGATCATCGTCGTTTCTTCCTCTCGATCTTGGGCTCGCCGGATGTCGATTCCTTTGCCACCGGCGCAGCCCTGCGCGATACAAATGCCCGGCGTCACCTTGAGCGGCGCCGGGCATGGCAGCCACTCAGCCTTGGGTCAGGAACTGCTGCGTGGTGATTGCGTTGGCGTAGAACGGCGCGATCTCGGTCACGAAGTCATCTTGCTGCTTCCGGGTGTAGCCTGCCGACGCATCGTAGATGACGTTGGTGTGGTAGCCGAGGTCGTGGGCGTTGCGCATCGAGGATTCGACGCACTGGCGCAGCGAGAAGCCGGCGAGATAGATGTCGAAGATGCGGTTGTTGCGCAGATAGCTGTCGAGCGTGGTGCCGACGAACACGCTGCTCCCGCCGCCGCGCTCGCGGACGACGAATTCGCCTTCCGTAGGCTCGAAGCCGGGGAAGAAGTCTGCCTGCCCGCCCAGGAACGACCCATAGTCACGCATCATCCTGCGCAGCCCATACTTGCCCTCGCCCAGCACCTTGAACTCAGGCTCGAACTTCAGCGAAGCGTGGATCACGTGCATGCCGCGACGGCGGGCTTCGGCGAGCGCGATCTTCGAATTGGCGATCGCGATGTCGACCTGCTCGCGGTCCTGGAACGATGGATAGATTCCGCCGCTCGGCGAAAGCCAGTCGTTGACGTATTCAATAAGGATCAGCGCGCTCTTGTCGGCGACGTTGGTTGAATGGTCGGCCATGATGATACTCCTTGGTTGAAAAGCGGGTTGTGCAAGAGATGACGTGCAGCGTCAGGCGGCGACGAGGGCCCCGTTCTGGCGCAGATGGTCGCGGAAGCGCGCAGCATAATCGTCCACCACGGCCTCCTTGACGCTGGAGCGCGAAGCCAGCGCCGCGCGCCAGGCCGAGACCCGCGGCAGGCCGTCGAAGATCGGCTGCGCCGCCGCGGGCTGAATGATGGCGAAATAGCGAAACAGCGGGGCATAGATCGCATCGACCATGCCGAAGGCGGAGCCGGCGAAATAGGGGCCGGCGCCCAGTTCCGCTTCGAGCTTGCGCAGCCGGTCGCGAAACGCGGCTCTGCGGGCGTCGGCGGTCGCGGCGTCGACGGAGTGGAGGAACTGCCAGCCATCCGTCATGGTCTGGCTGGCGAATTCGATCCACGCCCGCTGCCGGGCGCGCAGCAGCGGATCCTCCGGATACATCGCTGTGCTGCGCTCCGTTTCCTCGAGATATTCGCAGATCACCATGCTTTCGAAGAGAATGGCGTCCTCGGCGCCGGCCCGGGCGATCTTCAGCAGCGGAACCTTGCCGGTCGGCGAAAGCGCCAGGAACCAGTCGGGCTTTGCCGAAAGATCGACATTGATCCGGTCGAAGGGCACACCCTTTTCCAGAAGGACGATCGCGGCCCGCTGAACGAAGGGGCAGAGCGGGTGGCTGATGAGCGTCAGGCGCGTTGCGGTCATGATGGTCTCTCGATCTTTTGTCATGGAAGGGTGTGGAACGGGCCGGCCGTCAGGGCAGCTGCCCGCCCGAAATGTCGAAGATGGTGCCGTTCGCCCAGCCCATCTCGTCGGACAGGATGACCGCAACCGCGCCGCCGATATCGTCTGGCTGCCCGACCCGGCCGAGCGCGATGCCCTGCGCCACGAAGGGCCCGGCGAGATGCACCACCATGTTGCGGCCGAGGCCCCGGCTAGCGCCGGTGATGATGGCGATCTGTCTGGTCATTACTCGCTCTTTCTTAAGCTTGTTTGGCGAGGAACTCGGTGCCGCTGCGGCTTCGTTCCGATAAGAGTGAGATAGTCCGCTTAGGCGTCGCCCGCCCGCCCAAAGCTCTCAATCTCTTGCCCGATTGTCTCAAGGTCTTTTTTTCTTCAAAGAGCCATGGCATAGAGGGTTTATGAACGAGCACCTTCAACCTCATATCGACATTGCCCTGCGACACGCGCGATCGGGCATAACGATCACTCAGATCCCACGATTGGAGATCGGAGTCGGACAAGCGACCTCAGGCACGTCGCCCTGCCTCTACCGATCCATGATCTGCTTCATCCTGCAGGGATCGAAAGATGTGGCGATCCACGACAATTTGCTGCGCTACGACTCAGCGCAATACCTCGTCAGCGCTCTGGATCTTCCCCTGAGCGGCCAAATCCACAATGCCGATGACGGGCGGCCTTATATCTCGGTGTCACTGGTCTTGGACCCGTCGCTGCTGTCTCAAATTGCGGCCGACATGCCGCCGATCCGCGATCCCGATGCGCCCGGTATCGGGATCGCGATCAATTCAATGACACCGCCGCTACGCGACACGCTGCTGCGTCTGCTTACCTTGCTCGATACCCCGAGCGACATACCTGTCCTGGCCCCGATGGCGGAGCGCGAATTGCTCTATCGTCTCCTCCAGGGACCGCAGGGCCGCTTGCTGCGCCATATCGCGCAGCCTGAAGGCGCGCTTGGTCGCATCCGCCGTGCCGTTGAATGGATCCGCGACCATCAGAACACCCGGTTGCGGATCGAGGCATTGTGCGATGTCAGCGGGATGAGCCGTGCCAGTCTGCACCGGCATTTCGTGGCGCTGACCAGCCTCAGCCCGGTCCAGTATCAGAAGCAGCTTCGTCTTCAGGAGGCTCGCCAGCTGCTGCTCGCGGGCGATCACAGCGCCTCCGACGTGGCCTTTGCCGTCGGTTATGAGAGTGCCTCGCAGTTTAGCCGCGAATATCTGAGGCAGTTCGGTGCGCCACCCGCGCGCGACGTGCGTCAACTCAGGCATTCGATAAGCAACCCCGTTTAGTGCTTGGTCCTCGATCACCGGCAGCCTTCCTAGAGTGGAGGCCGACATTAAATCTTGCGATTTGCAGACGGAAGAAGGGCGGATGGCCTGTCGAAACCGGGCAGCTACGCATCATCCGGCGTTCAGGCTGGTTAAAAAAACCTGAGATGATTAGGCAAGATGTTGAGCCTATTGGGCGGGACTGAAATCCCGCCTCTCGTTTATCTAGAGGGCGATCGACGCGTAAAGCGATTGAGAAAAGCAACGCCGTTGTTAGTCGAGACTAGAATCTAAAGAAACGAGCAACATTTATGACACGTCTTAATGGAAAACGTACCCTGATCACCGGTGGCACTTCGGGCATTGGTCTCGAAACCGCAAAGCAGTTTTTGAATGAAGGCGCCCGCGTCATCGTGACCGGCAACAACCCGGATTCCATCGAAAAGGCGAAATCCGCGCTCGGGCCCGAGGTTTTGGTTCTGAAGGCCGACAGCGCGAGCGTCGAGGCGCAGCGCGGGCTCGCAAATGCGGTGAAGGAGCATTACGGACAGTTGGACGTTGCCTTTCTCAATGCCGGCATCTCGATCTGGCAGCCGATCGAAGCCTGGACTGAGGAAGCCTTCAATCAATCCTTTGCCATCAACGTGCGCGGCCCCTACTTTCTGATCCAGGCTCTGCTGCCGGTCTTCGCCCAGCCCGCCTCGGTGGTGCTCAACACCTCGGTCAACGCCCATGTCGGCGCCGTCAACTCCTCCGTCTACGGCGCCACCAAGGCGGCCTTCCTCAACCTGTCAAAGACTCTCTCCTCCGAACTCCTGCCGCGCGGCATCCGCGTCAATGCAGTCAGCCCCGGCCCGGTCGAAACCCCGCTCTACGACAAGCTCGGCATTCCCGACGCCTATCGGGACCAGGTGAACAAGGACATCGTCTCGACGATCCCGCTCGGCCGCTTCGGCGTCGCGGCCGAGGTTGCCAAGGCCGTCGTCTATCTGGCATCCGACGAATCCGCATGGACGATCGGCACAGAAATCGTGGTCGACGGCGGGCGCACCCTGAACCGCTGATCTGTTCTGGCCGGGCCCGCCCCAACGGGCCCGGCTTCGATACAGCAAATACAGTTCTCCGCGGTGCCCGAAGCCACGGGCAGCGCCTTCGGAGGAGGAAGGTTCCGTGGCAAATTCAACAAGCGTTCGCGGTTGGATACGAGAGCGCCTCCCAATTCAGCCGCGAATATCTTCGGCAATTTGGCGCGCCGCCGGCATGTCCAGGAGATGCGTCAAGCGATTGACCACCCGACGGTGGCTTAACCGTCTGCGGCGGCGGGCCAATCTCCAAGACGCCGAGCCGACTCCGGCGCATGGTGCCGCCCGAAAATCGCTGAGACTTTTCGGCATCATGTCCGAGACAAGTTCGGCTTTCACCGATTGGGGCCAAACCTTGGCCACATTGATATTATCTGTAACATTCGCGCTTGCGGGGATGTTCAGGGCACGTCATAGGCTGGTAAGGATTTATAAAGTATAAGCCGTCTATGATTCCGTCTGATGCCCGAACTCCATAGGCGGACCGGGTCGCATTATCTTTATGGGCTAATTTGGATGCGCATACGTTATTTTGCCTATGTTTCCCTCATGGCGCTGGCTCTGACCGGCTGCAATGACGCGTTGGAAACCGCGCAGGTCGATCTCTCCAAGGTCAAGAACAAGGTCGAGCAGCCGCTTCCTCCCCATATCCTCACGGCCATGTCCGCCAAGGGCATGGACCGCAATTCGCCGATCATGATCCGCATCTTCAAGGAAGAAGGTGCCATGGAGATCTGGAAGGCGAAGACCGATAATCGTTTCGACAAGATCGCCGACTACAAGATCTGCGCCTGGTCCGGCCGTCTCGGCCCGAAGGTCAAAACCGGCGACCGGCAGGCGCCGGAAGGTTTCTACGACCTGACGCGCGCCAACCTGAACCCCAATTCCAAATATTATCTGGCGATCAACACCGGCTTCCCGAACCGCTACGACGCGGCCAACGGCCGCACCGGCTCCGATCTGATGATCCATGGCGCCTGCTCGTCCTCCGGCTGCTATTCGATGACCGACCAGCAGGTGCTTGAAATTTACGCCTTTGCCCGCGACGCCTTCAAGGGCGGCCAGGCGACGGTGCAGCTGCAGGCCTTCCCCTTCCGCATGACGGCGGAAAACATGGTCAAGCATCGGCTCGACTCGAGCTACGACTTCTGGAAGATGCTGAAGGTCGGCTACGACAATTTCGAAGTGACGAAACGCCCGCCCGAGGTGGCCGTCTGCGAGAAGAAATACGTCTTCAACCAGCAGGCAACCGATGGCGGCGCCTTCAATGCCGCCGGCAAATGCCCTGCCATGTCGACGCCGCCGGCGCTGACGGCAGCCCTTGCCGCCTACGGCAAGACCTATGATGCCGATTATGCCAAGGCGATGAGCAAATTCGACGGCATGGCCTGGTACGACCCCTCCGAAGCCGAGCGCAAGGCCGTCGTCGCCAAGACGCGCAAGGGCCGCGAACTTGCTTATGCGCCGACCGGCACCTCGCTGGAAGCCGGCCGCATGGTCAAGGTCGCCGAACTCGAAGACCTGATGGCCAAGCGCACCGCCCAGGGTCTGGCCGCCAAGACCGCGCCGGGCGCCACGCCGGCAATGCCTGCCGCACCGCAGGCAATCTCGGCTGAGCCGCAGGCAACCGCAGTCGCTGTCGCGACACCGGCGGTCGTGCCGATCCCGACGCAGAACCCGCTGGCCTTTGCGGCGCCCGAACCGCAGGAAACGGCGGAAGCCGCGGCAAAGAAGCCGTTCTGGAAATTCTGGGCGCGGAACTGAACGGCTTGAGCCCCGTTTTTTACGACCTTCGCGGCCTGAAATGCCCATTCCCGGTGATCAAGACACGCAAGAAGCTTGCCGCCATGGCAAGCGGCACCCTCATTCGCGTCGACACCACCGATCCGATGGCTGTGATCGACATGCCGCATTTCTGCAATGAGGACGGCCACGAACTGGTCGAGGCCGAAAAGACCGAAGACGGCCACCGTTTCCTGATCAGAAAGGGTTAAATTCTCAAGCCCGGAATGGCGAGCGGGTTGTCCGACAGCGCCGCGCGATCGGGCCTGTCGATGCGCGGCTTGCCGAGAAAGGCGTCGAACAAATCCTTGACGAAGGCTTCCGGCAGATCCCTTGTGATCAGCACCATGCGCGTGCGCCGGTCCTGCGGATCCGGCCAGGCGGGAAGCCGCACCGGCGGATGGAAGATGCTTTGCACGCCGTGCAGCACCAGCGGCCGTTCCGGCCGGTCGGAGACCGAAACGATCGCCTTCATTCTCAAGAGTTTCTCGCCATGGGCGGAGCGCAGGAGATCGATGAACATGTCGAGCGCCATCGGGTCGATCGGCTTCTCCTCGACGATCGAGAAAGAGCGGATCGAGGCATCGTGACGATTGACGTCGTGCGCGTCCTGGTGCGCATGACCGTGATGATGATGGTGGTGGTGGCCGTGATCATGGCCATGATGGTCATGGTCATGACCGTGATGCGCCTCGTGGGCGTCCTCGTCCTGCAGCCAGCGACTGACATCGGCGATCTTCGTCTTGGGATCATAGAGCCCGTTGACCAGCACCGCGGCGCTGCCGGCCTCGCTGCTGTCGGCGTCCATCATCGCGGCGCGCGGATTGAGCGCCCGCAGCCGCTTTTCCAGGGCATCCGTTCCAGCGCCGGCCATCGATTTTTTCGAGACGATCAGCCGGTCGGCGACCGCCGCCTGCTTGCGCGCTTCCTCGTGATTGTCGAGCGTCTGCAGCCCGTTGACCGCATCGACGACGGTGACGACACCGTCGAGCTCGAAATTCGTGGCAATGACCGGATTGCCCATGATCGCCTGCATGACAGGGGCAGGGTCGGCAAGGCCGGTCGTTTCGATGACGACGCGCTTCACCGGTTTGACGCGGCCGGTCTGCACCGCATCCATCAGGTTGGCGAGCGTATCGACAAGTTCGCCGCGCACGGTGCAGCACAGGCAGCCGTCCGAGAGTTCGATAATGGAATCGCCGGAGCTTTCGACCAGCAGATGATCGATGCCGACATCGCCGAATTCGTTGATGATGACGGCGGCATCCTTCATCTCGGGATGTTTGAGGATGCGGTTGAGCAGCGTCGATTTGCCGGCACCGAGAAAGCCGGTCAGGATGGTGACCGGAATCCTGTCGTTGAGCGCGCTCATGTCATTTTACCCTGGCAGTTTAGAAGGATGTCGGGCGCGGCATCGGCACCGGCACATTGGCGATCGCGCCGGCCGTATCGCCGGCCGCGACCTTGTCCGGCTGCGGGGCCGGCTGCTGATCCTGCCCGGGAATGAGGCCGGCAAAGACGAAACGCGGATCGTGGTCCATTTCCAGGATATAGGGCGACTGCACGCGCATGCGGCCGACCTCGTCTCGCGTTTCGCTGCGTATTTTTGCGCCCTTGGCGCTGCAGATGTCGGCGCTGATGTCGGCAACCTGGTCCTGTCCCGGGCCATAGGGCCGCAGCGACCCCAGCGTCTCGCTGCCGGGAAACTGCGTGGTAAATCCCTTCTGCAGAAGGTTTGCCGTCGCATCGGCGCGCGCCGCCAGGCTGTCGGTGCCGAGCACGACGGAGACCAGCGTGCGGCCGTTGCGTGTCGCCGAACCGATCTGGTTGAAGCCCGAGGCGCAGATGAAGCCGGTCTTCATGCCGTCGGCGCCGGCAAAGCGGCCGATCAGCATATTGAGGCTCGGCACGTTCTGCTGGCCGTTGGTGAAACCTTCAAGCGCGAAATAACCGGCATATTGCGGAAAATCGCGGCGCAGCGCCACCGTCAGCACCGCAAGATCGCGCGCCGTCGTATACTGCCCCTTGCCCGGCAGGCCGTTCGGATTGACGAAATGCGAATCCGTCATGCCGAGCTTCAGCGCTTCGCCGTTCATCCGCGTCACGAAGCCTTCCTGCGTGCCGCCGATGGCTTCGGCCACCGCGACGGCGATGTCGTTGGCCGATTTCACCATCAGGATCTTCAGCGCGCTGTCGAGCGTCAGCTTCTGGCCCGGCTTGAAATACATCTTGGCGGCCGGCTGGGCGGCTGCGCGTTTGCTCATGACAATGGGGGTGTCGAGGCTGATCTGGCCGGCGCGGATCGCGTCGAAGACGGTATAGACGGTCATCAGCTTGGTCAGCGAGGCCGGATACCATTTGCGGAAGGCTTCCTCATGTTCGAGCACGCGGCCGGTCTGCACGTCGACGAGGATATGCGGATTGGCCTGAGCGAGCGGAATGGAGGCAAGAAAACCGGCAGTCGCGGCGACCACGAAACTAAACGGCCGCAAAACGGCAAACAAACGGAAGTGGCTCGTCGACACGGTTCGTCCTTCGAATATCAGGAAAATCTCGAAACCTTCCCCTATCTAGCCTATATGGCTATGACATGGCAAAGGTCATTGACTAAGTAATTTCCGAAAGCCTCATACCCAGCTTCACACCGTCGTGATGCGATGAAAGATTGTCGGGATTTCATAACAGGAACGCGAATATGCCGATTTTGAACAGAGCCGCGGAATTGCAGGACGAAGTCGCCGAATGGCGCCGCCACATCCACGCCCGGCCCGAACTGCTTTTCGCGGTGGAAAACACGGCCGCCTTCGTCGCTGAAAAACTCAAGGAATTCGGCGTCGACGAGATCGTCACCGGCATCGGCCGCACCGGCGTCGTCGGCCTGATCAGGGGCAAGGGCGAAGGCCGCCGCACCGTCGGCCTGCGCGCCGATATGGACGCCCTGCCGCTGACCGAAATCACCGGCAAGCCCTGGGCCTCGAAGACGCCGGGCAAGATGCATGCCTGCGGCCATGACGGCCACACCGCCATGCTGCTCGGCGCCGCGAAATATCTGGCGGAGACCCGCAATTTCAACGGCAATATCGCCGTCATCTTCCAGCCCGCCGAAGAAGGCGGCGGCGGCGGCAACCTGATGGTCAAGGACGGCATGATGGAGCGCTTCGGCATCGAAGAGGTCTACGGCATGCACAATCTGCCGGGCCTGCCGGTGGGCCAATTCGCCACCCGCAAGGGCGCGATCATGGCGGCGACCGACGAATTCACCGTCACCATCAAGGGCCGCGGCGGCCACGCCGCCCAGCCGCACCGGACGATCGACCCGATTGCGATCAGCGCCCAGATCGTCGCCAACCTGCAGATGATCGCCTCGCGCACCGCCGATCCGATCCGCTCGGTCGTCGTTTCGGTGACCAAGTTCAATGCCGGTTTCGCCCATAACGTCATCCCGAACGATGCGACCTTCGCCGGCACCGTCCGCACCCTCGACCCTGAAATGCGCACGCTCGCCGAGACGCGCTTCCGCCAGATCATCGAGGGCATGGTCGCAGCCCATGGCGCCGAGGCCGACATCAGCTTCAACCGCAACTACCCCGTCACCGTCAATCATCCCGACGAGACCGAGCATGCGGTGGCCGTCGCCGGCGCCATCGCCGGCGAGGGCAATGTCAACGCCGAGATCGATCCGATGATGGGCGGCGAGGATTTCTCCTATATGCTGAACGCCCGCCCCGGCGCCTTCATCTTCATCGGCAACGGCGACAGCGCCGGCCTGCACAACCCGGCCTACGACTTCAACGACGAAGCCATCGCCCACGGCATCTCCTACTGGGTCCGCCTCGCCGAACAACGCTTGGGTCTCTGACAAGAATTAAGGCTTGGCTTCCTGCCAAGCCTTTTGTATGCATGGCATCAAGTGGTCCCGTAGCTCAGCAGGATAGAGCACCAGATTCCTAATCTGGGGGTCACGCGTTCGAATCGCGTCGGGATCACCAATATTTTTCAAATACTTATACCTTTTAGTCTGCGAAGATGTGAAGCCGCATTTCGTTATTGGGTAACCAGTGAGTAACGGTCGCCTCGTGTGATGCTCTGCCGCGCAACCTTGATAGGAATGTTTTTTGGCGCGGCGCGACCGCAAATTCGCAAAAGAAATTCGAGGGGTCTTTTGTCGTCCAAGCTCCGGTCAAACTCGGAAGCGGTCGCCGTGAACGCCTTGGGGAATGTCGGCCTCACTGTGGCAAGCCAATAAGAGTAGGGCCATCGACATACGGAATGTCGCAAAGTGCGCGCTCATATTCATCGTATCCCCCGCATATACGCTGGAATATTCGAACTGGTCGGCCACCCGAAATTTACCCATTTCCAGCGTCTGACCTTCCCCGAATAGGGCAAGTGCGGCCTTCGGCATATCCCCGGTAAATGCATCGACATTGCTGAAACGAGCCACGACAACGACGCCGCCTTTGGGCACTATCTGCCGTGTGATCTCATAATGCAGGGCTAGCCCGAGTTTCACCGAGAACGCGGATATCGAGTCGGTGCATATAGGACCTCCAACATTGACGAAGTTCCACGATGGAAGCAAAGCAGCCTCCTTGCCGAGCCGATGCAAATGCCCGACCTGATCTGTCTCCATTTCGCGGGTAAAGCCGGGATTATGGCGCTCAGCTGCCCGCAACAATTTTTGGAATTCAGTGCGTTGCGTATTTGTGGTCGGCTTGGGATAAAACCGCGACAATACGGCAAAAATAGTCTCGGCTTTTCTGGTCGAGTCTTGGCACGGCTGGCAGGAGGAAAACTCTAGTCCCTTGGGCCGGTGCTTGCCGTAGAATAGAACCCGAGAGGGCATGTGATCAAGTGTGGTTGCTTGCGTAGTTCCTCCGCAAAAGACACAGAAGGGCTGAGCAGCGAGCATTCGTTGTGTGTGGGTGAGATTGCCGGGAGAGGTCAAGACTGGACTGGCTTCCTGTTATTCGGACTCGATGGCCCGCGACGTATTCGCACTAGCCTGCCTCATCTCCCGCGCGTCTCGAAACGGCATTAGTATCGAGGGAACCCTGAATTGCGCTCAGTGGGCGGAAGCGAGAAAGATAGGAAGCTCAAACGTCTACGACGTCATACCTGGTAGGCTTATTAAACGGGATGTCCGCTGGCTCCGGGACTGAATTCTGGTTTGGGAAAGGTGCCGAGGGAGGTAGAATGATAACCTCTCTACCTGACTGCCTTTTCGCCATTCGAGCAATGGTCGGCAGAAATTGCTCTTCGCTGAACTCAATGTCCATTGTGACTCGAGGTGATTGGTGAACCGCCGGCTTGGTAAACTCTTCGAAATCATGATGCAATATTCGCTGTGACGCGCCTCGGTCGGTCCATTCACGGACCCACCAAGTCCAAAAGTCAGCGGCCTGCAGTGGCGGTACGTCCTTGTCATTTTCGAATATAGGGATATCGGCATAACGATCGCGAACGCCATCCGGTCGATGAAAAATGTATTCTTGCCACATACGCTCGACCAACTTTCGGTCGGAAGTGTCATCCATATGGAAGTGAACTACCTCGTCCAACGGGATCAGTTTTTGGAGCTGCGGTCGCTCTAGATGGAATTTGTCCATGAGGCACCTAAATGCGATCCAATAATAGTTCACAGGGTCCCATTCGATCGCCGCACCTGGGACGTAAATTCGTGTTCTTGCGCGGTCGAACTCAGATCGATTGAAGCGGGCAGATATGAAAATAGGCACGTACTTACTTATTACCGAATAGAAGAAACCCACTTCTTCGATCCTGTGCGTCATTTCGGCCATATGGAAATATCTATGTCCATCGGCACCGATCCGTCCAAAGCGCTTTGTGAATAATTGCCATTCTGCCGAAAACTTTACCCAGTCGCTGTGAGTGGCGATGCAGCCGCCGATGACGTAAGCATCGCCGCCTGGGGTATAGCTTTCATCGATATAAGCATGCCAGGACAAGTGCTCTCCTATAGCTCGTAAACCTCCGCATCCTGCCGCTCACGCAGTCCCTTAAATGACGCACGCATATTGCCCCGCGATGTGCTCTGCTCGAGTGAGGTGGTGCCCGTCGAAATAGAGAAGATCGAACGCCATGAAGATTGCCTCGCGCAACGACCACCACCAACTCCCAAAACCACCGGGCCTCAGCCGCCAGCACTGTTTTTCGCACTGGATTCGCCGGCAAACAGCGCCCAGATCCCTAGACTCAGTCCAGCCAGTGCAGGAGCGCCAATGAGAACTCCAAAATATATTGTGATTGGGAGGTCGTGAATTCCTATAAATAATTCCTGCCCAGCACACTTATCAGCCATGTATCCTTTGAAAGGTTGGCACTTCCCGGCGTTAGGGAATAAAAAGAAAAGACCGTCAATAACAAGCAGGACACTCAGGCAGATGCCCATGCCGCGAAACACTTCCACGCCGGGACGCCTGAAAGACATGTCCGGTTTCGTTTTTTGAACGGACCACAGTAGCTTGCCGAGCAAGAAGCACGCACCCGTTCCGAGAAATTGAGCTATAATCAGAGCAAGTGTCTGGTGGATGACGGGCTTCACGATTTGGGCAGTGAGTGCTGCCATGAATGCCACCAGCCCCAGTACTGAAACAACTGAAGCCCACGTAACCCCGTCGCGTGTTACAACTGCACGGTAAAGACCATAAGACGCCCAAGCAGTCATGGCTATGGGAATGAGGCCGATGGGCCAAGGGAACGAGAGATCAAGCATGCCCTGACTATGCCTGATCACATGCGTTACTCAACCTGAAAGTCAGTTATGCACAAACATGACCCAGACGTTCTTCGTAGCGGTTGGTGGGGCCGGGCAAAGCGCGTCTAGTTGATCTTCAGCCAGTGCCTCACCCAAGCAACGGCCCCATCAGCGAAAGGCGGCCGGCTTATAGCGCCTCCGCAGATCGTCTCGCCGCTCGATTAGCTCAACCGTCGAACGCCCTTCGGTCTCCGCGCAACTCGCCGAACACCAAATCCCAACACCGCCGCCGCACCCCAGCCACCGACAAACCCAATCACACCCCAGACAAGACCCGCAAAGCTGACGGGCACACCCGGCACAAAATCCCGCCAGGTATTGGCGAAGACGACATCATCCGGCTCCCCCATCAGCACGAAGGGCTTGGCGACCGGGGCGGCGGTGCCGAGTTTCAGTTGCTGCGACAGCAGCGTTTCGTAGCGCGTGATCGTGCTCTGCATCGAGACGCCGCGGTCGCGCAGAAAATCGTCGGAGGATTGGGCGTAGGCGGTGAGCGCCTGCTGGCGATCGAGGTGGTGGTCGGCCGCCTGGCGGCTGAAATCTTCGACGATAACGCTGAGTTCGTCGACCGCGCCGCCGATCCGCTGGCGGTATTGCTGGGCAAATTCCGGCGCCTGCGAAAAGACCGTGCCGCCGGCAAGCCCCGCGACGATGGCGATGATCCTTGCAATCGGTCCCATTCTCGATGCCTCCGGCTATCCCCCAGCGCTAACGATTGGCGGCCGCAAAGGTTTCTTCACCGACACAATCGGTAACTCTATGTGATTGAACCGACAGCGCTTCCGGCGAGTTGATCCCACGACAACCGAGTTTCTTCCGTGAGCAACTGAGAAAGAGAGGCTTAACATGAAACAGTTCATACTCGCCTGTACGCTCGCTGCGGCGTCGGTCTTTTCCGCAATGCCGTCAGAGGCGGCGAGCGTCACCATCACCACGGACAATGCGCGTCCCTATTACGGCGATTCCGAACGCCCCTATTACCGCCACCGTCCGTATCACCGCACGTATGGGATGTCGCATCGCGTCTCGCGTGATTGCTTCACCAAGACGGAAGAGATCCGCCGTCATGGCCGTACGATCGTCAAAGAAACCCGGATCTGCCGATAGGCAATCCACGCACCAAGCCCGGCCGATCAGCCGGGCTTTTCATTTGATATGGGGATGCGGAACTTCGCCTTGTCGGCTGCGTTATAGGCGAAGGGAGTGACCATCATGCGTATCAAAATGACTCTTTTGGCTGCCGCCTATGTCGCCGTCAGCGCCATGCTGCTTGCCATCGCCTATCACCCGCAGGGCTCGGGCGCCATGCAGAAGACGGATCGCCTGGCCGGTTCGTCCTTCCTGGTCGAACGCTTCGCCGGTTGACCCCGGGTGATCCACCGGGCGCCGTCTATCGGCGCCGGGATGTTCCGATAACGATCACGGCGAGCCCTCAAGCCAAGGCTCCGCCGAGTAGGATGCGATTGTGCACCGACTGCACGCCTTCGACGGCTTTTGCGACAGCGCTCGCCCGTTCGATCTCGCCGACCGTGCCGACCGTACCGCTCAGCACCACCTGGTCATTCTCCATCGTCACCTCGACATCGGACGCATCGATGCCGCCGGCAATCGCAAGCGCATTGGCAACGGCTGCCTCGACCCGCGCGCGATTGGCGATTTCGACCTCCATTTCAGGCTCGAGCCCGTGAAATGTCTGCTCTTTGAAAACCATGATCCGTTGCTCCTTGAACCTCATCAAGGAAGAACGCTTGGCGGCGGAATTTGGTTTCAGCGCCGCTACCACTGCAGGCGATAGCGCAGATTGACGCTGCCGGCCTCGCTTTGTGAAAACGGATTGCTGACCGAGGCATCGAGATTGAGGTTCGGCAGGATGGCCTGGCCGACGGCCACCGTCGTCGAGAAATCACTGGCGGCATTGCCGCCAGCATTGCTGATGCTTGTGCCGGCCGAAAGCGAGGTTCCCGTCCAGGGATGGATCAGCTTCAGCGCCTGCGATGCCGTCACCGAGGTCTGCCTGGTATCGACCGCGTCAAACTGCACACTGATCGACCGGCTCGATTGCATGTCGAGTGAATCGGACAGGATCCAGTTGCGCGAGCGGCTGAGGGTCAGCGCGCCGCTGCCGCGCAGCGTATCGACACTGACTTTCGCGCCCCGCTGCGATTGGCCGGCCGGCGTGACGCTCGTCTTCACGATGCGGCCCCACAGCATGGCCTGGCCGGAATCGGGCAGCAAGGCTCCGCCCTTGGTCGAGGCGAGCGCGATATCGGCGCCGGCGCTGGTTTCCCATTCCGCCGGCAGGCGAAAACCCATCGTCGCCTTGTAGGACCGATCGGAGAGTTTTGCCGGCGACCAGATCAGCAGGTCATCCGCCCTCGCAGTGGCAGCGAGCGACGGCAGGATGGCGAAAAACATGCATGTAGTTTTGAATATCGTCATGACATAAGAACCGGAGCGGCAGCGCACGCAATGGGATCACGGCCAAGCCCGCGATAGAGATCACGGCCAAGCCCGCGATAGAGATCACGGCCAAGCCGCTCATCCAGGTTTCATCTTCGATTTCATGTTTGGCCGAAAGGCCGGCGGCACAAAGTGCCTTTGCGGGCGCCGCAGCGCCCCGAATTGCTCATGCCAGCGTGGCTGACCACGGGAATCTCGATTCCCCGAGCAGTGCTGTAAGGATCGCCTCCAGCCGCCCCGATGTAAACCCCTCGACGGCGGAAATCTGCTGCACTGCACACTTGCCGCCCCCTCCAAAGCCTAGTAGAGCCTGAGCCTACGAGAGAAATTTTCGCGAAATTCCACATGATGACCGGCAAAAGCGCGCCGCGGCGCCTCAGCATCTTCGGTTCGACGGGTTCGATCGGCCAGAATACACTCAATGTCGTCGATCATCTGGGCGGACGGGAGAACTTCGAAATTTCCGTGCTGACCGGCAACGGCAATGTCGAATTGCTGGCCCGGCAGGCGAAATCATCCGGCGCGCGGCTGGCGGTAACGGCAAACGACCGGCATTACGAATCGCTGAAGAGCGAACTTTCCGGCAGCGGCATTGCGGTTGCCTCGGGAAAATCCGGCCTGATGGAAGCCGCCGACCGCGAAGCCGACTGGGTGATGGCGGCGATCGTCGGCACCGCCGGCCTGGCGCCGACGCTTGCCGCGGCACGCCGCGGCGCCGATATCGCCCTCGCCAATAAGGAATGCCTGGTCTCGGCCGGTGATCTGTTCATCAAGGCGATCCACGAAGGCGGCGGCAGGCTGCTTCCGGTCGACAGCGAACACAATGCGATTTTCCAGGTGCTGGAGGAAAACCAGCGCCACGCCATCGAGCGCGTCATCCTGACGGCGTCGGGCGGTCCCTTCCGCACCGCCTCGCTCAGGGAGATGGCTGACGTGACGGTGGAAACCGCCCGTGCGCACCCGAACTGGTCGATGGGATTGAAGATCTCGATCGACAGCGCCTCGATGTTCAACAAGGCGCTGGAGATGATCGAAGCCCGGCATCTGTTCGGCCTGACGCCGGAACAGATCGAAGTCATCATCCATCCGCAATCGATCATCCATTCGATGGTCGGCTATACCGATGGATCGGTGCTGGCCCAGCTCGGCGCCCCGGATATGCGCACGGCGATCGGTTATGCGCTGTCCTTTCCGCGCCGGCCGAACCTGCCGATCGAGCGGCTGGATTTCGCCAGGCTCGCCCGGCTGGATTTCGAGGCGCCGGACGAGGTGCGTTTTCCGGCGCTCAGGCTGGCGCGGCTTGCAATGACGCGCGGCGGTGTTCAGGGCGCGGTGCTGAACGGCGCCAAGGAAGTGGCGCTCGAAGCCTTTATCGAAGGGCGGCTGCCGTTCCTCGCCATGGCCGAGATCACCGAGCGGGTCATGGACGATCTGGCCGGCCTGCCGCCGGCCACCACCATGGACGATGTCTTTGCCGCCGACAGGCAGGCGAGGCAAAGGGCGGCTGATCTGATGAGCCTGGCGATCGCCGGCTGAAGGCTGCGTCTTTGTTTTCCGCATGTCGTTGGCGGCAAAAGCGCTTCGCGCTTTGCCTGGGAAAACCGCTGCACACTTTTGCGCGACATGCTCTACCGCAGCCGATTGCCGGCCTCGTCGAACAATCGGCAATCGGCGGGTTCGAACAGCAGGCCGACTTCTTCGCCCGCCGCAATGCCGACCGGCGAACGGTGCTCGACGGTCAGCGACTGGCCATCGGCAAGCTGGCAATAGAGATATTGCGTTCCGCCGAGATATTCCGAAAAATCGACCCTGGCCGACAGGCGGCCCGATGGATCGGATGCCAGCTTCAGATGTTCCGGCCGCAGGCCGAGCGTGACCGCGGCCCCCGCCGGCCTGTCTGCCGCCCGCAGGCCGCTTTCGATGCGCCGGCCGGCGACTTCCACCAACCCTCCATCGCTCCAGCAGGCATTCAGCAGGTTCATCCGCGGTGAGCCGATGAAGCCCGCCACGAAGGTATTGGCGGGATCCTCGTAGATCTGCCGCGGCGTTCCGGCCTGCTCGACCCGGCCGTCGCGCAGCACGACGATCTTGTCGGCGAGCGTCATCGCCTCGGTCTGGTCGTGGGTGACATAGATCATCGTATTGCCGAGCTCGCGATGCAGGCGGGCGATCTCGATGCGCATCGAAACGCGCAGTTCCGCATCGAGATTGGAAAGCGGTTCGTCGAACAGGAAGACATCCGGCTTGCGCACGATCGCCCGGCCGATCGCCACACGCTGACGCTGGCCGCCGGAAAGCTGGCCCGGCCGCCGGTCGAGAAGATGGTCGATCTTCAGGATGGCGGACGCGGCCTTCACCCGAGTCTCGATCTCAGCCGGCTGGGTGCGCGCCATCTTCAGCCCGAAAGCCAGGTTGTCGCGCACGCTCATATGCGGATAGAGCGCATAGGACTGGAAAACCATGGCGATGCCGCGCTCGGACGGATCGAGATCGGTGACCATGCGTCCCTTGATCTCGACCTCGCCGTCGGTCACGTCTTCGAGGCCGGCGATCATGCGAAGCAGCGTCGATTTTCCGCAGCCGGACGGGCCGACGAAGACGACGAATTCCCCTTCTTCGATCGTCAGGTCGATGCCGTGGACCACCTGCAGATTGCCATAGCTTTTTCGCACGTCCTGGAGCACGACGCTCTTGTTAGCCATACCGTTCGTCATCCCCAAACGACCTACTTGTCCGCCTGGACCCAGACGAGCATCTCTCCGGGCGCGCGGTTATCCCAGAGATGATAGGGCACGAAACGCGCCGTGGCGACCTGCCTTTCGGCCGGCGCCTTGCGATAAAGCGGCGCGCCCCAGTTCGACGTTTCCTCGCGCTCGACCTTGAGATCGAGGGCAACGGCATCGTTGAGGTCCTTCAGCACGACGGTTTCGGCCGCCGGCAGTTCGCGCGGCAGGACGATGGCATTGAGATCCTGGCCATTGTCCGTCGTCTCGACGCAATAGACCAGCGGGCCGCGCATCAAGGCGACGCGGCCGGCATCCTGGCGCACCTTCGGATTGGCATATTGCGGGCGAAGCGAAAGCGGCAGGAAAAGATCGACACGATCGCCATCGGCCCATTGCCGATCGATCCTGGCATATCCGTCACGGACAGCGGCGCCGAGATCGAGCTTTTCTCCGTTGACGCTGAGGGTGGCACCTTCAGCCCAATCGGGAATGCGCAGCGACAGGGCGAATTTTGCCGGCTTCTCCAGCCTGGTGGTGAAGGCAACCGCACCGTCCCACGGATAGTTGGTCGCCTGCTGGAGTTCGACCGCAGCGCCGTTGGCAAGCTTCAGCCGGGTGGTGCTCTCGCCATAGAGATGCACGGCGATTTCATCGTCGGCAACCGCATACATATAGGAGCCGATCGAGGTCACCAGCCGGGCGATATTGGGCGGGCAGCAGGGGCAATGATGCCATTTCCAGCGGTGGTGCTTGCCCGCACTTTCGAGCGGATTGTCGTAGAAGAAGGTCTTGCCGTCGGTGGAAAGGCCGGGCAGCGCGCCGTTATAAAGCGCCTGCTCCATGATGTCGGCGTAACGCCGGTCCGGCCCGCGCCCGAGCATGCGGCTTGCCCAGAAGACCAGGCCGACGGAGGCGCAGGTTTCCGCGTAGGCCGTGTCGTTGGGCAGGTCGTAATAGTCGGTGAAACCTTCGTTGGACGCCGCCGGGCCGATGCCGCCGGTAATATACATCTGCTTGGTCGTCAGATCATCCCAGAGCGTTTCCAGCGCCGCCGTCAGGCTGTCGTCCTTATATTCGGTGGCGATATCGGCCATGCCGGAATAGAGATACATGGCGCGCACCGCATGGCCGACGACCTTCGTCTGCTCGCGCACCGGCTGGTGCGCCTGGCCATATTCATAGGTCTTCTGATGGAAGTCGGCAGCGCTCCGGCCGTCGCGAGCGGCTTCGGCCGTGAAGAAGTGCGGCTCGGTACCGCGCTCGTCGATGAAATATTTCGACAGGTCGAGATATTTCTTCTCGCCGGTGACGCGGGCGAGCTTGACCAGCGCCAGCTCGATTTCCTCATGGCCGCAATAGCCTGATATCTGGCCTTCGCCATGGCCGAAGATCTTGATCATGTAATCGGCAAAGCGGCACATGATATCGAGCAGCTTGCGCTTGCCGGTCGCCTGGTAATAGGCGACCGCAGCCTCCATCAGGTGGCCGGCGCAATAGAGCTCGTGATGGTCGCGCAGATTGGTCCAGCGGCGGCTTGGCTCGACGCGCTGGAACCAGGCATTGAGATAACCGTCCTTATCCTGCAGCTTCTCGTACATGTCGATGATTTCGTCGGCACGCGCCTCCAGCTTCGGGTTCGGCCGGCGATAGAGCGAATAGGCGATGGTCTCGATCGACTTGCCGAGGTCGGAATCCCAGAACATCTGCGTCGTGCCGCCCCAGGGCTGAATGGGAATGACGACGCCGGGGCTCGGCTGGGAGACATCGATCGCCTTCAGCATGCCGGCCTCGACGCAGCGGTCGAGCAGGGTTTCGGCGGTGGAATTGCAGACGGCGTCCTGCCATTTGCCCCAGAAGCCGCCAAGCTCGACATCGGGAACGGCGACGGGACGAAACTGGCGGTCGTTGCTTGATTTGGTCATGGGTTCCACTTTCCCTAGGGTTATTTCACCGCGCCGGCCATCAGCCCGCGCATGTAGTAGCGTTGCAGGAGCAGGAAGACGATCAGGCAGGGGATCGTCATGACGACGACGCCGGCCTGCACCGCTCCCCAGTTGATGGCGCCGAGCCGCCCGGCGCGAACCGCCGTCATCAGCACCGGCAAAGTGTATTTCTCGTTGCTGGAGAGCAGCACGAGGGCGGCCAGAAACTCGTTCCAGGCATTGAGGAAGGCAAAGATCGCCACCGTCGCCACGCCGGGAAGCACCAGCGGCAGCAGGACGCGCGCAAGCAGCTTGAGGTCGCGCGCGCCGTCGATGCGCGCGGCTTCCTCGATTTCCTTCGGCACCGCATCGAAGGCGTTGCGCATCATGAAGACCGAGAAGGGCAGTTGCAGCGTCACATAGACGAGCGTCAGCCCGATGAGCGAATTGTTGAGGCCGAGTTTTGCCAGGATGATGAAGAGCGGCGTCAGGATCGACTGGAACGGGATCATCAGCGTGGCGATGATCAGCACGAAGAGCGCATTCTTCATCGGAAAGCGGTAGCGCGAGAAGCCGTAGCCGGCGAGCAGGCTGACGGTAACGGTCAGCATCACGGTGGCGACCGAAACGAACAGCGAATTGATCATGTGCCGCCAGATGCCGGCGCCGAACGTATCGAGCAGCGCATAGGCATCGAAGCTGACGCCCGAGCTCGGCCATGGCGGCAGAGGCGGCAGGCTGGCCTCCGCACCCGGCCGGAAGGAGGCAAGCAGCGTGATCGCGAAGGGGGCGAGAAAGAAGATCGAGATGGCGATGCCGGTGAGATGATAGGCCGACTTCACGCGGAGCGCCTTGCGGGCGCGGCGTTGCCTTGAGGTGCTCATGGGCGCTCCTCCCCGACGCGCAGCAGCCAGAGCTGCACGATGCTGATGGCCATCAGGATGGCGAGAAGCACGATCGAGAGTGCGGCGCCATAACCGAGATTGAACGACACGAAGGACTGGTTGAAGATGTAATAGACCACCGAGATCATCTTGTTCTGCGGTCCGCCCGCCGTCATGATGTAGAACTGGTCGAAGGCGAGGATCGAGCCGGTGACCGAGACGATCAGCGCCAGCGCGATCGTCTTGCGCATCAGCGGCAGCGTCAGATGCCGGAAACGCTGCCAGCGGCCGGCGCCGTCGATGCGGGCGGCCTCCGTCAGCTCGGATGGAATGGCCTGCAGCCCGGTCAAAAGAATGATCATGGTGAAGCCGGCGATCTTCCAGACGACCATCACCACCACGGTCAGGAAGGCGGTGTCGAAGGTCGCAAGCAGATTGGGGCTCTTCTCCACAAGACCGAGCGCTTTCAGGGCCGGGCCGATGAAGCCGCTGTCGACATTGGCAAGCCAGACCCAGAGCAGCGAGGCGGTCGCCAGCCCGACCACGACGGGCAGGAAGATGATGGTACGATAGGTGCTGACGAACTGCCGTTCCTTCTCGACGAAAATGGCCAGCGGAAAGGCGACGGCGAAGATCGCGATGGTGACGATCACGGTATAATAGGCGGTGAAACTCAGCGCCGTCATGAAGCGGGTGTCGTTGACCATGCGATAATAATTGTTGAAGCCGATCCAGCGCGACGCCCCCATCAGCGGCCAGTTGTGCAGGCTCATCCATCCGGTAAAGACGACCGGCATGACGAAGAAGACGATGACCAGCGCCATGGCCGGCGCGATATAGGCAAGGCCGCGCCAGTTCGATTGGCGCCGTCGCCTGCGCCGAGGCAATAGGGTCTCTGAACCGGAACCGGTCATCAAACGCTCCGCATCTGTCAATTGAAATTGGCCGGGAAGCTGCCACCGCTCCCCGGCCGCGGCCTTGGGAGAGTTATTGGCCGCTATCGATGATCGATTGCATTTCTGACTGGGCGCTGGAGAACGCACCGTCGACATCGTCGCCGAAGATCGCGGCATTGGTAAACGTTGCCCACGGGCCGTTGGCGCTGTTGATCAGATCGTTGAACTGCAGCGTATAGGGCGTCTTGGCCACGCTGATCGCCTTGAGACCGACCTGCATGCGCGGATCGAGACCTTCCAGCACCTTGTCGGCGATATCGCCGCGGGTCGGCAGGCTGCCATATTTCGCCATGATCTTCTGGCCGTCCATCGAATAGATATATTCGAGGAACTCCTTCACCGCGTCGATCTTCTTGGTGCCCTTGGTGATGACGAAATTGTCGCCGCCGGCAAAGGACGACGGCTTGCCGTCGACGCCGGGAATGAGGGTGACGCCGAAGTTGATGTCGGGATGCTGGGTCACCAGCGTGCCGATCGCAAAGGCGCCGAGGCTCTGCTGGCCGATCTTGCCGTTGGTAAACGTCAGGAAGTTGGCGCCGTTGTCGCTGGCCGCACCCGCCGGCACCAGGTCCTTCTTGACCATGTTGCGGTAGATATCGACGGCCTTGCGCATCTGAGGCGTATCGAGCGTCGCTTTCTTGCTGTCGGCCGACAGGATATCGGCGCCGGCACCCCAGGTGAGCGGCGTGAAGGTGAAGATCATGCAGCCGCCGCAGCCGCCGCCGGAGAAATAGAAGCCGTAGGTATCGTCACCGAGAGCCCGGATCTTCTCGGCATTGGCGGTGATTTCATCCCAGCTCGCCGGCGCCTTCTCCGGGTCGAGGCCGGCCTTTTTGTAGAGATCCTTGTTCCAGGCGAAGACCGACGTCTCCACAGAAAGCGGCAGGCCGTAGACCCGATCCTGGTAGGTGCCGAGGCGAACATGCGAGGGCGAAAGCGAATTGAAATAGGGAAGCGATTTCGCCCAGTCCGTCAGGTCTTCCAGCTGGCCGGCCGCAGCAAAAGCGGGATTGTAGATCAGGTCCATCGACAGTGCGTCCGGCGCCTGCCCGCCGGCGATCGCCGTCGCATATTTCTGCACCAGCTCGGAGAACGGCACTTCGGTCACCACGACCTTGTTGTCGTGGCTGGTATTATAGGCTTCGACGACCTTCTTGAAAGAGTCGCCGATGCCCGTGCGAACCCACATTTCGACGTTTTCGGCGGCTGATGCGGCCGACACCAGACACAAGGTAGCGATGCCGGTCGCCGCCAATAGACGCTTGATCATGACATTCCTCCCGATATGGCGCATCTCCCTGCGCCTTTGCTCATTTCCTGGTTCTCATTCCTTGGGGGCATTGCCCCCGCATGATTGCCGGACGATCAGCCGGCACGGCAATTTCCGGACACCCGGCTCGACGGGCCGTCCTTCCGCAAGCGCCAGCACCGTCAATCCGGCCTGCCGCCCGAGCTCCTTCAACTCCATATCCACCGTCGTCAGCGGCGGCCGTGTCTGGGCCGCGACAATCTCCCAATTGTCGAAGCCGATCACCGAAACGTCCTGCGGCACCTTGACGCCGCGCTCGCGCAGCGCGTCCACCGCGCCGCGGGCGATCTGGTCGTTGCCGCAGAAGAGCGCGTCAGGTTTTTCTCCCGGCCTCTTCCAGAGCTGTTCGACCGCCTCATGGCCCCAGCTTTCCGACCAGACGCCGTAAAGCACCGGCTCGCGATGGCCTGCCACCTCATGATAGGCACCGGCTCGTTCGCGCACCGAGAAGAACTCCTCCGGCCCGGTGATATGCGCGATCCGCCGCCGCCCGGCCTTGACGAGCCATTCCACCGCCAGTCGCGCACCCTGCTCGTCGTCCGAACGGAAGGTCACGCTGTTCTGCGTCCCCTCCGTGAAGGCGTAGACGACAGGCACATGCAAATTCGACAGGTCGACAGGCAGACGCCTGTCCAGCCGCTTTCCCGTGGCGATGATGCCGTCGACCTGCTTGTCCAGCATCGCATCGACATGGATCTGGGCGAGCGCCGGATCGTCTTCGATGGCGCACAGGAAAACCGAGACCCCGTGATCGACGAGGGCGTCCGAAATACCCGCCATCACAGGCAGCGTGAAACGACCGTAAGTGTCGTTGGTCAAGAGCCCGATGGTGAAGCTGCGTTTGCTGAGGAGCCCTCTCGCCAGCGCATTCGGCCGATATCCGATTTCACCGGCGATCCGCTTCACCCGCTCGCGGGTTTCCGCTCCCATCCGGCCGGTGTCGTTGAGCGCCTTCGACGCCGTCGAAATGCTCACCCCGGCAGCCGACGCCACCTCATGGATGGTGATCCTGCCTCTTTTTCCTCCCGATATGTTCAGAACGTCCTCCTTCTGAAGCGGCTTGAGAAAAGCTTTCACCAGCCTTACTGTCAAGTGAGAAAAGGTTTTCTCATGCAATTCGAAAAATGGAGGGAGGTGCGGCGCTGCGGGGACGGTGTGAAGGAAAGACCGAGCACAGCTTCTCACTGCGGCAGCACCGGATGCTGCTGCTGGGGCGATCGGGGGTTTGTGGCGGGAACTTGCGCGCGCAAAAGCGAGCGCGAATCAGAACCTCCGGCGGAGGTCCTGATTCGCGGCTTGAACCCGGGCGATCATCGAAAGATCAGGCGACGTGCCTTGCCAGCGCACAGCGCGACCAGAGCGAATGCAGGGCGTCGACGAGATGGGCGATATCGGCGTCGGAATGCAGCGGCGTCGGCGTGATACGCAGCCGCTCGGTCTTCTTCGGCACGGTGGGATAGTTGATCGGCTGGACATAGACGCCGCAATTGTCGAGCAAGAGGTCGGAGATCCACTTGCACTTGGCCGCATCGCCGACCAGCACCGGCACGATATGGCTCGGATTGGGCATATGCGGAATGCCGTTCTGATCGAGCAGCGAGCGGAGTTTGCGGACGCGATCCTGATGGCGGGCGCGCTCGAACTGGCTGACCTTCAGGTGCTGGATCGAGGCCACCGCACCGGCGGCGAGCGCCGGCGGCAGCGCCGTGGTGAAGATGAAGCCGGAGGCGAACGAGCGGATGAAATCGCACAGCGCCGTCGAGGCGGCGATATAACCGCCCATCACCCCGAAAGCCTTGCCGAGTGTGCCTTCGATGACCGTCAGCCGGTGCATCAGCCCTTCGCGCTCGGCAATGCCGCCGCCGCGCGGGCCGTACATGCCGACGCCGTGGACTTCGTCGAGATAGGTCATCGCGCCGTATTTGTCGGCGAGATCGCAGATCTCCTTGATCGGGGCGATGTCGCCATCCATCGAATAGACGCTTTCGAAGGCGATCAGCTTCGGCGCCTTCGGATCGGCGGCTTTGAGCTTGGCTTCGAGATCGGCGACGTCGTTATGCTTCCAGATCACCTTGTCGCACTTGGCGTAGCGGATGCCCTCGATCATCGAGGCATGGTTCAGCGCATCGGAGAAAATGACCAGGCCGGGAATTTTGGCGCCGAGCGTGCCGAGTGCCGCCCAGTTGGAGACATAACCCGAGGTGAAGATCAGGGCCGATTCCTTGCCGTGCAGATCGGCAAGCTCACGTTCGAGCAGGACGTGGTAGTGGTTGGTGCCAGAAATATTCCGGGTGCCTCCCGCACCCGCGCCACAGTGGTCGATGGCGGCTTTCATCGCCTCAATCACCTTCGGGTTCTGGCCCATGCCGAGATAGTCGTTGGAGCACCAGACCGTGACTTCCTTCTCGCCGTCGGCGGTGTGACGCGTCGCGCGGGGAAAATGGCCGCGCTGACGTTCGAGATCGGCAAAAACGCGGTAACGGCCCTCGGCATGAAGCCCGCCCAGTTCGTTTTTGAAAAATGCTTCGAAATCCATCATATGCTCCAGTATCGCGCGGCCGTTCTTGCCGACCGGACGTCCGCGCGTCAATGCTTACGCTTTGCTTTACCATCAACTGCGGCAAAAGGCCCAGTTTTTTGAATGATTCCAGATAAAAAATATAGGACCCGCAATTGATGAAATCGACGCGGTAAATGCGACGGCAATTCGCCGCGCTTACGCGGTCGCCGACATTGCTCCTGCCGCAAAAAAATCAGGACAATGGTGGACAACCCTTTCTTCCGACATAGTTTTCGAGCTAGCGTGCGAAAAAACAATAGGGACGGCCTATGCCCGTTGGGCGACAACCCAGGAGAAAAAAGATGAAAAAAGCTGTCATACTCGCATTGATCGGCCTGTCGATCGCAAGCTGCACCCCGACTCAGCAGGGGGCCGGCATCGGCGCCGCATCCGGTGCGGTCATCGGCGGCGTCGTCACCGGCGATGTTCGCGGCGCAGCAGTCGGCGCCGCTATCGGCGGCGTCTCCGGCGCCCTGATCGGCAGCGTCGCCGAACAGCCCGGCCAGTGCTACTATCGCGACCGCTATGGCCGCCGCTACATCGATGCCTGCCCGCGCTGAGACGCCTGCAGACCGAAAAATTCAGGAAATCCCGGACACACATCCGGGATTTTTTGTGCTGAATAACGCGCCGGCAATTTAAAATGGTACACCCGGCGCGATTTTGCCGCTAAGCTGTTCACGGCTGGGCAACGAAGCTTCATTGTAGACTTAAAAAGCGGCGGATGCGGATTAGAGGGACAGGCCCGAAAAGAGGTACTGCGTATCGGCGAACAGGCACCATGATGGTGGTCGCAGCGACAGCTGCGTTCTCACCGGTCCTGATCGGCGACGCTTACGCCTTCAAGCTTTTCGGCATCACCATCTTCGGCAAGGAAAAGGACGAAGGCGAACAGGTGCCCGATCCGGTGCGCTACCACGTCGATCTCAAAGCCGATACCGCCGATCCCGACCTGAAGGAAGCGCTGGAAAACAGCTCCCGCCTCGTGAGCGACCAGAAGCAGCCGGTTTCCGGCGATCTCGGCATCGTCGTCAAGGCCCGCGACGACCGCGAACGGCTGATCGCCACCCTCTATGAAAAGGCCCGTTACGGCGGCGTGGTGACGATCACCGTCGACGGCAAGAATATCGACGACCTGCCGCCCAATCCGACCTTCGACCGGGCGGGCCCGGTCCCCGTCACCGTCACCGTCGACATTGCGCCCGGCCCGGTTTTCAAGGTCAGAGAAGTCCAGTTCGGCGGCGATGCCGCAAACCACAATCCCGCCGATTATAATCTTGCCCCGGGTGCTGAGGCCGGCTCGCTTGCCATCATCAAGGCCGGCGACAAGATCGTCGAGCAGTTGAAGAGCGAGGGCCGGCCCTTTGCCAAGCTGACCGAACGCAAGGTCGTCGCCGATCACAGAAGCGACACCGTCGATATCGTCCTTGCCGCCGAGGGCGGTCCGGTCGCTCCGATCGGCGATATCGGTGTTTCCGGCGAAAAGACCGTCAAGCCGGCTTTCATTCAGCGTTATTCCCGGCTGAACAAGGGCGAGGCCTATTCCCCGGAAGCGCTGAAGAAAGCCGGCGAGCGGCTTCGTGCTCTCGGCGTCTTTTCGAGCGTCACCATTCACGAAGGCGATGCGCTGGCGGCTGACGGCACCTTGCCGATGACGATCGAGGTGTCCGAAGGCAAGCAGCGCTATTTCGGTGTCGGCGCGCAATATTCCACCACCGACGGTTTCGGCGTGCAGGGCTATTGGGGCCACCGCAACCTGTTCGGCGAAGCCGAAACGCTGCGGATCGAGGGCTCGGTTTCGCGGCTTGGCGAAACCACCGATATCGGCAGCCTCGACTATTCCGCCGGTATCCTCTTCACCAAGCCCGGCGCCTTCTTCCCGGCCGCCACCCTGAAGGCCGGCATCGTCGCCAAGACCGAAAATCCGGATGCCTATAATGCGACGCTCGTTACCGCCTCGCTCGGCCTTTCCTACGAGCTGACCGACCGGGACACGGTCTCGGCAAGCGGCGAGCTCAGCTGGGAACGCGACGACGACGCCTTCGGTACGAATGACTATCTGACCTTCACCCTGCCGCTTCAATATGACCGCGACGCCCGCGACGACAAGTTCAACCCGACGGAAGGCTACCGCGCGACATTCTCGGCCAAGCCCGGCTACGAAATCTTCAACGCCACGCCCTATGCGGCGTTCGAGGGCTCGATTTCAGGCTATCTGCCGTTTGGCCAGGAAGACGGCTTGGTGCTGGCCGGCAAGGTTGCCGCCGGTGTCCTGGTCGGCGGCGGCGGCATCGAGAACATTCCCGCCACGCAGCGCTTCTTTGCCGGCGGCGGCGGCTCGGTGCGCGGATACAGCTATCAGGAAATCTCGCCCTATAACGACAATGGCGATCCCACAGGCGGCCGCTCCTACGTGACCGGTTCGCTGGAGGCCCGCATCAAGATCACCGATACGATCGGCGTCGTGCCCTTCATCGATGTCGGCACCGTCTCCGACAGCACCTTTCCGGGTTTTTCCGATATCCGCGCCGGCGCCGGCGCGGGAATACGATATGCGACGCCTTTCGGCCCGCTGCGGCTTGATTTTGCCATGCCGCTGAACAAGTACGAAGGTGGCACAGATTACGGAATCTATGCGGGCATCGGTCAATCCTTCTAGATTTGCCGTTAACTGCGTTTTTCGATCTGTGGCCGTCATGAAAACGGGATAGTGTCCGCGCCGATGCAAATGCTGGCAAAAATCGTCACCTGGGTCATACGGCTCACCGGCTATATCGCCGGCGCCGCTTTGATTCTTACGGTCGTAGCCCTTGCGATCTTCGGCTTCACCGCCTTCGGTGCCCGCATCGTCACCGAAAAGATAGCCTCGACGCTTTCCAACCGCGACATGACGATCACGGTGCGTGAACCGGAAGGTCTTCTGACCGGCGGGCTGCGCGCCGCCGACATCACCGTCTCCGATACCAGGGGCGTCTTTGCGGAAGTTCACGGCATCGCGATCGACTGGAACCCGCTGGCGCTGCTGACCGGAACCTTCCACGCCAAACGCTTCGAGATCGAGGCGATCAACGTACTGCGCAAGCCGGTGCGCACCCTGCCCTCGCGGCCAGGAACAGAAAATTCCGGCGGCTTCAGCCTTCCGATCAAGCTCGATATCGATCGCATCGCGCTGCCCGATATCAAGCTTGCCGAACCCTTTGCCGGGCGCGCCTTCGCGCTCGCCGCCGAGGGCAGCCTTTCGGCGAACGGCGATGGCGGCGAGGCCGTCGTCAATGTCAGCCGTCACGCGGTTCCGGATGCGCGGCTGGCCGCCGACATCGCCTTTGCGCCGGCCGAAAACCGGCTGCGGCTGAAGGCGCAGCTTTCCGAGCCGAAGGGCGGGCTGGTCGCCGGCTTTCTCGGCCTGCCGGACAGTCCCGCCGTCAACATCGATCTCGACGGCCAGGGGCCGATATCCGATTGGAAGGGCAAATTGCAGGCCGCCCTCGACGGCCAGCAGCGCGCCGCAATCGAAGCCCGGCATCAGATCAGTGCAGACGGACTGCATCACCTCGACCTCAAGGGCGGCGGCGATCTCAGCTCACTGCTTCCATCGGCATTCCGGCCGCTTTTCGCCGGCCAGACCAATATCGATCTCGCCACCACCTTCGACAATCGCGGCAAGATCGATATCCAGACCGGCAATATCGCCACCGGCAGCGTCGTCATCGCCGCATCGGGCACCCTTGATCCAGCCGGCAACAACAGCCTGAACGCCAATCTGCTCGGCACGTCCGGCCCTGTCGATTTCCGCTGGCCGCTCGCCGCAGGCGAAGCGCGCTTCCTGATTTCAGGCCTCAACCTGGCTCTGACAGGCGATGCGCAGGCCGCCCGACTGAGCGTCAGCGGCTCGCTCGACAGCGCAACCCTTCCACAGGCCGATATCGGCAACGTCAAGCTGACGGCAAAGAGCGACGCCTTCAATCTCGCCGCCCGTTCCGGCAGCGTTCAGCTGCGGCTGGCAGCCGGCGACGCGAGTTTTGCCGACCCGAACCTCAACCGCGCGGTCCAGGGCCCCGTGACGATCGCTGCGCCGCTGCAGATCTCGCCCGCCGGCATCGGCTTCAACGGCACCACGGTCGAAAGCACCAATATCAATGGCAGCCTCAACGGCTCCTATAGGCCGGCCGATCAAACGCTGACCGGCAATGTCAAGCTCACCATCGCCCCGGCAGCGTTGCCGGCTACGCTGGCGGGCAGGTTCGACGGGCTGATCTCGCTCGAAAGCCAGGTGGCCGGTACCATCCCGTCGAAATTCGCGCTCTCCAACCTCGTCCTGAAATCCGGCGCGCTGGAAGCCGCCGGCAACGTCGCGCTGGAGGGCTCGATGTTGAATGCCGACCTCTCCGGTCGGCTGCCTGACATCAGCAAACTCGTCACCGGCGCAAAAGGTTCGGTAGGCTATGCGGTGAGAGGCGGCGGCGAACTCCCGGCGATCTCGGTGTCGGCCAATCTCAAGGCCGCCAGCCTTGAGATGGCCGACCGCGTGCTTGCCAACCTCAATATCGACTTGTCGGGTGTTGCCGACCCCAAGGCGCCACAGGGCAAGATCGCCGCCACCGGTACGATCGACGGCCAGCCGATCGGCATCAACGGCGACATCCGCTCCCAGGACGGCAAGACCAGCATTCCGGCGCTGACCGCCGATATTGGCGGCAACCGGTTGACCGGCAATCTGGAATTTTCACCCGCTCTGGAACCGACAGGCGCACTGACCTTCAACTTTCCCAATATCGGCCTGCTCGCCGCACTCGGCGGACAGAAAGCCGAAGGCGATCTCAAGGGGTCGCTCGGCATCGAGAGCAACAGTGGCAGAATTGCATTGAAGCTGCTGGCATCAGGCGACTCGATCCGCCGCGATACGCTTGCGATCGTCAAGCCGGCCATCGACGTCACGATCAGCGATCTCAACAGCTTTGCGGCAAACGGCACTGTTAAGGCCGAGGAACTGAATGCCGGCGCCAACAGGCTCGCCGGCCTTTCGCTCGGTTTCACCAAACAGCAGAACCAGACCGATTTCGATCTTAACGCCGCCTATGACGGCAATCCGGTGCTGGCGGCCGGCAATATCCGGGCGCCAGGCGGCACGATCGCGGTAAATCTTGACCGCTTCTCCGCCAGCCCCCGCAACATCCCGGTCGAGCTTGCCGCACCGACTGAGGTCACGATTAGCGGCGGCACCGCCAGCCTGAACGGGCTGACGCTGAAAACAGGCACCGGCTCGGTGAGCGTCACCGGTTCCGCCGGCGAGACGCTGAAGCTGAATGCCGACATCCACGAACTGCCGGCAGCCCTTGCCAATGGTTTCGTGCCGAACCTTTCAGCCGGCGGCACGATCTCCGGAACGATCGCCGTGACCGGCACGCCGGCGGCACCCGTCGCCGACTTCAAGCTAGACTGGAAGGATGCGACAACAGGCCAGACCAAGGGCGCCGGGCTGGCGCCGCTCGGCATCACCGCCGGCGGTAAATTCGCCGGCAACAAGCTCGATTTCGACACGACGATCGGCAATGATGACGGCCTGTCGCTGAAGGCCGCCGGCAATGTCGCACTCGCTGATCCGAAGAACCCGGTCCTGGATGTCGACGCCGATATCCTCAATCTGCCCGCCCGCATCGCCAATGGTTTCGTTGCCGATCTCGCTGCGGAAGGCACGGTCTCCGGAACGATCTCGGCGACCGGCCCCCTTTCCGCTCCGGTCGCCAATTTCGATCTCGATTGGAAAAACGCCGCGACCAGCCAGACGAAACGTGCCAGCCTCGACGCCCTCGAAGTAAAGGCATCCGGAAAATTCGAAGGCAGCAAACTCGATTTCGACACGGCGATCGCAGGGGCCGACAAGCTCTCGCTGAAGGCAAACGGCAATGTCGCCGTCACCGGCACGACGATCGGCAACGTCAAGGTCGATGCAACGCTGGCGAATATCCCGGCAAGCATCGCCAACAGCTTCGTGACCGATCTCGCCGCCGAAGGCGCGATCTCCGGAACGATCTCGGCCGCAGGCTCGCTCGCCGCTCCGACCGCCAATTTCGACCTCGATTGGAAAAACGCTGCGACCAGCCAGACGAAACGGGCCGGCCTTGCCGCTCTCGGTCTGAGAGCATCGGGAAAATTTGCCGACAACAAGCTTGATTTCAACGCAGCAGCCAGCGGCGATCAAGGCCTCTCGCTGAAGAGCACGGGCAATGTCGCCCTCGCCGGCGCGACGGTCGAAAACATCAAGGTCGATGCCGAGATCGCCAAGATTCCGGCCGCTCTCGCCAACGCCTTCGTTCCCGGTCTCGGCGCCGGCGGCACGATATCGGGCACCCTGTCCACCGCCGGGACACTCGCGGCCCCGAAAGCCGACTTCAAGCTCGATTGGACGGATGCCGCGACCAGCCAGACCAGAAGCGCGCATCTCTCAGGCCTCGCGCTGACTGCATCCGGCCGCTTTGCCGACAACCGGCTCGACTTCGACAGCAATCTCAGCGGCAAGAACGGCCTGTCGCTGAAGGCCGCCGGCAACGTTGCGATATCCGGCACCGCGGTTAAAACCCTCGACGTCAAGGCGAATCTCGCCAACTTGCCCGCCGGCCTCGCCAACGGCTTCGTCCCCGGTCTTGCCGCAGAGGGCACCGTCTCGGGAACGGCATCCGCGTCCGGCGCGTTTCCGAAGCCCGCCGTCGATTTCAAGCTCGACTGGAAGAATGCCGCAACCGCCCAGACCAGGAGCAGCGGCCTTTCTGGCCTGAATGCTGCAGCATCCGGCAAATTCGTCGATGACAGGGTCGATTTCGATGCCAACCTCGCCGGCAAGGACGGCGTGTTGGCCAGGGCGACCGGCGGCGTCACCATCGCCGGGACCGCCATCCGGGATCTTTCGGTCAATGCCGATATTCCGGCTCTGCCGGCCAATATCGCCAATGCTTTCGTTCCCGGTCTCGGCGCCGAGGGCATGCTTTCGGCAAGCGCCGTCACATCGGGAACGCCAGCCGATCCGATCGTCGATTTCAAGCTCAACTGGAAGGATGCCGCGACCAGGCACACCAAGGCTGCCGGTCTTTCCCGGCTTGCACTGGCGGCGACGGGAAAATATGCCGGCGACAGACTCGATTTCGATGCCGACCTCAGCGGCAGCGGCGGCATTGCGCTGAAGGCCGCCGGCAATCTTGCTATCGCCGGCACGTCGATCCGCTCGGTCGACGTCACTGCAAATGCCACCAACGTTCCGGCGAGCCTCGCCAACGGTTTCGTGCCCGGTCTTGGCGCCGAGGGCACGGTCTCGGCGACCGCAAAGGCAACCGGTGCGCTATCGGCGCCTTCCGTCGACTTCAAGGTCGACTGGAAGAGCGCGGCGACGAGCCAGACGAAAGACGCCGGCCTTTCGCCATTCACCATCGGCGCCTCAGGCAAGCTTGCCGGCGACAGACTGACCGTCGACACCAGCCTTGCCGGCGACGCCGGCATGTCGCTGAAGGGCGGCGGCAGCGTTGTAATCACGGGCAATCGCGCCATCGACATGCGCTTCAGCGGCAATCTTCCCTTCGCCGTGCTCGGCGCTCCGCTGGCGCAGCAGGGCCTCGTCGCCGACGGCGTCGCCACCGTCAATCTGCAGATCGGCGGGACGGCCGCCGCACCCGTCATCAACGGCACCGTTGCGACCAACGGCGCCAAGCTCGTCGACGTCCGGCGCAATCTTGCCGTCAACAATCTGACGGCGGCAGTGACCTTCAACGGCAACCAGGCCGTGATATCGCGCCTCAGCGGCAATCTCGGCGGCGGCGGCACGATCTCGGCGAGCGGCACCATCGGCATCCAGCCGGCCGGCGGCTTCCCCGCCGATATTTCGATCAAGCTCGACAAGGCGGTCTATGTCGACGGGACCCTTGTCGTCTCCACCGTCAGCGGAGCGCTGGGCCTGCGCGGGCCGATCATGGGCGCAACGCTCAACGGCAAGCTTCGGCTGGACAAGACCTCGATCACCGTTCCGGAAAAATTGCCGACCTCGCTCAGTGAAATCGACATCCGGCATAAGAATGCGCCGCAGGCGGTGCTTGCGCAGCTTAGAGAAGACGGCGAGCGGAAACCCGGCGAGAAATCCTCGACAATCGCACTCGATCTCGAAATCGACGCGCCCTCGCAGATCTTCGTGCGCGGCCGCGGCATCGATGCCGAACTCGGCGGCAGTGTGACGATCCGCGGAACGGCGGCTGCGCCTGTCGTGACCGGCGGTTTCACCATGCGCCGCGGGCGCCTGACCATTCTCAACCGTCGTATGGATTTCACCGACAAGAGCCGGATCACCTTTGCCGGAGACCTGACGCCGGCGCTCGATATGGAAGCAACCTCAACCTCCGGCTCGACGACGCTGACCGTCGATGTCGCGGGTCTCGCCACCGACCCGGCCATCACCTTCTCCTCCTCGCCGCAACTGCCGCAGGATGAGGTGCTGGCGCAGCTGATCTTCGGCCAGTCGATGTCGAAGCTCTCGCCGGTGCAGATCGCCCAGCTCGCCGATGCCGTCAGCCAGCTGGCGGGCAACCGCTCCACCTCGCTTTTCGAAGGCCTGCGCAACCAGCTCGGCGTCGACGATCTCGACATCAGCACCGATTCCAAGGGTCAGACGAGCGTCAGCGTCGGCCGCTATCTCAACGACCGCACCTATTTCGAACTGCAGCAGGGCGGCGCGGCCGGCGCCAAGGCGATCATCAACCTCGACGTCGGCCGCGGCGTCAAGCTGCGCGGCGCGGCGGGTGGTAACGGTGAGGGTGAAGCGGGCGTCGTCTACGAACGGGAATATTAAGCCGGCTAAATCAGGAGAAGCACGCAGCGTTTCAAGATGACGGCCGGTACGGACCGCGTGACAACGCGCTAGAACCCGGTCTTGCTCGTCTTCAAGAGAATATTCGTCTCGGTCGAATTGATGCCGTTGATCAGCCGGATGCGGCGCAGCGTTTCGTCGAAGGAGGCGAGATCGCGATCCTCGAGTTCGGCGACGAAATCCCATTTGCCGTTGGTGCTGTGCAGCGCGCGCACCTGCGGCAGGCCGCGCAGCTGATCGGCCACCCGGTCGGCGAGCTTGCCGAGCACTTCGATCATGACGATGGCGCGTACGCCGGCGGACCGCGTCTCATGGCCGGTGCGGATGGTAAAGCCGACGATGGTGCCGCTGGCGACCAGCCGGTCGATCCGGGCGGCGACCGTAGCCCGCGATGCGCCCGTCATCGCCGCAAGCGACGACACGGAAATCCGGGCATTGTGGCGAAGCGCACTCAGAAGTTCGGTATCGAGATCATCCACGCCGATCACTTTGTCAAAAGTGGTTTATCAATTTGCGCAATCATAGTCCATTTCTGACATTTTTCCATCTTTTTGCCGTCAGCGCTTTATCCCACTATCGGCCAAAACAGGCCTCAAAACGGAGCCCTCGAAATGAATGCTCAATCGCGATCTGTCACCCTTATCGGCGCGCCGCTGGAAGAAGGCTCCGGCCGAAGAGGCGCTGCCATGGGACCGGCGGCGCTGAGGATCGCCGGCGTCGATCAGACGTTGATCGAGCTTGGCCATGACGTCGCCGATCTCGGCGATCTCAGGATCGTGCCGGCAATGGACCTGCCGAACCATCCGAAGGCCCACAATCTGAGGATTGTCGGCGCCTTCACCCGTGCGCTCGAAAGCAGCGTCCATGACGTTGCCGCCTCCGGCCGTTTTCCGCTGATTCTCGGCGGTGACCACAGCCTGTCCATGGGCAGCGTCTCCGGCATGGCGCGATATGCCGCCAGCAAAGGCCGCCCGCTCTTCGTGCTCTGGCTCGATGCCCATGCGGATTTCAATTCTCCGGCGACCTCCCCTTCGGGCAATATTCACGGCATGCCCGTCGCCTTTTTCTGCGGCGAGGCGGAGTTCGCCGAGATCCTGCCGAAGGACCGCCCCTTCGTCGATCCGAAGAATGTCTTCCAGGTCGGCATTCGTTCGGTCGATGCGCGCGAGCGCGAGGAAATCCACGAACACGGCGTCAATGTCTTCGATATGCGCGCCATCGACGAGCAAGGCATCGGCGCCATCATGCGTGAGATCCTCGACGTCGTGACCAAGGCGAACGGGCTGCTGCATGTCAGCCTCGACCTCGATTTCCTCGATCCCGAGATTGCCCCCGGCGTCGGCACGACGGTGCCTGGCGGCGCGACCTTCCGCGAGGCGCATCTGGTCATGGAAATGCTTTCCGACAGCGCCCTCGTCTCGTCGCTCGATCTGGTCGAACTCAATCCGTTTCTCGACGATCGCGGCAAAAGCGCCCGCATCCTGGTGGAATTGACGGCAAGCCTCTTCGGCCGCCGCATCTTCGATCGACCAACCCGCGCCGCATAAGACGGGTTTCGGCATGATACTCTGGAGGGAAAACAGCCATGAACACATCGGAAAAACTGATTGCCACGGAACAGCGGCTCGGCGCCCACAATTACAAGCCGCTCGATGTGGTGCTGACGCGCGGTGAAGGTGTTTATGTCTGGGATACCGACGGCAATCGTTATCTCGATTGCCTCTCGGCCTATTCCGCCGTCAACCAGGGCCATTGCCACCCGAAAATCCTCGCCGCCATGGTCGAGCAGGCCGGCAGATTGACACTCACCTCCCGCGCCTTCCGCAACGACCAGCTCGCTCATCTCTACGAAGAGCTTGCGGCGCTGACCGGCTCGCACAAGATCCTGCCGATGAATTCCGGCGCCGAAGCCGTGGAGACCGCCATCAAGGCGGTGCGCAAATGGGGATACGAGGTCAAGGGCGTGCCGGAAGGACAGGCGGAGATCATCGTCTGCGCCGATAATTTCCACGGCCGCACGCTGAGCATCATCAGTTTCTCCACCGATCCCGACGCCCGCACCGGCTTCGGTCCCTATACGCCCGGCTTCCGCACCATCCCCTTCGGCGATGCCGAAGCATTCGAGGCCGCCATCAACGGCAATACGGTCGCCGCCCTGATCGAGCCGATCCAGGGCGAAGCCGGCGTCATCATCCCACCGGCCGGTTATTTCACCCGCATCCGCGAGCTCTGCACCGATAACAACGTCACCCTCATCCTCGACGAGATCCAGACCGGCCTCGGCCGCACCGGCAAGCTGCTCGCCGAGGAACACGAAGGTATCGAGGCCGACGTGACGCTGATCGGCAAGGCCCTGTCCGGCGGCTTCTATCCGGTGTCGGCCGTACTGTCGAATTCCGAGGTTCTCGGCGTGTTGAAGCCGGGCCAGCACGGCTCGACCTTCGGCGGCAATCCGCTCGCCTGCGCGGTGGCGCGCACCGCCCTCAAGGTGCTGACGGAAGAAGGCATGATCGAAAACGCCGCTGATATGGGCGACTATTTCCTCGAAGGCCTCGGGTCGATCCGCTCGAACATCGTCAGGGAGGTGCGCGGCCGCGGGCTGATGATGGCGATCGAGCTGGAGCCTGAAGCCGGCGGCGCCCGGCAATATTGTCATGCGCTGAAAGAGCGCGGCCTGCTCGCCAAGGATACCCACGACCATACGATTCGCCTCGCCCCGCCATTGGTCATCACCAGAGAACAGGTGCATTGGGCGGTCTCAGAGATCGAAAAGACCATAGGCTGACGTAAATCGGGGCTGAAAACCTTCGCAAAGCAGCTCCCGATTTAGATTTGGGCAACACTCTTTCGCTAATGTCGTCGTAACCGTAACGATGCTTCGCCGAGCGCAAAGCATCGCGTGGTGTGAAGGCAAGGCTTGTCAGCGCCAATGGTGGCGCAGCCGCTTCTGCTTTGGCTTACGACAGTTGGGAAGAATTCTAATGGCCACGATCAATTCCACTAGCTTCAGCGGCGATACGCTCGAAATCATTGCCTTCCGCCTGCATGATCAGGAATTTTGCGTCAAGACCACAACCATCCGCGAAATCCGCGGCTGGGCGCCCTCGACGCCGATCCCGCATTCGCCGGCCGACGTCATCGGCGTCATGAACCTGCGCGGCTCGGTGATCCCGATCATCGACCTCGCCTATAAGCTCGGCATGAAGAGCACCGTCGCCAACGAGCGCAGCGCCATTGTCGTCGCCGAAGTTCACAACATGGTCATCGGCATGCTCGTCGACCGCGTCTCGGATATTCTCACCATCTCCTCCAGCCAGGTCCAGCCGGTGCCTGAGGTGACGGCCTCCTTCGACCGCGCATTCTGCGAAGGCATCATTGCTTCGGAAAACGGCATGATCTGCTTCCTGAACCTTGCCAAGATGTTCAAGGAAAACGAGACGGATGAACTGGCGGCCTGATTTGGCCACTATCATTCGCCTATCAAAACCGCCCGGCCGGGCGGTTTTTTTATTGTTCGTCGAAAACAATCTTCGGATGCGGCAATTAAATTTGACAACCGATAATTAGCAACAGCTTTTATACCGGAAATTAACCACGTCCTGCCATCATCGGATACTGAAGGATGACACGTTTTCCGCCGATCTCTCGGGAATGACAGCCTGATACCGCTTGTCTTCTCACGACCGGCATTCCTCGTCCGACCCGCTTCGTCTTCCCGGCCGAAGCAGCAGAAACGATACATTCAGAGGGACAGGAATGTTTGGTCTATCTTCCGATTCGAAATATATCCTTGAAGCCATTTCGAAATCGCAGGCGATCATCGAATTCGATCTCAACGGAAATATCCTCTCCGCGAACGAGAATTTCTGCAACACGCTGGGTTACCGGCTGGACGAGATCGTCGGCAAGCATCACAGCATGTTCTGCGAACCGGCCTATACCGCAACCGCAGAATACCGCGAATTCTGGGCGCGGCTCGGACGCGGACAATATGATGCCGGCGCTTACAAGCGTCTTGGCAAGGGCAACCGGGAGATATGGATCCGGGCTTCCTATAATCCTGTTTCAAAAGGCGGAAAGCCATTCAAGGTCGTGAAGTTCGCGACCGACGTCACCGCCACGAAGAGGAAGGCAATCGAGGATTCCGGCAAGCTTGAGGCCATTTCGCGCTCGCAGGCGGTCATCGAATTCACCCCGAAGGGCGAAATCCTGACGGCGAATGAGAATTTCTGTCAGGCCATGGGATATTCGCTCGCCGAGATTGCCGGCAAGCATCACAGCATCTTTTGCGATCCTGCCCATGTCAACACCGAAGATTACCGCAACTTCTGGCGGCGTCTTGCCGACGGCGAATTCATCGCCAACGAATTCGTTCGTTTCGGCAAGGGCGGCCGCGAAATCTGGATCCAGGCGGCCTACAACCCGATCGTCGATGCCGACGGCAAAGTCTACAAGGTCGTGAAATTCGCAACCGACGTCACCCAGCGCATGAGCGCGATTTCCCAGCTCGGCGGTGCGCTGCGCCATCTCTCCGAAGGCGATCTGACAAGGACGGTGGACACGCCCTTCGTTCCCTCGATGGAGCAGTTGCGCCACGATTTCAACACGACGATCAGTGGTCTGGCCAAAACAATGAAGACGATCGGCGAGAATGCCGGCGCGATCGCCGCCGGCTCGCGCGAGATCGGCGCATCGGCCGATTCCTTCTCCACGCGGACGGAGCAGCAGGCTGCATCGATCGAAGAAACGGCGGCCGCGCTGGAGGAGATCACCACCACCGTCAATGATTCCAGCCGCCGGGCCGATGAGGCGGGCCGCCTCGTCGGCATGACAAGGCAGGGCGCCGAACAGTCCGGCGTCGTGGTGCGCAACGCCGTCGTCGCCATGGATCAGATCGAGCAATCCTCGCGCGAGATCACCAACATTATCGGCGTCATCGACGAAATCGCTTTCCAGACCAACCTTCTGGCGCTGAATGCCGGCGTCGAGGCGGCCCGTGCCGGCGAAGCCGGCAAGGGCTTCGCCGTGGTTGCCCAGGAAGTGAGAGAACTCGCCCAGCGCTCCGCCAAGGCAGCCAAAGAGATCAAGGCACTCATCAATACGTCGAGCGATCTCGTCAAGAACGGCGTCGGCCTCGTCGGCCAGACCGGTAAGGCGCTCGAGGAGATCGTCGCCCAGGTGGGCGATATCGACGGCAATATCTCCGCCATTGTCGAAGCCTCCAGGGAACAGGCAACCGGCCTCAAGGAAATCAATCAGGCGGTCAACACGCTGGATCAGGCAACCCAGCAGAATGCCGCCATGGTCGAGGAAAGCACCGCTGCCAGCCATAGCCTTGCCAGGGAAGCCGAGACGCTGCGTGAGCTGCTGGCAAGGTTCCGTCTACCGGGCCAGGCTCAGACCGCTGGCCGGCCCGAGACCAGACAGATAGCCTCACCGGCGTTGCATCTCGTCTCCCGTGTCGCAAAGGCGCACGGCGCGGCGGCGGCAGCCGCGCAGAGTTGGGAAGAGTTCTGATCCATCACCCCTCCCCATTTGCAGTGCCGCCGCGAGGCCGCACTTCTTGATTACCCGGGCTTTATTAAGACAAACGCGCCGCATGAGATCCATGCGGCGCGTTTTGATATCTCAGCCAAACAGCGCCAAGGTCGCCTTCAACGCTACCCAGACGCGCCAGAGCGGGGAATGCCGACGACTGCCCAGGCAAGCATCGCCTTGGCGTAGCCCTCCCGCGCACCGATCGTGATTACCGGACTTGGTTGGCCTCCGCCGCCGGTTTGCGGATCATGGGAGCGGCCTGGAGCACGAGCGCATCCAGGCCGTTTTCCTCCGTCTCCAGAATTTCGAACAATTGCCGCCGCATGCGCGGCTCCCAGAATTTGTTGATGTGATTGGCGACCCCCTCCACGGCCTCGCTTGCCGGCTGGCTCTTGAAGAAGGTGGCGATCTGGTTTGCCATATAGACGAGCTTGGACTTGGTATCATGCGACATCGGCGATGTTTCCGGGCGAGATGCGGTGCGGGTGGGTGAAAATCTCGAAATCCTCGCCGCGCACCAGCGCGACGAGCGTCATGCCGGCCTCTTCGGCCGTGCGGATGGCCAGAGCCGTCGGTGCGGATATTGCAATCAGCACGGGGCTGCCGAGGATCGCCGCCTTCTGCACCATCTCGACCGAAAGCCGGCTGGTAACGACGACGGCGCCGTCCCCGCCTCTTTCGCCAGCGCCGATGACGGCGCCGCAGAGCTTATCCAGCGCATTGTGACGACCGACATCTTCGCGCACGGCAGTGAGGCCCCGGCCGGGACGATAGAAGGCGGCGCCATGCACTGCCCGTGTTTCGCGATGCAGCGGCTGCGCCTCGTTCAGAAGGGAAACGGCGCTGACGATATCGGCATGCGACAACGAGAGCGACGATGCCGAGACGTCCGGCACCGGCCGCACCGCCTGTTCGATCGATTCGATGCCGCAGAGCCCGCAACCAACCGGCCCCGCCATGCTGCGGCGTCGTGCCCGCAGCCGATCGGCGACGTCATCGACGAGGCTCACCTGCACATCGATCCCCTGCTCGCCCGCGACGATTTCGATGCCGGATATTTCGGCTCGGCTGGTGACGATACCTTCGGTCAGACTGAAGCCGACGGCAAAATCCTCAAGATCGGCGGGTGTGGCCATCATCACCGCATGCGAGCTGCCGCCATAGGAAAAGGCGATCGGCACTTCCTCCGGCACGATGCGCGAACCGCTGTGCATGAGACCGTTGCGACGAGCGGTTTCGGGGGCGCGGGCGGTGGTCGGGAAAGTCATGCTGCACGCTCCCCCTTCTCCCCAGCGGGGGTCCGAAGGACGGGTCGAGACCCGCGGCTCGACCCCGGGCGATACTCGTCAGGGCAGATGAGGGGGTGAGCGACGATAGGAGCGAACGAACGAGCCGAAGTGAGTTCGCATTTGCCGAACCGCCCCCTCATCCGCCCTTCGGGCACCTTCTCCCCGAGGGGAGAGGGGGAGGCCTCGCCGACACCAGCCCACTCCCGCATTGTCACTCCGCCGCTTCGAGCTTGCCGGCAATGCGGCGCGATTGCCGTGCCTGCTCGTCATATTCCATCTGCCAGTCGCTCGGCCCGTTGGAGGGCGAGACCTGCACCGCCGTCACCTTATATTCCGGGCAGTTCGTCGCCCAGTCGGAGAAATCGGTGGTGATGACGTTCGCCTGCGTATTGGGATGATGGAAGGTGGTATAGACGACGCCGGGCGCAACACGATCGGTGATCAGTGCCCGCAGCGTCGTATCGCCGGAGCGGCTGACGAGTTTCACCCAGTCGCCGTCGCGAATGCCGCGCTGTTCGGCATCATGCGCGTGAATTTCCAGCCGGTCTTCCCCGTGCCAGACGACATTCTCGGTCCGCCGCGTCTGCGCTCCGACATTATACTGGCTGAGGATGCGGCCAGTCGTCAGCAGCAGCGGGAAGCGCGGCCCGGTGCGTTCGTCGGTCGCCACATATTCGGTGCGGATGAACTTGCCCTTGCCGCGCACGAAGCCATCGATATGCATGATCGGCGAGCCGAGCGGGTTCTTTTCGTTGCAGGGCCACTGCACCGAGCCCATCTTGTCCAGATAGTCGTAGGTTACAAGCGCGAAACTCGGCGTGGTCGCGGCGATCTCGTCCATGATCTCCGACGGATGGGCGTAGTTCCAGTCGAGCCCCATCGCCTGGGCAAGCTTCTGCGTCACTTCCCAATCGCCATAGCCGTTCCGCGGCGTCATGACCTTGCGCACGCGGTTGATGCGGCGCTCGGCATTGGTGAAGGTGCCGTCCTTCTCGAGGAAGGTCGAGCCCGGCAGGAAGACATGGGCATAATTGGCGGTCTCGTTGAGGAACAGATCCTGCACGACGACGCATTCCATCGCCGCAAGGCCGGCGGCGACATGTTTCGTATCGGGATCGGACTGGAGAATATCCTCGCCCTGGACGTAGAGGCCCTTGAAGGAGCCGTCGACCGCCGCATCCAGCATGTTCGGAATGCGCAGGCCGGGCTCGTTGTTGAGCTTCACGCCCCAGAGCTTTTCGAAGATATCGCGCGTCGCATCGTCGGAAATATGCCGGTAGCCCGGCAGTTCGTGCGGGAAGGAGCCCATGTCGCACGAGCCCTGCACGTTGTTCTGGCCGCGCAGCGGGTTCACGCCGACGCCCGGACGGCCGATATTGCCGGTCGCCATCGCCAGGTTGGCGATGGCGATGACGGTGGTCGAGCCCTGGCTATGTTCGGTGACGCCGAGACCGTAATAGATCGCGCCGTTGCCGCCCTTGGCATAGAGCCGTGCCGCACCACGCAGATCCGCCGCCGGCACGCCGGTGAAGATCTCGGTCTGCTCCGGGCTGTGCGCCGGTTCGGCGATGAAGGCGGCCCAGTCCTCGAACTCCGACCAGTCGCAGCGTTCGCGGATGAAGCGCTCGTCATAGAGCCCTTCGGTGACGATCACATGCGCCAGCGCCGTCATGACAGCGACATTGGTGCCGGGCTTCAGCGGCAGGTGATAGGAGGCCTCGACATGCGGCGACCGGACGATATCGGTGCGGCGCGGATCGATGACGATGAGCTTGGCGCCCTGGCGCAGCCGCTTCTTCAGCCGCGAGGCGAATACCGGATGCCCGTCGGTCGGGTTGGCGCCGATGATGACGACGACATCGGACTGCTCGACGCTGTCGAAATTCTGCGTGCCGGCCGACGTGCCGAATGTCTGGCCGAGGCCGTAGCCGGTCGGCGAATGGCAGACGCGGGCGCAGGTATCGACATTGTTGTTACCGAAGCCGGCCCGGACCAGCTTCTGCACGAGGTAGGTTTCCTCATTGGTGCAGCGCGACGAGGTGATGCCACCGACCGCGTCGCGGCCATATTGATACTGGATGCGGCGAAACTCCGACGCCACATGCGCGAAGGCCTCGTCCCAGCTGACCTCCCGCCAGGGATCGCTGATCTTTTCGCGGATCATCGGGTTGAGGATACGGTCCTTATGGGTGGAATAACCGTAAGCGAAGCGGCCCTTGACGCAGGAATGGCCGCGATTGGCCTGGCCGTCCTTCCACGGCACCATGCGCACCAATTCCTCGCCGCGCATTTCCGCCTTGAAGGAACAGCCGACGCCGCAATAGGCGCAGGTGGTGATGGCCGAATGTTCGGGCTGGCCGATCTCGATCACCGACTTTTCCGTCAGCGTCGCCGTCGGGCAGGCCTGGACGCAGGCGCCGCAGGAGACACATTCGGAATCGATGAAGGCTTCATGTGCACCCGAGGAAACCTTGGAGCCGAAACCGCGCCCCTCGATCGTCAGCGCGAAAGTGCCCTGCACCTCCTCGCAGGCGCGCACGCAGCGCGAACAGACGATGCATTTGGAAGGATCGAAGGTGAAATAGGGATTGGACTCGTCCTTCGGCGTCCATTTCAGATTGATCTCGCCATTGTTGCGCGCCCTGACATGGTTGTCGCCGTCATAGCCATAGCGCACGTCGCGCAGGCCGACGGCGCCCGCCATGTCCTGCAATTCGCAATCACCATTGGCAGCACAGGTCAGACAGTCGAGCGGGTGGTCGGAAATATAAAGCTCCATCACGCCACGGCGGATATCTTTCAGCCGTCCCGTCTGCGTGTGCACCACCATGTTGGCCGCCACCGGCGTCGTGCAGGAGGCCGGCGTACCGGCCCGGCCCTCGATCTCGACGAGACAGAGCCGGCAGGAACCGAAGGCATCGATCATGTCGGTGGCGCAGAGCTTCGGCACCTCGATGCCAGCCTCCATCGAAGCGCGCATGATCGAGGTGCCCTCCGGCACGCTGATCTGCTGCCCATCGATGGTGAGCGTCACCATCACCTCCGATGTCGAAGCGGGAGTGCCGTAGTCGATTTCATGGATGAGAGACATGGTCGGCCTCCTGTACGGAAATGGAATTGAGCAGGTCACGGCATGGGGCTTGGAAGATCATCACTCAGCCGCCTCCGCGATCGGCGCCGGCGAAAAATCTTCCGGGAAATGCGTCATGGCGCTCATGACAGGATAAGGCGTGAAACCGCCGAGCGCGCAGAGCGAGCCGAATTTCATCGTGTTGCAGAGATCGGCGAGCAGCGCCCGGTTCTTCTCCGGCTCGATGCCATGGGCGATCTTGTCGGCCGTCTCGACGCCGCGCGTCGAGCCGATGCGGCAGGGCGTGCACTTGCCGCAGCTTTCGACGGCGCAGAATTCCATGGCGAAACGCGCCTGCTTCAGCATATCGGCGGTGTCGTCGAAGACGACGAGGCCGGCATGGCCGATCAGCCCGTCTTTGGCGGCGAAAGCTTCGTAATCGAACGGCGTGTCGAACAGTGCCCGCGGGAAATAGGCGCCGAGCGGTCCGCCGACCTGCACCGCCTTGACCGGTCGTCCCGTCGCCGTGCCGCCGCCGATCCTGTCGATGATATCGCCGAGCGACAGGCCGAAGGCGGTTTCGTAAAGACCGCCATATCTGACATTGCCGGCGATCTGCAGCGGAATGGTGCCGCGCGAGCGGCCCATGCCGAAATCGCGATAGAAGGCAGCACCCTTCTCCATGATCACAGGCACGGAAGCGAGCGAGATCACGTTGTTGATGACGGTCGGACGGTCGAACAGCCCCTTATGCGCCGGCAGCGGCGGCTTGGCGCGCACGACGCCGCGCTTGCCTTCGAGGCTGTTCAGCAGGGCCGTCTCCTCGCCGCAGACATAGGCGCCGGCGCCGGTGCGCACCTCGATATCGAAGGCGCGGCCCGAGCCGAGCACCGACGGGCCGAGAATCCCTGCCTGCCGGGCGGTACCGACAGCCTCGCTCATCACAGCGATCGCATGCGGATATTCCGAACGCGTATAGACGAAACCCTTGGTGGCGCCGGTCGCAAGTCCCGCGATCGCCATACCCTCGATCAGCACGAAGGGATCGCCCTCCATGATCATCCGGTCGGCAAAGGTGCCGCTGTCGCCCTCATCGGCATTGCAGACGATATATTTGCGGTCGCCGACCGCATCGAGAACGGTCTTCCATTTGATGCCTGTGGGGAAACCCGCACCGCCACGGCCGCGAAGGCCGGAATCGGTGACTTCCTTGACGACTTCGGCTGATGTCATCGCAACGGCGCGGCGAAGGCCGGCAAGGCCGCCATGCGTCTCGTAATCGGCAAGCGAAAGCGGATCGATGACGCCGCAGCGGGCGAAAGTCAGGCGGGTCTGTTCCTTCAGGAACGGGAGGTCTTCAACCTCCCCGAGACAGAGCGGGTGGTCGCCGCCATTGACGATCCCCGCATCGAACAATGCAGGCACATCCCTCGGCTTCACCGGTCCGTAGCCGATACGCCTGCCGGCGACCTCGACCTCGACGAGCGGCTCCAGCCAGAACATTCCGCGCGAGCCGTTGCGCACGATCTCGGCATCGAGGCCGCGGGCGGCGATCTCCTGGGCAATCGCCTTTGCCACCTTTTCGGCCCCGAGCGCCAGCGCAGCGGCATCGCGCGGAACATAAACCTTGACGCTCATCGGCGTGCCTCCGCAACGAGTTCGGCCGCCGTCTGATCGTCGATCCGGCCATAGACCTCGCCGTCGAGCATCGCCGACGGGGCGCAGGCGCACAGACCGAGACAGTAAACCGGCTCCAGCGTCACACTGCCGTCGAGCGTCGTCTGGTGAAAATCGATGCCGAGCAGCGTCTTGACACGCTCGGCCACCGCATCGCCGCCCATCGACTGGCAGGCCTCGGCACGACAGAGCTTCAGCACATGCCGGCCGGCCGGATGGTCGCGATAATCATGATAGAAGGTCACTACGCCATGCACCTCGGCGCGGGACAGGTTCAGTTCCTCCGCGATCACAGGCACGGCTTCCTGCGGGATATAGCCGAATTCGTCCTGAACCTCGTGCAGAATGGGAAGCAGCGGCCCTTCAAGGAAGCGAAGATCGGCGATAATGGCACGAGTGCGCGCGGCAATATCGCCTTCGGCGATATGAATGGTCATAAGGCAGCCCTCCCGACGGCTTGCTCGTTGCGGAATGGCGGCCTCCCCAGCCCAAGTGCTATTCCTCGGGCAGCATCGCAAGGAAGCCGCTGGCGATCAATAACGCTGTCTTGTCAGTTGATAGATTTTTTCTATCAAAGTTCCTCGTCCTGCACGAGCACTCGGGCTTCGTGCAGCAAGGCCGACACGAGCGGCGTGAAGGGCTCGCGATAAGGCGCGACAAGGCCGACAAGATGATGAGCCTCCGGCTCGACGATCGGAATCATGCGGATTTCCACCGGAAAACCAAAAGATATGGCAACATTGCGCGGCATGATGCTGGCCCAACGCCCGGTCCTGACATGCGAGAACAGCACGATCATCGAATTGGATTCGAGCGTCGGATGCACGCTCGCGCCTGCCTCCGTCAGATGCCGATTGATGATTCGGCGATTCTGCATGTCGGCGGTCAATAGACAAAGCCGAAGATCGCCGACCTCCTTCCAGGTCACATTGTCGCGATCGGACAGCGGGCTGCCTGCGGCCGTGATCAGATGATAACGCTCGGCATAGAGCGGAACGCTCGTGACACGGCCGAGCGGCTCGTTTTCGAGATAGGTGATGCCGGCATCGATTTCGAGGTTTTCGAGCATGCTCAGCACCTGCAGCGAATTGCGCGAGACGATTGAGAAGGTCACGCCGGGATGCCGTTCCTGAAAGGGCGTGGTGATGCGCGAAAGCATGGCGAGCGCCGTCGGGATAGCGGCGAGGCGGATATGGCCGGAAAGGCCGCGGCGGGCGGCGCGCATCTCCTCGCGCATGGTGCGGGCGTCGCCGACGATGCGCCGGGCCCATTCGAGCACGCGCTGCCCCTCCGGCGTCAGCCCCTGGAACCGCGAACCGCGCTGCACCAGCATGACGCCCAATTGATCCTCGAGCTGGCGGATGGCGGCCGAAAGCGTCGGCTGCGAAATCCCGCACTCCTCGGCGGCACGGCCGAAATGCTTTTCATTGGCAAGGGCGATAAAGAATTCCAGCTTGTCGATCATCCCCTTATCTTCGACGCAGCAGCCGTGCTCCGCAAGGGCGGTTCTCAAGACCACCGCACAGTTTTGCCCGACGGGCTTTAAAGATTTTCTGCAATCGGAAAAAGATCGAACAGCGATTCGAGGAAGGCAAGCACGCTGACATTGCCGATGCTGTAATAGACCAGCCTGCCCTGGCGGCGCGTATTGACCAGGCCTTCGAGCCGCAAACGCGCAAGCTGCTGCGAGACCATCGCCTGCTGTATGCCGAGAATATTTTCGATCTCACCGACCGTCCGCTCCTCTTTCGCCAGGATGCAGAGGATCAGAAGTCGGGTGTGATGCGCCAAAGCTTTCAACAGATCGCTCGCCTCATGGGCTTTTCCAGCGAGTTTGTGCAATTCCTGGCCGGTCATTCCCGGCTCCGGTTTAGGCAACGGCATTCGATATCTCGGAAGGGCGGCGGTGAAATAGTTCAGCACAATAGCATATTCATAGAAGCGAATTCGCCGATAATGATGAAATACCAAAAAAGGTCTCAGTAAATCAGCAGATAAGCTGTCCGCCATTGATCTCGACCACCTGGCCGGTAATGTATCCCGACAGCGAGGGAGCCGCCAGGAACAGATAGGCGGGAGCGCAATCCTCCGCCGTGCCGAGCCGCTGTAGCGGGATGGATTTTCTGGTCTGCTCCAGCTTTTCGCGGGAGGAATAGCGCTCGTGGAAATCCGTCTCGATCGTTCCCGGAGAGACGCAGTTGACGCGGATTGCATCCGGGGCAAGCTCCCGGGCGAGCGCCTTGGAATAGGTCGCAACGAAGGCTTTCGAGGCCGAATAGATCGAGGAGCCGGGGCTGCCGCCGGTCAGCGCCGAAATCGAGACGGTGTTGACGATGGCAGCGCCCTCGGCGGCCTTCAATGCCGGCAGCAAGGCGCGCGTCAGCGCCACCACCGATGTCTGGTTGAGCCGTATGACCGCCTCATATTCGGCGTCGGTCAGCGTGGCGGCGGGAAACCGGCCAAGCATGGTGCCGGCATTGTTGACGAGCACATGCACCCTGTCGAAGAAAGCAAGAACATCTTCTGCAAATTGCGCCGCTCCGCCGACGGCGGAAAAATCGGCATGCAGCAGCAGCGCCCGTCTTTCGGTTTCAGCCGTCAGCAGGAAATCCGGCAGGTCGCGTCCGGGCTTCCGCCCGGTATGGACGATCACCTTGGCGCCGCAGTCGAGAAACTGCCGGGCGACTTCGAGGCCGATGCCGCGGCCGGCGCCGGTTACGACGACATTGCGATTTTCGAACAGTCTGGGATGAAACACGAAGCCGTCCTCCTGGAGCATGACGCCGAAAAATGTGAGCGGTTTTCGGACGACATCATGCTCCAACTCTAGAATTTAGAACAGGATTCAGATTTAGGCCGACCCGGCCCAAAAATCATCCAGGTCTTTGGTTTTGATCGCAAAACTGCTGCGCACTTTTGCGCGACATGCCGAGCGGACAATGCCGCCGGTTGCGCCATTCGCCCTTAACATATGAGCGCGCCGGCCGAAAGAAAGGCGCGTATCGATCTTTCCGCGGGCGTTTGGTTCCGGCAAGGCCAGGCTTAGCTTTCGGCCTCCAGAAGCCGAGCCCCCGGCCCTTCTTTGCCGAGCCGGTCGCCGGGATTGCGCAGCGGACAGCTATCGACCGACAGGCAACCGCAGCCGATGCAGCCGGTCAGGCGGTCGCGCAGCAGGCTGAGCTGGCTGATTCGCGCGTCGAGATCGTCCTTCCAGCGGGCCGACAGCGTCTGCCAGTCGGTGGCCGTCGGCGTGCGTCCCTGCGGCAGCGATTCGAACGCGGCCTGGATTTCCGCAAGCGGAATGCCGACACGCTGCGCCACCTTGATGATCCCGAGCCGGCGAAGCACGTCGCGCCCGTAGCGGCGCTGGTTGCCACGGCTGCGAATGCTGGAGATCAGTCCCTTGGTTTCGTAAAAATGCAGCGCCGAGACGGCAAGGCCGCTGCGCTCAGCCACCTCGCCGACCGTCAGGAGCTTGCCGAGCGGCACTGTAGGAATTGTCTCCATCGCCTCTTGACCTCAAGATTAGTTGAGGTTTTATAACGCTTGCTCCAGCGGTCGTAAAGCCCAATCGCGAGAGGAGCAACGCATGAAAACATCCATCAGGCTGGCGGTGATCTACGGAAGTACGAGAAAGGGCCGCATCTGCGAGAGGGTGGTCAAATGGCTGACAGGGGAAAGCGCCCGCTTCCCGCAATTCGATATCGACATCATCGACCCGCTCGAATTTGCGCTGCCGTCCAGCCGTGAAACGGCGCATCCTGAAATCGACAGGCTCGCCGGGCGGCTCGGCATGGCCGACGCCTTCATCATCGTCACGCCGGAATATAATCACAGCTTCACCGCGTCGTTGAAATCGACCATCGATCTGTTTTTCGAGCCATGGCAGGGCAAGCCGGTCGCCTTCGTTTGTTACGGCGGCATATCGGGCGGCCTGCGCGCGGTCGAGCAGCTGCGCCTCGTCTTTGCCGAACTGCACGCCGTCACCATCCGCGATTCGGTCAGCTTTTCCGCGCCATGGAACCGCTTCGACGCGGCCGGACGGCTTCATGACCCGAGCGACGCCCTGCACGCGCTCGACCGGATGATGGCGCAGCTGGAATGGTGGACCCGGGCGCTGATTGCCGCGCGGAGCGATCGTCCCTATGCCGACATCGCTGCCTGAGGCAGAGGGCTGCGGTTCCGTTCCCGGCAGGTACGGAACCTCTGGGGACACCCGGACAGGACCTCCGTCCGGGTGTTTTCCCATCATGCCAGCCTCATCCCGGCCACGCGGACGGGTCGGCAATTTTGCGGTTGCGGGAAGAAAACCCCGGTGATAATTTCCGCGCCGATTAACAGGGGAGCTCCGTATCGCCGGGGCTGAGATGTGAGGCGCAAGCGTCCGGACCCTTCAAAGCTGATCTGGGTAATGCCAGCGGAGCGAGGTTCGGATGTTCTCAGGCGCACAAATATCACTCTATCCGATGTCCGGCAGTTTCGTCGGCATCATTCTCGATGCCATCAAGGCGCCCGATCCCTATCGCAACCGGCTGCGCATCGAGAGCGACGCTGAAATCGAACGCTGATGACATCGTCGCAACCATCGGATTCGCGCCTTGCCGCACTCCTCGCCGCTCTCATCCGGGGCATGCCCGCCTTTCTCGCCGGCTGCGCCTTTCTGGCGGCATGGGAAATCTATGTCGATCTCTCCGGCATCAAACCGTCGATCCTGCCGGCGCCTTCGCGCATCGTCATCCAGGGCTGGTTGAACCGCGAGGCGCTGATAGCGAACACCTGGCCGACGCTTGGGGCGACACTTGGCGGTTTCGCGCTGTCGCTTGCCTTCGCCTTCGCCGCGTCGATCCTCATGGATTTCATGCCCTTCATGCGCCGGGCGTTGCTGCCGGTCTTCATCGCCAGTCAGACCCTGCCGCTGGTGGCAATCGCCCCTCTTGTCGTCCTCTGGTTCGGTTTCGGTCTCGTGCCGAAGATCCTGCTGGTGGCGCTCGTCACCTTCTTTCCGCTGCTCGTCGCCCTGCTGCAGGGTTATGAATCGACCGACCGCGACATCGCCGAATTGCTGAACTCGATGAAGGCAAGCCGCTGGCGGATTTTCCGCCTGGCTCGGCTTCCCTCTGCGCTGCCCTATTTCTTCGCCGGCCTGAGGATCTCGATCACCTATGCCGTCGTCGGCGCGATCTTTGCCGAATATGCCGGTGCCGCCCGCGGCCTCGGCATTTATATTCTCAACGCCAAGAACAATTTCCGTCCCGACCTCGTGCTCGCCGCCGTCCTCGTCAGCGCCGTTCTGACACTCTGCCTTTTCGGGCTGACGCTGTTGATCGAGCGCCTCGTCATGCCCTGGCAGCCATCCGGGGAGCGGCGCCGATGAGCGATGCAATGGTTGAACTGCGCAAGATTTCGAAGTCCTTCGACGGCATGCAGGTTCTGGGCGATATTTCGCTCACCGTCGCGAACGGTGAGTTCGTTTCGATCGTCGGCCCATCCGGCTCCGGAAAATCGACGATATTGCGATTGCTGACGCAGGCGCTGCGTGCCGATTCCGGCGCCTTGCTTTTCAACGGCGCGCCGCTGGAACAGGCGCCGCATTCCTTCGCCTTCATGCCGCAGCGCGATGCGCTGATGCCCTGGCGCCGGATCATCGACAATGCGGCACTCGGCCTCGAGGTGCGGGGCATGAGCCGCCGGGCCGCCCGCGCCGCCGTGGCGTCGCTGTTCGAAAGTTTCGGTCTTGCCGGCTTCGAACGCCATTATCCCTCCGAACTATCGGGCGGCATGCGCCAGCGCGCCGCCCTGCTGCGCACCGTCGTGCAGAGCCAGGACATGCTGTTGCTCGACGAGCCTTTCGGCGCGCTCGACGCGCTGACCCGCATGCAGATTCAGGAATGGCTGCAGGGCATGTGGACCGAACACCGCTGGACGGCGCTGCTGATCACCCACGACGTCCGGGAAGCCGTATTCCTCTCCGACCGCATCTACGTGCTTTCGGCCCGTCCGGCGCGTATCATACGCGAATTCCACGTTCCTCTGCCCCGCCCGAGAAGCATTGCCGATCTCGGCTCGGCGGCGGCCCAGGCGATCGAAACCGAAATCCTGCAAACCCTGCTGCATCCGCTGGAACAGGATGATTTCAGGCCGGTCGGCCTAAAATCCGAATCCTGTTCTCATTTAAAGAGTTAGAGCATGATGCCGAAAACCGCTCACATTTTTCGGCATCATGCTCTCAAGACCTGAGGAGGTCACCATGCTGCTTCTCACCCGTCGCCAGACGATCTTCGCCGCCATCGCGGCAAGCCTCGCCGGCCGCTCCGCCTTCGCCCAATCGGCGCCCGCAAAGGTCCGCATCGCGCTCGACTGGACGCCCAACACCAACCATATCGGCATCTATGTCGCCAAGGCGAAGGGCTTCTATGAAGCCGCCGGCCTCGATGTCGACATCCTTCCCTTTGCCGATGCCAGCGCCGGAACGCTGGTGTCCAACGGCGTCGCCGATTTCGGCATCAGCAGCGAGATCGAGGCCATCACGCAGCGCGCCGGCGGCGGCGACGTGAAGATGGTCTACGGCGTCGTCCAGACAGAAACCGCACGGCTGATCTTCAAGGGCGGGCGCGACGACATCAAGAGCCCTAAAGATCTCGACGGCAAGACCTATGGCGGCTTTGGCGGCACCTGGGAAAGCGCGCTGGTCTCGGCGATGATCCGCAATGATGGCGGCAAGGGCGAGGTCAACACCGTCACCCTCGGCACCTCCGCCTACGAGGCGCTGGACAATGGCTCGATCGATTTCACCCTCGAAATCTACACCTGGGAAGGCATCGCCGCCGAGCTGGAAAAGCGCAAGATCGGCCGCTTCCACTATTCCGATTACGGCATTCCCGACGAGCAGACGACGGTCATCGTCTCCAGCGACGCCTATCTCTCGGCAAGCCGCGAACATGCCCGCGCCTTCATCCAGGCGACGCGCCAGGGTTATGCCTATTCCGTCGACCATCCCGACGAAGCCTGCGAGCTGCTGATATCGGGAAGCAACGGCGCGCTGATGAACACGGAACTGGTCAAGGCTTCCCAGAAGGCGTTGATCGAGGGGCACTTCCTGAGGTCCGAGACCGGGGTGATCGGCACGCTCGACCCGGCAAAGGCCGAAGGCATCGGCGGCTTCCTGGTCGAGAACGGCATTCTGGTCGATGCGAATGGCGCAGCCCTCAAGGAAAAGCCGGATTTTTCCAGCTATTACACCAACGAACTCCTCGCCTGACCTCGAGCCCCGGCCTTGCCCGTCGCCGCTTTCCGCGGCAAAGTCCACCGAGCACTGCATGATTTCTTAAATCGGAAGCGATATAAGAAAAATGGTGCAGCACTTCAAAGTGTTACAGCGCCGCGCGGCTGAAAGACGCGGCGCCGTAAGGCGGGGAACAGGATGCGACAACAGGAAAGACTGGCCGGAGCGGACTTTCTGCGCGCGACGGCCTGTCTGCTGGTGTTTGTCCATCATCTGGCGATCCGGCTGGATATGCGCAGAATCCCCGACGAATTCGGGCCGACCGCAAATATCCTCCGCTTCGGCAATTTCGGCGTCGCCATCTTCTTCGTGCTCAGCGGCTTCCTTCTTGCCCATCCCTTCTGGCGGGCGCTCGACGATGGCAGCAACATGCCGAGCCTTCGCCATTACACGATCCGCAGGGCGGCGCGCATCGCCCCGGGCTTCTGGTTCGCCGCAACCGTCGGCTTCGTTCTCAGCCTGACGCTGCTTGCCCTGCCGCTGACGCCAGAGCTTGCGCTGCGCTACCTCTCCGGGCTGCTGTTCATGAGCCAGTGGCATTGGCGCACGCTCTTTCCTGTCGAGACAGACGGGCCGCTCTGGTCGATTCCCTTCGAGGTCACCAGCTATGTGCTGCTGCCGGCCTGCTTCTTCCTGCTGTTTCGTTTGTCGGCCTTGAGACGGCGTCCACTCCGCGCCCGCTTCGCCTGGCTTTTCCTCATCACCGGCGTGCTCCTCGCCCATGTGCTGATCCTCACCGTCTTTGCGCTCGACGACATCGGGCGCGGCTGGCAATACGGCCTCCAGGGCGGGGCGAAGGAGTGGATGCCGCGATATAATCCGATCGGCTTCTTCGCCGTCTTCGCACTCGGCGCGCTGGCTGCCGGCGTCGAGGTCATGCTCCCCAGAAGACCTTCCCCCTGGTTCGATACCGCAGCGCTGGTGGCCCTTGCTATTGCCGGCTACCGCCTTGGCATATCGCCGGGCAGCACCCCCGAAGCTTATGGCTGGCTCGAAATCCCCTATGGCTTCCCGGTCTTTCCGCTGGCAATCGCAACGGCGCTCGTCTCGCTCTGCCATTCGCAATATCTGGGCAGGCTGCTCGACAACGCTCCCGTCCGCTACATTGCAAAGATCTCCTTCGGCATCTATATCTGGCAGGAGATCATCCTGATATCGATCCAGAGGCTCGACCAGGGTTCGTTCGGCGTTTCCTCGGAAAATGTCGTCACCGGCTGGCTCCAGTCCTGTGGACTGGCGGCAGCACTCGTCCTTCTGGTTGCAAGCCTCAGCTATAGCCTGCTGGAAAAGCCGGCGATGGACATCGGCAACCGCCTGACATCGCGCCAGCCCAATCGGGCTACTCCTTTCAAAGTATAAATTCCCCTTCACCTCAACTAGAGGCATTAAGGTTAACAGGAATTACTCCCATTTTTGGCTTCTTTAGGGTTACGGATTTCTTATTTAAACCGATGACAAACGATACGTGAGGATGTATCTGTCTCCCTGCTGTTCAGTATCGCATCTAAACTTGTGGGCCTTGCGTAATGAATGCTTATACTTCGAAGACGAATTCACGCTTCGATCCGTCTCAGCGTCAGGACAAAATCAGGTCCCTGGTTATCGCGAATTCCAACATTCGCCAGCCGGACAGCTTTTCTCTCGTTGAAAGAAAGATGGCTGTGCGGCTCGGCGTGAAGCGTTTGATCGACATTGTCGCCTCGCTCAGCGCCCTCATCGTGCTGGCGCCGTTTTTTCTGGCGATCGCGCTCTTCATCAAGTTCGACGACGGCGGGCCGGTATTTTTCCGCCAGATCCGCTGGGGACTGAACGGCCACAAGATCACCGTCTTCAAGTTCCGAACGATGCGCACCGAAGCTTGCGATCCGAGCGGCGTGCAACAGACGGTCAGGGGCGACAGCCGGGTGACAGGCATCGGCGCGGTGCTCCGCAAGACCAATATCGATGAACTGCCGCAGCTTCTGAACGTCCTCAAGGGCGACATGTCGCTGGTTGGCCCGCGGTGCCACGCGATCAATATGCGGGCTGCCGGCCGGCTCTACGAAGAACTCGTGCCTGACTATCATCACCGCCACATCATGCGTCCCGGCATTACCGGCCTTGCGCAGACGCGCGGATGGCGCGGCCCGACGGCACGACCGCTGCAAGCCCGGGCCCGCATCGCCTGCGATATTTATTATGTCAGGAATTTCAGCCTGCTGCTCGACTTGAAGATTCTGTTGAAGACGCTGGTCATCGAACTACGCGGCGGCACCGGCTTCTGAGACGGATTCACTGCCTCGGCAAAGCCGCACGTGGTCGCCGCCTTTTCACTTATAAAGCCACCCGACGGGCCTGTCTTTCGTCAGCCGACAGGTCGACGGAGACAAAAAAGGCGGCTGTTGCAGCCGCCTTTCCTCATCGCAGTCGTTTTGCGATCAGTCCTGTTGAACGATGCCGCTCAGATGCGTCAGTTCCATGATGAAGTGCTCGAGCTTCGACTTATGCTCGTGCAGCTCGGCATGTTCGAGCTCCATGCGGGCGGCTTCGATGCGGCGGGTCAGTTCGTCCTTATGGAGCTCCTCGACCGGAACCGCGGATTCTGCAAGCAGGGTGCAGCCGGTCGGCAGGATATCGGCAAAACCGCCGAACACGACATAGTCCTGCTTCTTGCCGGAAGCCGAGCGCACGCTCACGACACCGGGCTTGATCGTCGTCATCGTCGGCGCGTGGTGCGCCATGACGGTCATTTCGCCTTCGGTCGCAGGAATGACGACCTCGGTCACCATCTCCGACAGCAGCAGACGCTCCGGCGAAACGAGCTCAAAGTTGAAATTGTCAGCCATCAGTGACTTACCTTCTCGGCTATGGCTTTCGCATCTTGCAATTTAGTCCCGCAGAACGGGCAGTGCATTATTGCCTGGTCGAGGTAACCGAGGCCTTCCTCGCTCTGGACCAGACCCACCACCATCATCATCACGCCGTTATCGGCGCGATAGATGATCGGCGCTGCCGGTTCCGGAAGATCCGCCACGACCCCTTTCAGGGAGTCGCAGCAGAATATCTCGTCCAAGGCATCGGTCATCAAGCAGCTGCAGAGAGCTTCTTGGCCTTTTCGATGGCTTCGTCGATCGAGCCGACCATGTAGAAGGCAGCTTCCGGCAGGTTGTCGTACTCGCCGTTGACGAGGCCCTTGAAGCCTTTGATCGTGTCTTCGAGAGCAACCAGCTTGCCCGGCGAGCCGGTGAAGACTTCGGCAACGAAGAACGGCTGCGACAGGAAGCGCTCGATCTTGCGGGCGCGGGCAACCGACAGCTTGTCCTCTTCGGACAATTCGTCCATGCCCAGGATGGCGATGATGTCCTGCAGGGCCTTGTAGCGCTGCAGCGTCGACTGAACCTTACGGGCGATTTCGTAGTGCTCTTCGCCGACAACGAGCGGGTCGAGCATGCGCGAGGTCGAGTCGAGCGGGTCGACAGCCGGATAGATGCCCTTTTCAGCGATCGAACGCGACAGAACCGTCGTTGCGTCCAAGTGGGCGAACGAGGTTGCCGGCGCCGGGTCGGTCAAGTCGTCGGCCGGAACGTAAATGGCCTGGACCGAGGTGATCGAGCCCGTCGTCGTCGTGGTGATGCGTTCCTGCATCTGGCCCATGTCGGTTGCGAGCGTCGGCTGATAACCCACGGCCGAAGGAATACGGCCGAGCAAAGCCGACACTTCCGAACCAGCCTGCGTGAAGCGGAAGATGTTGTCGACGAAGAACAGAACGTCCTGACCCTGGTCGCGGAAATGTTCTGCGACCGTCAGACCCGTCAGAGCGACGCGAGCGCGCGCACCCGGCGGTTCGTTCATCTGGCCGTAAACGAGCGCAGCCTTGGAGCCTTCGCCGCCGCCGTGCTTGTTGACGCCCGATTCGATCATTTCATGGTAAAGGTCGTTGCCTTCGCGGGTGCGTTCACCGACGCCCGCGAAAACCGAGTAACCACCGTGCGCCTTGGCGACGTTGTTGATCAGTTCCATGATGAGAACGGTCTTGCCGACGCCGGCGCCGCCGAACAGGCCGATCTTGCCGCCCTTTGCGTAAGGCGCGAGAAGGTCGACGACCTTGATGCCGGTGACGAGGATCTGGGCTTCCGTGGACTGCTCGACGTAAGCCGGAGCGTCCTGATGGATGGCGCGCCTGTGAGCGGTGTTCAGCGGGCCTGCTTCGTCGACCGGCTCGCCGATGACATTCATGATGCGGCCGAGCGTTTCATCGCCGACCGGAACCGAGATCGGAGCACCGGTATCGATGACCTGCTGGCCACGAACGAGACCTTCGCTCGAGTCCATCGCGATGGTGCGGACTTCGTTTTCGCCCAGATGCTGAGCGACTTCGAGAACCAGGCGGATGCCGTTGTTGTCGGTTTCGAGCGCGTTCAAAATCGCCGGCAGTTCGCCTTCGAAAGCAACGTCGACGACGGCGCCGATAACCTGGGTGACTTTGCCGACAGAGCGGGTAGCTGCCTCAGCCATTTTCTTACCCTCTTTCCCTAACTCAGAGCGCTTCCGCGCCCGAAATGATTTCAATCAGTTCCTTGGTGATCTGAGCCTGACGCTGACGGTTGTAGCTCAGCGTCAGCTTGTTGATCATCTCACCGGCATTGCGCGTCGCATTGTCCATCGCGCTCATCTTGGCGCCCATCTCGCCCGCGACGTTCTCAAGGAGAGCGCGGAAGATCTGGACGGAGATATTGCGCGGGATCAGGTCGTCGAGGATCGACGCCGGATCCGGCTCGTATTCGTAGACGGCGCCCGCATGTTCTGCATCCTCGGCGACGACTTCCGGAGCCTTGGCCGGGATGAGCTGCTGTGCAGTCGGAACCTGGCTGATCACCGACTTGAACTCGGAGTAGAACAGCGTGCAGATGTCGAACTCGCCGGCCTCGTACATCTCGATGATGCGCTTGCCGATCTGGTCGGCATTCTCGAAACCGATCTTCTTGACTTCGCGCAGTTCCTTGCGCTCGATGATCAGCGACGCATATTCACGGCGCAGGATGTCGTAACCCTTCTTGCCGACCGTGAAGATCTTCACCGTCTTGCCTTCGGCAAGCAGCTTGCGGACATGGTCACGCGCAAAGCGCGCAATCTGCGAGTTGAAGCCGCCGCACAGACCGCGTTCGGCCGTGCAGACCACCAGCAGGTGAACCTGGTCCTTGCCGGTGCCTGTCATCAGTGCCGGCGCGCCATCCGCCTCGGTGACGGCCTTGGCGATATTAGCCAGAACCGCACCCATGCGCTGCGAATAGGGCCGGGCGGCTTCGGCCGCCTCCTGCGCACGCCGAAGCTTCGCCGCGGCGACCATTTTCATCGCCTTGGTGATCTTCTGCGTCGCCTTGACGGAGGCGATCCGGTTTTTCAGATCCTTAAGTGAAGGCATCCGTTATCCGTCCTAACTTAGGGCCCGATTACGAGAAAGACTTTGCGAAGCTATCGAGAGCAGCATTGAGCTTGCCCTTGGTATCATCGCTGATTGCCTTTTCCGTGCGGATTGCGTCGAGGATGGCGGAGCCTTCCGAACGCAGGTACGAAAGCAAGCCCTGCTCGAACTTGCCGACCGATGCGACCGGCAGCTTGTCGAGATAGCCGTTGACGCCGGCGAAGATCACGGCGACCTGCTCTTCCGTCTTCAGCGGCGAGAACTGCGGCTGCTTCAGGAGTTCGGTCAGGCGCGCACCGCGGTTCAGCAGGCGCTGCGTTGCAGCGTCGAGGTCCGAACCGAACTGGGCGAAGGCGGCCATTTCGCGATACTGGGCGAGTTCGCCCTTGATCGAGCCGGCAACCTGCTTCATCGCCTTGATCTGCGCCGAAGAACCGACGCGGGAAACCGACAGACCGACGTTAACGGCCGGACGGATGCCCTGGTAGAACAGGTCGGTTTCGAGGAAGATCTGGCCGTCGGTGATCGAGATCACGTTGGTCGGAATGAAGGCCGAAACGTCGTTGCCCTGCGTTTCGATGACGGGCAGAGCGGTCAGCGAACCGGCGCCCTTGTCGTCATTCATCTTTGCGGCGCGCTCGAGGAGACGCGAATGCAGGTAGAAAACGTCGCCCGGATAGGCTTCGCGGCCCGGCGGGCGGCGCAGCAGCAGCGACATCTGGCGGTAAGCGACAGCCTGCTTGGACAGGTCGTCATAGCCGATCAGGGCGTGCTGGGCGTTGTCGCGGAAGTATTCGCCCATTGCGCAACCTGCGAACGGAGCGAGGAACTGCATCGGAGCCGGGTCGGAAGCCGTCGCAGCAACGATGATCGAGTACTTCAGGGCGCCGCGCTCTTCGAGGACCTTGACGAACTGGGCAACGGTGGAGCGCTTCTGGCCGACGGCGACGTAGACGCAGTAGAGCTTATCGTTGTCAGGGCCGTTGTCGTGGATCGGCTTCTGGTTCAGGAAGGTGTCGAGCAGGATCGCGGTCTTGCCGGTCTGGCGGTCGCCGATGACGAGCTCGCGCTGGCCGCGGCCGACCGGGATGAGCGCGTCGATGGCCTTGAGGCCGGTCGACATCGGCTCATGAACCGACTTGCGCGGAATGATGCCTGGGGCCTTGACGTCGACACGCGCACGGCGGGTCGCGTTGATCGGGCCCTTGCCGTCGATCGGGTTGCCGAGCGCGTCGACGACGCGGCCGAGCAGCTCCGGACCGATCGGAACGTCAACGATGGCGCCCGTGCGCTTGACGGTATCGCCTTCCTTGATGTCGCGGTCGGAGCCGAAAATAACAACACCGACGTTATCAGATTCAAGGTTCAGGGCCATGCCGCGGATGCCGCCGGGGAACTCGACCATTTCACCGGCTTGGACATTGTCCAGACCGTAAACGCGAGCGATACCGTCACCGACGGAGAGAACCTGGCCGACTTCCGAGACTTCCGCCTCTTTGCCGAAATTTTTGATCTGGTCTTTGAGAATTGCCGAAATTTCCGCGGCGCGGATATCCATCAGCCGACCTCTTTCAATGCAAGCTTAAGGGTAGAGAGTTTGGTACGAAGAGACGTATCAATCTGACGGGACCCGACCTTGACGATCAGACCACCAAGAATTGACGGATCAACCGTGACGGCAATCGCCACGTCTTTGCCGGTGACGCCCTTCAGCGCCGCCTTCAATTCATTTTCCTGCTCTGCGGAGAGAGCATGGGCCGAGGTGACCTCGGCGGAAATTTCGCCACGATGGTTGGCGGCGATCAGCCGGAAGGCCTTGATCATGCCCGGCAGGGCGAACAGGCGGCGGTTGCGCGCCACGACCTTCAGGAAGTTGGCGAAGAAGCCCGAGATGCCGGCCTTTTCGCTGATGGCGACGATCGCCTTCAGCTGGTCCTCGGCGGAGAAAACCGGGCTCAGGATAAAGCGCTTCAGATCATCGCTCTCATCCAGCATCGCCTGGAAACGGTCAAGATCTGCAGTTACGGTACCGACGGCGTTCTCTTCGAGCGCCAGCTCGAAAAGCGACGAGGCATAGCGCTCTGCAACACCAGAAGTAAGCTGGGACGTGTCTGCCACTGGCACAAATTTCCCTGATTTCAACCCAAAATCCGGCTCTCGGCGGGCGCCGAACCTATGATCTTGAATTCGTTTTGATTTCCCCCAGAAATCACAAGAGAAGCCTCTTGCTTCTTCCGAAATTCGGGGTCCGTCTAACATAGGATGTTCGGACTCGCAACACGCGTAATGCCCGAATACGCCTTTCACATGAATTTCTGTTCGCAAAATTGCGCAATGGCCTGAAAGCCGGCCAGGGAGACCGTCTGCCGGCAGCGGGATTCACGTTTGGATGAAGCCGAAAACATAGAGCAGCGGCAGGGCGGCCAAAGCAATTTGCACAACCAAAAGTAAATAGTTGACGAGATTACTCCCCTTATCGGACAGGATCGAGATGATCCGGGCAAAGGCGGCCATCACAAAAGAAGCGCCAAGCGCCATGTAGATCGTCGTCTGGGCAAGCATGATCGCCGCGAGGCCGAAGCCGAGATAGAAACCGCCCATCGAGCGCGCTTCGCCGAAACCTTCCGGCCGTCCCTCCCGCGCCTGCAGGCCGAGAAGACGCAGGGCGTGGCCCGGCGCAAACATCATGATGAAACCGGCGAGCGCCGTGAACGCGGCGGAACAAAAGGCAAGCTGCTCGCCAAGCTCGGTCGGAAAGTAAAATTCCATGCGTCAGCCCCAAATCGCCCGGATGATTCGGTGTTTATGGCATGCGCCGGAAAAGGAGGAAATGGCGGGGTTATGTTTTAGAGAAAACTCTGCGGATCGATGTCGAGCTGTACCTGTACCGATCCGCGCTCCCTGGGCGATTGCGACAGCATCGCCCGCAGGAAGCCCTGCATGTCGGAGTTCCGCCGGCCGTGCACCAGCAGGCGGAAGCGATGGCGACCGCGCACCAGTGCAAGCGGGGCTTCGGCCGGGCCGAGCACCGAAATGCCCGACACCTGCGGCGCCGCATTGCGCATGCCGCGCGCATGATTTTCCGCGTCATGGCGGGTTTCGGCCGAAACGATGATCGAGGCGAGCCTGCCGAACGGCGGCAGTATGGCGCGTTCGCGTTCGGTGATCTCGCGCTCGTAGAAGGCATCGGAATCGCCCGATACAATCGCCTGCATGACGGGATGCTGCGGCTGGTAGGTCTGCAGCAGCCCGTGGCTCTTGAGGCCGGTGCGCCCGGCCCGGCCGGTCACCTGCGACAGGAGCTGAAAGGTGCGCTCGGCGGCGCGCGGGTCGCCATTGGCAAGGCCGAGGTCGGCATCGACGATGCCGACCAGCGTCATAAGCGGAAAATTATGTCCTTTGGCGACCAGCTGGGTGCCGATGACGATATCCGCCTCGCCCTTGGCGATTGCATCGAGCTCCAGCCGCAGCCGCTTCACTCCGCCCATGATATCGGAGGAGAGAACGATCGTCCGTGCCTCCGGGAAATGCCGCTCCACCTCCTCGGCAATGCGCTCGACGCCCGGCCCGCAGGCGACGAGGTGATCGAGCGTGCCGCATTCCGGGCATGCTTCCGGCGTGCGCTCGGCATAACCGCATTGATGGCATTGCAGCTGCTTGCGGAAGCGATGTTCGACCAGCCAGCTCGAACATTGCGGGCATTGGAACCGGTGGCCGCAGACCCGGCAGAGCGTCAGCGGCGCATAACCGCGCCGGTTGAGAAAAAGCAGCGCCTGCTGGCGCTTTTCCACCGTCTTGCCGATCGCCCGGATCAGCACCGGTGACAGGAAGCCGCCGCGCTCAGGCGCGTGCCGGCGCATATCGATGAGATGCAGGTCCGGCAGCGCCGCGTCGCCGAAACGGGTCGGCAGGTGGACGGTGCTGTAGCGCCCGCTCTGTCCATTGACCTGGCTTTCGACCGAGGGTGTCGCCGATACCAGAATGACGGGAAAATCGCCGATGCGGCCGCGCACCACGGCCATATCGCGCGCATTATAGAAGACGCGATCCTCCTGCTTGTAGGCAGGATCGTGCTCCTCGTCGACGATGATCAGACCAAGATCCTCAAAGGGCAGGAAGAGCGCCGAGCGGGCGCCGGCCACGACGCGCACCTCGCCGGTCACCGCCTGGCGCCAGACCTTTTCGCGCATGCGCGGCGCCAGATCGGAATGCCATTCGGCCGGCTTTGCCCCGAAGCGATCCTGGAAGCGCTCCATGAAACTGGCCGTCAGCGCGATCTCCGGCAGCAGAATCAGCACCTGCCTGCCGCGTTTCAGCGTCTCGGCAATCGCCTCGAAATAAACCTCGGTCTTGCCGGAGCCGGTCACCCCGTCGATCAGCGACACCGAAAACTCGCCCTTGCGGATGTCGGACACGATCTCTTCGGCCGCCGCCCTCTGCGGCCCTTCGAGCCGTGCGGCGGCGAAATCCGGATCGGGCATCGCCACCACCGGCGGCGGCGGCAGGAATATCGTTTCGAAAATGCCGAGCGTAATCAGCCCGTCGACGACGCTGGTCGAAACCCCTGCCGCATGCGCCAGGCCGCTGCGCGTCCAGGAAAGCCCGTCGGAGGCCGTATCGAGCACCCGGGCGCGCGCCGGCGTCATCCGCTCCGGTTCGCCGCCGACGAATTTCAACCCCTCCACCATCGGCTCCGGCTCGAAGGCATTCGGCGCCCTCAGCGCCATGCGCGCGACGAGGCCGGGCGGCGAGAGCGTATAGGTCGCGACCCAATCGATGAAATCGCGCATCTCCCGGGAGAGCGGCGGGCAGTCGAAGACATGGCTGATCGGCCGCAGTTTCTTCGGATCGACACCGTCCTCGCCGCCGTCCCAGACGACGCCGATCACCTGCCGCGGCCCGAGCGGCACCTGCACGACCGAGCCGGGCTCGACCGCCATGCCATCCGGCACCGAATAGGAATAGGGTTTGGGCGCCGGCATCGGCACCAGCACGGGAACCGTTCGGTTCGCGGGCGGTGCTTCGAAAAGCGCGCCAAAGAGATCGGACGAATCTGTGCTCATCGGGCGAGACCATGCCCGCAAATCGATGCAATTGGAACCGCAAAGACGGGGCGGCGTCTCTTGCATCCCTGATCGCCTGCAGCCCGAACGAAAAGGTTGCCGGGCAAGCGATTGGCTGCATAGATTGCCGGACGATCTTGTTCGAAATGCCGAAGCGCTGTTCTTCGGCCGCTGAATTGGAGAGCACCAATGGCCAGACTGACCGAAGATGCCAAGGGCGTCTATGTGATCGCCGTAACCCCGTTCACCGATGACGGCGCACTCGATCTCGGCAGCATCGACAGCATGGTCGATTTCTACGAGGGCGCCGGCGTCACCGGGCTGACGGTGCTTGGCCAACTGGGCGAGGCCCCGAAGCTGACCGCCGAGGAATCGCGGACCGTGGTCGAGCGTGTGCTGAAGCGCCTCGACGGACGGCTGCCTGTCGTGGTCGGCGTCTCGGCGCCGGGACTTGCCCCGATGCGCGAACTTTCCGAAGCCGCCATGGCAGCGGGTGCTGCCGGCGTCATGGTTGCGCCACCCTGGACCGTCAAGACCGACGACCAGGCCTTCGCCTTCTACCAGTCGGTCGGCGAAACCCTGGGTGAAACGCCCTTCGTGCTGCAGGATTATCCGCTCACCACCAATGTGACAATCGCGCCCAAGGTAATCGAGCGCATCGTCAACGAGGTGCCGAACTGCGTCATGCTCAAGCACGAGGATTGGCCGGGCCTTGCGAAGATATCGGCGCTTCGCGCCGCCAGCGACAAGGGCGGCATGCGGCGCATCTCCATCCTTTGCGGCAATGGCGGGCTTTTCCTCCCCGAAGAGATGGGCCGCGGCGCAGATGGCGCCATGACCGGATTCTGTTATCCCGAGATGATGGTCGGCGTCGTCGAGGCCTATGCGGCCGGACATCCCGATCGCGCCCATGCGATCTTCGACGCCTATCTGCCGCTCGCCCGCTATGAACAGCAGCAGGGCGTCGGCCTTGCCTGCCGCAAATATGTGCTTGCCAAGCGCGGCGTGATCAAATCCGCCATCCTGCGCAAACCGGGCGCCAGGCTCTCGGCACTCGATATTGCCGATATCGAGCGGTTGCTGGCACGCCAGGCCATCCGCCTCCGGGAGATCGGAGCGTAAATCTCGACGCCGCCTGCAGATTGCCATCCATCACCGGCGCGAATCCCTGACCGCTGGATCGTCGCGCTCACCCGGGCCATGCAAATCGAGACGATGTGTGTGGCCATCCCGCCCGGTGGCCTGAAATCCGAGCGACTCCCAGAATTTCGCCGCACCGGTATTTCCCGCATGAACGGTGACGATGCTGGAGCACGATCGCGCATGGTCGAGCAGCGCCAGTGCCAACATCCGGCCGATGCCGCGCCCGCGCATTGCGGGACGAATGTAGAAACGTCGCATCCGCAACGCGCCCGGCATGGCGGCTTCAATGGTCATGCCTCCAACGCCGGCAAACGCCCGATCGACATAGGCGCCCAGCAACCTTTCGCCGTCACGCTCGAACCTGACGGCACCAGCCGACCAGTCATCGATCAGCCGGGCGATATGGAAATATCCTTCCCGCCGGGCCTCGCCTTCGAGGTCTGCGATCTCATCCGGCAATCGATCGCGGATCATGCGGATATCGGTCGTCATGGCAGTGCCGATCGATTTAAATGGCAGGAACCGGAAGCTCGCGAGGGATCGCCGCAGCCGGCGGGCCGACCGGCGCAAAGGTCGCGTCGCCATCGGCTGCCATATCATGCACCGTATGTTTCTCCAGCGCCTTCGTCACCTCGTTAAGGTCGCCATCCAGATGTTCGGCAGGAATGAGATTGCCGATCACGAAATCGAAGCGGTCGCCGCGTTTGTTCAACAGTTCGTGAAACACCGTCATGTCGCGAAGTTCCGTCGACCATTTCGCCAGCCAGTAGAACAGGCCGGAATTGCGCGCCGTCATGTGGACGGGAAGGATCGGCAGATTATATTTGCGCGCCAGCCCGACGGCCGAAGTCTTCCATGGGCGTTCGTTCAGCCGGCCATTCGCCCAGTAAGCGATGCGGCCGGAGGGAAAGAGCACCGTCGCCTTGCCTTCCCGCACCGCGTGGTTGGTCAATTGCAGCGTCTCGCGCGCCTTCAGCTTGCTCTTATGCTCCTCCCGCCATTCGACGGGGATGATCACCTCAGCAAAGCGTGGATTGACGCGGATCGCATCGCGATTGGCGAAGAACATCATATCCGGCCGGCGTGCCTTCAGGAGATCGAACACGGCAACGCCGTCGGCAATGCCCGTGGGATGATTGCTGACGAGGATAAAGCCGCCGCTACTCGGAATGCGTTCGCCATTGGTGATGCCGATATCGAGTTTCAGCACGCCGCTCAGATATTCGAACGACTGGAAACCCGGCATTTTGGCAACCGCATTGGCGAATTCGATCGCCTTGTTGTAGCGCAGCAGCGTGTAGAGGAACGGTCGCATGACCGGCCAGAGCGGATGTTTCACGATCCTCTGGCCGCGTTCGGCAATCAGCGTGTCGACGATATGACCGGGCTTTCCCTGTGAAACGAGAGCGATCGCTTCCGCGAGCTGTCCGAAAGCCGTCATGGAATCGCGCCGTGCCATGAAAGATCCTGTCTATGGGGTATAAAGCTATCGCAGGAGAATATGATCCGGGGATGACAAAGGTTTGGCCGGCATTAGCAATTCCATAACCGTTCCTGCTTCAAATTGGCGGACTTGAAGGCAAATTCAAGGCCAGCGACGTGAACGAACTCTTGATCATCGCCGATCCCAGCCTGATGGCGGAACGGGCCGCATGGCTCGAAAATCTCGCCCGCGAACGTCGTCTTTCCGAGCATACGCTCGATGCCTATGAGCGCGACACCCGCCAGTTCCTGACCTTCCTGACCGGTCACCTCGCCGGCCCGACGACGCTTGGCGATATCAGGGAATTGCGCCCCGCCGATTTCCGCGCCTTCCTGGCGGCCCGGCGCAAGCAGGGCTCCGGCGCCCGCTCGCTTGGTCGCAATCTCGCCGGGCTGCGCTCGCTGCTGCGCCATCTGGAAAAGAAAGGCCTGGTCAATGCCGCCGGCGCCGGCGCGATCCGCTCGCCGAAACAGCCGAAATCGCTGCCCAAGCCACTGTCGGACACCCAGGCGATCACCGTCGTCAGCAACGAAGCCCAACTGCACGACGAACCCTGGATCGCCGCGCGCGACGCGGCCGTCATGACGCTGCTCTATGGCTGCGGCCTGCGTATCTCCGAGGCGCTGGATCTCGTTCCCGCCGATCTGCAAAAGGGTGCCACGACACTGCGCATCACCGGCAAGGGCAACAAGACGCGGCTGGTACCGCTGCTCTCCGTGGTTTTCGACGCGGTCGAGAAATATCGGACACTCTGCCCACACGATCTGGAGGCAGCAGAGCCGCTGTTTCGCGGTGCGCGCGGCGGCAAGCTGCAGCCGGCAATCATCCAGCGCGCCATGCAGAAACTGCGCAGCGCCTTCGGCCTGCCGGAGACCGCAACGCCCCATGCGCTTCGCCACTCCTTCGCCACCCACCTGCTTGCCGGCGGCGGCGATCTGCGCACCATCCAGGAACTGCTTGGACATGCCAGCCTTTCGACAACGCAGGTCTATACCGGGGTGGATGCCTCGCGGCTCCTGGAAGTGTATGATCGCGCCCATCCGCGCGCCTAAGCTTTCGTTAACGCATTCTCTTAAGGGAATATGCGCAAGCCGGGCGTAGAGCATGACACGCATAAGGCATGTGATCGGAAACACCATCATGACGATATCAATCGGCCGCCGGACGTCTTACCTTGCAGTGTCGGCCAATCTGCTTCTCTGGTTGATCGCAGCCTTTCATATACTGCTGCTCGCGGCCTTGTTTGTCGCCTTCCTCGTCGCAAGACCGGCAGCGGCCGAAGACGCGGCCTGCACCGGTCGCAACCTGATGGTCGAGCTGCAGCAGAACGATCCGGCCCGCTATGCCGAGGCGGTGAAGGAAGCCGAGGCAACGCCGAACGGCAAAGGCATTTTCTGGAAAATCGAAAAGCCCGGACTTGCACCCTCGTGGCTGCTCGGCAGCATGCATGTCACCGACCCGCGTGTGCTGGCCCTGCCGCCGCGCGCCCAGGCCGCCCACGACGCGGCGAATACGATCATCATCGAATCCGACGAGATTCTCGATGAGCGCAAAGCGACCGCCGCCCTGCTCGCTCGGCCGGAACTGACGATGTTCACCGACGGCACGACGATCGACAAGCTGCTTTCTCCCGAGGACTATAAGCGCCTCGAAGCAGGCCTCAAGCAGCGTGGCATCCCGCTCAGCGCCGTCTCCCGCATGCGGCCGTGGATGATCTCCAGCGCCGTTGCCCTGCCGGCCTGCGAGATCGCCCGCAAGGCCAAAGGCGTGCAGTTCCTCGACCAGAAGATCGCCACCGACGCCGTTGCTCAGGGCAAACAGGTCAAGGGGCTGGAAACGCTGGCCGAACAGATCCAGGCCATGGCCGACCTGCCGATCGAATTCCATCTGAAATCGCTGATCGAGACGCTGGAACTCGGCGACAGGATGAGCGATGTGGTGGAGACGATGACCGACCTCTATCTCTCCGGCGACATCGGCATGACCATGCCGATGCTGAAGACCGTGACGCCCGAGGACAAGGACGAAAGCAACGACTACGCCGCCTTCGAACAGCGCGTCATCCTCGACCGCAACAAGGTGATGGCCGAGCGCGCCGCTCCCATTCTCGAGAGCGGCAATGTCTTCATGGCGGTCGGCGCCCTGCACCTGCCCGGCAAGGCCGGCGTCATCGAACTGCTGCGCCAGCAGGGCTTTACGGTGACGGCGGTGAACTGAACCCGCCGGCGCTCAGCCGAGTGTCATGCGGCGCAGCACATTGGTTTTCCAATAGAACTGATGGACGAGCGCGCCGGCGACATGCGCCGCGATCAGCGCCCAGAGGATGATTTTCAGAATATCCGCGTGGAACGACCCGGCGGGATTGATGCCGAAATAATAGGCCGCGATGCCCGAAAGCGGCATGGCGAAGATCAGGATGTAGAGGCCGGCATGAGCAAGCTTCGCCGCAAGGCGAAAGATCGCTGGTTCCTCCGCGACCTCGGCCGGCGCCCCCTTGGTAAAACGCAGCCCGAGCCTGACGGCTGCGAGCAGCAGGATGGCAATGCCGACATAGGCATGGATATTCGCCGACGCAATCTGCTCCGGCGTCGGCACCTCGCCTCTGCGCATCAGCCGATGCCAGATGTTCATGCCGTCGGGAAACAGCAGATTGAAGAAGATCAGCAGCGCCACCGCCCAGTGAAGAAGGCGCTGGCTTAGGCTGTAACCCTTGGCGGACGGCTGCTGCATTTCTTCACCTTCATCAAATACCGGACTCTGCGATACGCCACAAATAAAGCAGCCGCCTGCCTTGCAGCAAGCGGCTCCAGGCTTTGTTACGAAGATGTAAGCTTACATATGGATCGGCTTGAAGAAGGTCGCGAGCGCTGCCTCCTTCACCGCTTCCGACATCGTCGGATGCGCGTGGCAGCTGCGGCCGAGATCTTCCGACGAGCCGCCGAATTCCATCAGCACGGCGATCTCGTGAATCATCTCGCCGGCGCCGAAGCCGACGATATGGCCGCCGAGCACCCGGTCGGTTTCCTTGTCGGCAAGGATTTTGACGAAGCCGTCGGTTGCCAGCATCGCGCGGGCACGGCCGTTTGCGGTGAAGGGGAACTTGCCGACCTTATAGGCAATGCCTGCCGCCTTCAGCTCCTCCTCGGTCTTGCCGACCGAGGCGATTTCCGGCTGGGTGTAGACGACGCCCGGAATGACGTCGTAATTGACGTGGCCGTGCTGGCCGGCGAGGATTTCGGCGAGCGCCACACCCTCGTCCTCGGCCTTGTGCGCCAGCATCGGACCCTTGACCACATCGCCGATCGCATAGATGCCGGCGACATTGGTCTTGAAGTGACCGTCGATCTCGACGCGGCCGCGATTGTCGAGCACAACACCGGCCTCTTCCAGGCCGAGACCCGATGTATAAGGCTTGCGGCCGGTGGCAATCAGCACGACTTCGGCCTCGAGCGTCACCGCCTCACCGCCCTTGACCGGCTCGAACGTGACCTTGGCGCCCTTGTCGCCCTTTTCGACGCCGGTGACCTTGGCGCTAAGATTGAAATCGATGCCCTGCTTGGCGAGCATGCGCTGGAACTGCTTGGAGACTTCGCCATCCATGCCGCCGAGGATGGTGTCGAGATATTCGACAACGGTGACCTTGGCGCCGAGGCGCGACCAGACCGAGCCGAGTTCGAGGCCGATGACGCCGCCGCCGACGACGATCAGCGTTTCCGGCACCTTTTCCAGCGCGATGCCGCCGGTGGACGAGATGATGGTCTTTTCATCGATCTCGACCTGTACGCCGGGAATGCCGGCAACCTCGGAACCCGTGGCGATAACGATGTTCTTGCCCTCGATCTCCTGCACCGCGCCGTCGGCGGCGGTGACGGAAACCTTGCCGGCCGAAACGATCTTGCCGGCGCCCTGGAAGGTATCGATCTTGTTCTTCTTGAAGAGGAAGGCGACACCGTCGACATTCGCCTTCACCGTCGCGTCCTTGTGGGCCATCATATTACCGAGGTTGAGCGTCGGCGCCGGAATGTCGATCCCGAGCGCGCTCATGCCGTGACCGGCCTGATGGAACATTTCGGAGGCATGCAGCAGCGCCTTGGACGGGATGCAGCCGACATTCAGGCAGGTGCCGCCATAGGTCGCCCGCTTTTCGACGACGGCGACCTTGAGGCCGAGCTGGGCTGCCTTGACGGCGCAGACATAGCCGCCAGGGCCGGTTCCGATAATGATGACATCATAAGACATTTGTTTTTCCCTTTGGATTTTAGTCGGCAGCGCGAGGCGGCGCGAGGCGGAAGCCGAAGCCGAGGAGTGCGGCTCCGGTGATGCGGTTGAACCATTTGCCGTTGGCGATGAAGCGGTCACGGATCGCCTTGTCCGTGAAGGAATAGGGGATGACGATCGAGAAGACGGCCATCAGGCCGAGGAATTCGAGAATAGACTGCATGCTGTTTTTCGCCCTGTCGCTCTAGCGGCCGCCGCTCACATTGAGGATGGCGCCGGTTACATAGGAAGCCGAAGGAGAAAGAAGATAGAGGATCGCATCCGCCACCTCCTCGGGCGAACCCGCGCGCTGCATCGGGACAGACGGCGCCATTTCGCGCGCCCGGTCCGGCAGCCCGCCCGAAGCATGGAGGTCGGTTTCGATGATGCCAGGTCTTATCGCATTCACGCGGATGCCCTCGGCGGCAACCTCGCGTGCCAGCCCAATGGTGAACGTGTCGATCGCCGCCTTCGAGGCGGCATAATCCACATATTGCGTCGCCGAACCCAGGATCGCCGCCATCGACGAGACGTTGACGATCGCCCCGCCCTGCCCGCCGTGCCGGCTCGACATGCGGCGTATAGCCTGCGCGGCGCAGAGCATGGAACCGGTCACGTTGATGCGCAGCATGCGCTCGATCCGCTCGGCCGACATCTCGTCGACCCGCTGCGGATAGTCGACGATGCCGGCATTGTTGACGAGACCGTCGAGCCGGCCGAAATGCTGGTCGACGGCCGCAAACATCGAGGCGATATCCGCAGTCTTGCCGACATCGCCTTCAATCGCCACGGCCTCGCCGCCACTTTCGACGATCGCCGCAACGACGGCATCGGCGGCCTTGCGATTGGAAGCGTAATTCACCGCGACACGCCAGCCCTGGCGGGCGGCGAGGCGGCAGACCGCAGCGCCGATGCCCCGGCTTCCGCCGGTCACGAGAACAACAGGGGCATCGCTCATGTCGCACACTCCTTGAAAACAAGCACGTCCCAGGGCGCCACGGAAGCCTTGCCCTCGCCCCAGGCGCTGGATTGGCGAATGGCAGGACCAAGGCCCGGAAGCACGAGCTTTTCGGCCGCCGCAGCACCTTCCGGCTGCAGATTGTCGAGCTCGCCTTCGGCATTCATGCCATAGACGGCGCCCTGCCAGACCGTGCAGGCATCGAGATCGGCGCCGGTGGCGTCACCTTCGGGGCAGTTGAACATCAGGATGCCGATGGCACGCACCGGATCTTCCGACGGCATGACATAACCTTCCATCACGACTGACGTCCTGAGCGCGCTGACCTTGAATTGATTGCTGGCGGCGGCGGATGGAGAATTCAGCGGCGTAAATCGCAATTCATACGCCGCGTCGCGATCGACATAGACCGCCTGTTCCTGCTTGCAGTCGGCGCCGAAGGCGGTCACCGGAACGCCGAAGAATGCAGCGGCCGCGATTGCAGCCACGCCCTTCCGCCCCGCCGTGATGCCGGTCCCAGCGCTCATTGCAGCTTCGGCTCCCTTTTCCCGTCGGCATTCTCGATCACGCTGAAATCCGTCAGCAGCACCAGCGCGCGGCCGTCTTTGTCGAGGCCCCAGAAAACCGGATAGAAACCGTCGCCCCAGCCGCTCCAGAACACCGCGACATTGCCCTTCTTGCCGGCGACCGGCCGGTGCAGCGCATAGGTGCCCTTATTGGCATCGAGATCGGCGGCCAGCACGTCGTCGTAATAATTGATGTCGGCGTCAGGCTTCTGAGCCTGCACCTGCGCTTCACGCTCGTCGATCAGAGCGAGTGTCTCCGCATCCATGTAGCAGCCGACCCCCGCATCGACCGGATAGCCGAAAATCTCGTCATCCTTCAGCGTCGCCGGATCCTGTCCCGGCAGGACCGCAAGCTCCCAATGATCCGGCTTGCCGTCGGCAAACCGCATGCCGGCGGCGGCGATGCGGCCGAAGGCTTTGTAGAGCGTTACCGGATAGTCGCCCGGCGCAACCGTTCTTGCCAGCGCCGGACGATCGGGCTGAGCGAGCGGATCGGCCGCGACGATGCGCCCCGAGGTCAGCTCGACATTGCCCATATGGATCACGCCGATCGACCGGCCGGAGAGTTCGGCATCGCTGAGCGTCACCAGCTCGAAATTGCTGCTTGCCTTGCCGATATCGAAGCCGGCGGCCGCCGCGGAGACCGGGACATGCGCGGCGGCAGCGCAGAGAAGAAGGCGCGCCGCTCGCATGATCCGGTTCCGCATCGAAAGCGCTCCCCTTAAAGCAATTCCAGCAAAATTGTGCAGCGGTTTTTGCGTCCGGAATTGCGTGAAAACAAATACTCTAGAGATCGAGAACCAGACGTTCCGGATCTTCCAGGCTTTCCTTGACGCGCACGAGGAAGGTGACCGCTTCCTTGCCGTCGACGATGCGGTGATCGTAGGACAGCGCCAGATACATCATCGGACGGATGACCACCTGGCCGCCGATCGCCACCGGCCGCTCCTGGATCTTGTGCATGCCGAGAATGCCGGACTGCGGCGCGTTCAGGATCGGCGACGACATCAGCGAACCGTAGACGCCGCCATTGGTGATGGTGAAGGTGCCGCCCTGCATGTCGGCCATGGAAAGTGAGCCGTCACGGGCTGCCTTGGCAAGACGGCCGAGTTCCTTCTCGATTTCGGCGATCGACATCTGGTCGGCGTCACGGATGACAGGAACGACGAGGCCCTTGTCGGTGCCGACGGCCATGCCGACATGGCAGTAGTTCTTGTAGATGACGTCGGTGCCGTCGATCTCGGCGTTGACGGCGGGCAGTTCCTTCAGCGCATGCGTCACCGCCTTGGTGAAGAAGCCCATGAAGCCGAGCTTGACGCCGTGCTTCTTCTCGAAAATGTCCTTGTACTTGTTGCGCAGATCCATGACCGCCTTCATGTCCACCTCATTGTAGGTGGTCAGCATGGCGGCGGTGTTCTGCGCGTCCTTGAGGCGCTTGGCGATCGTCTGGCGCAGGCGCGTCATCTTCACGCGCTCTTCGCGCGAGGCATCCTCGACCGTCGACGGGCCGCGCGCCGCGACCGGAGCGGCGGGCGCTGCTGCCGGAGCGGAAATACCCTTGGCGACGGCGGCGATGACATCGCCCTTCAGCACCTGGCCGCGCTTGCCGCTGCCGTCGATCTGATCGGCGGAAAGATTGTTTTCGGCAAGCATCTTCGAAGCCGCCGGTGCCGGCGGCATGGTGGAGACGGAGGCGCTCGACGACGATGCAGCAGCGGCAACGGGCGCCGGCTGGGGAGCAGTGGCCGGGGCTGGCTGGGCAGGCGTTGCGGCCGGTGCAGCCGCAGCCGGTGCTGCGGCGGCGCCGGCACCTGCGGAGATCTGGCCGAGCAGCGCGCCGAGGCCGACGGTCTCGCCGGCGGCAGCGACGATTTCCGAGAGCGTACCGGAGGCGGGTGCGGGAACTTCGATGGTCACCTTGTCGGTTTCAAGCTCGAGAATCGGCTCATCGGCCTTGATGGCGTCGCCGACCTTCTTGAACCAGGTGCCGACGGTTGCCTCGCTGACGGATTCACCGAGAGTTGGAACGCGGATTTCTGTGGCCATTGTTCAAATCCTGATTTCGTGTGTTTTCGTTTATGCGTTTCAGACGGCGGGCGGCCGCAAAATGATCGAGGGCATCGGCAGAATATCGAAACGGAAACCGAAGCCGGAAGCGATGATCGGATCGCCGTCGGCAAGGGCTTGCGCCGCCGCCTGATCCTCGACTTCGACGACTGCCATGCCGAAGGCGCCTTCACCCTCAAAGACGGGACCGACGACGATCGCCGATCCCGCAAGAGCATGGCGGTGCCAGTATTCGACATGGCGTTTCATCGCCGCCATTTCCTCGCCCGTTCCGTCATGCGGGAAAGTCGGGCGCGGCGGCTGCAGTCTCAGAAAGAAATAAGCCATTGCGCCCTCCTTGTTTTAGCCGCCCAATGCATCCTCGAGGAATGCGGCGAGCTGCGACAGATGCTTGGACATCAGGCCCGTCGCCGGTGAGGCGGCGGCCGGACGGCCGGTATAACGGACGCGCTGGTACTTTGCATCGATATGGGCGAGCACCCATTCGAGGAAGGGGTCGATGAACGACCATGCGCCCATGTTCTTCGGCTCTTCCTGGCACCAGACCATCTCGGCATTGCGGAAGCGCGACAGCTCGTTGATCAGCGCCTTTGCCGGGAACGGATAGAGCTGTTCGACACGCAGAAGATAGATGTCGTCGATGCCGCGCTTTTCGCGTTCCTCGAGAAGATCGTAATAGACCTTGCCGGAGCACATGACGACACGACGGATCTTGTTGTCCTTCTGCAGCTTGATCGGGCCGTCCTTGATCACTTCGGCATCATCCCAGAGCAGGCGATGGAAGGCGGATTCGCCGGCCATTTCGGCAAGCGTCGAGACCGCCCGCTTGTGGCGCAGCAGTGATTTCGGCGTCATCAGGATCAGCGGCTTGCGGAAGTCGCGCTTCAGCTGCCGGCGCAGGATATGGAAGTAGTTCGCCGGCGTCGTGACATTGGCGACCTGCATGTTGTCTTCTGCGCAAAGCTGCAGGAAACGCTCGAGGCGGGCCGAGGAATGTTCCGGACCCTGACCTTCATAACCGTGCGGCAACAGGCAGACGAGGCCCGACATGCGCAGCCATTTGCGTTCGCCCGACGAGATGAACTGGTCGAAAACCACCTGCGCGCCGTTGGCGAAATCGCCGAACTGGGCTTCCCAGAGCGTCAGCGCATTCGGGCGGGCCAGCGAGTAGCCATATTCGAAACCGAGCACGGCCTCTTCCGAAAGCATCGAATTGATGACTTCGTAGCGACCCTGGGTCGGCGAGAGATTGGCGAGCGGGATGTAGCGTTCCTCGGTTTCCTGATCGTAGAGAACCGAATGGCGCTGCGAGAAGGTGCCGCGTTCGCAATCCTGGCCTGACAGACGGATCTTGCTGCCCTCGACACAAAGCGCGCCGAAGGAGAGCGCCTCAGCCATCGCCCAGTCGATGCCCTCGCCGGTGGCGATCATGTTGGCGCGGTTTTCCATGAAACGCTGGATCGTGCGATGCGCATTGAAGCCCGCCGGGATCTCCGACAGCTTGCGGCCGATTTCCTTCAGCGTCTTCATCGGCACGGCCGTTTTGCCGCGGCGCTGCTCGTCGGCATTGTCGGCCGCGCGCAGGCCCGACCACTCGCCATCAAGCCAGTCGGCCTTATTCGGCTTATAGTGCTGGCCGGCCTCGAACTCCTGTTCGAGATGGGCGCGCCAGTCGGCCTTCAGTTTCTCGACTTCACCTTCGGTGAGCAGGCCTTCGGCGACGAGGCGCGCCGCATAGATCTGCAGCACGGTCTTGTGGCCGCGGATGACCTTGTACATCTTCGGCTGCGTGAAGGACGGTTCATCGCCTTCATTGTGGCCGTAGCGGCGATAGCAGAACATGTCGAGCACCACAGGCTTGTGGAACTTCATGCGGAATTCGGTGGCGATCTTGGCGCCATAAACGACCGCTTCCGGATCGTCGCCGTTGACGTGGAAGATCGGCGCCTCGATCATCTTGGCGACGTCGGACGGATAGGGCGACGAACGCGAGAAGGCCGGGTTCGTGGTGAAGCCGATCTGGTTGTTGATGATGACGTGCATGGTGCCGGCGACGCGATGGCCGCGCAGGCCGGAAAGGCCGAGGATTTCGGCAATGACGCCCTGGCCGGCGAAGGCGGCGTCGCCATGAATCAGCAGCGGCAGAACCTTGGCGCGTTCGGACAGCGGAATGATGTCGCCGTCCCAGACGGCCGCATTCATGTCCTGCTTGGCGCGGGCCTTGCCCATGACGACCGGGTCGACGATTTCAAGATGCGAGGGGTTTGCCGTCAGCGAGACATGCACCTTGTTGCCGTCGAATTCGCGGTCGGAGGAGGCGCCGAGATGGTACTTGACGTCGCCCGAACCTTCGACTTCGTCGGGTGCGTAGGAGCCGCCCTTGAACTCGTGGAAGATCGCCCGGTGCGGCTTGCCCATGACCTGGGACAGCACGTTCAGGCGGCCGCGATGGGCCATGCCGAAGACGGCTTCCTTGAGGCCGAGATGACCGCCGCGCTTCAAGATCTGCTCCAAAGCCGGGATCAGCGATTCGCCGCCGTCGAGGCCGAAGCGCTTGGTGCCCTTGAACTTGACGTCGAGGAACTGTTCGTAGCCTTCGGCTTCGATGAGCTTGGCAAGGATCGCCTTCTTGCCTTCGGCCGTGAAAGCCACGCCCTTGTCCGGTCCCTCGATACGCTCCTGGATCCAGGCCTTCTCTTCCGGATTGGAGATATGCATGAATTCGACGCCGAGCGTCGAGCAATAGGTGCGCTCGAGAATATCGATCATCTCGCGGATGGTCGCGTATTCCAGGCCGAGCACGTTATCGATGAAGATCCTGCGGTCGTAATCGGCTGATGTGAAGCCGTAATTCTCGGGCGACAGCTCGCGATAGTCGTCGACCGATGCGGCGATGCCGAGCGGGTCGAGCTTGGCATGCAGGTGGCCACGCATGCGGTAGGCGCGGATCATCATGATGGCGCGCACGGAATCGCGTGTCGCCTGCAGAACGTCGGTGCTGTCGGCGGGCTTGCCCTCAGCGGCAGCCTTCGCTTTCACCTTGGTCTCGATGACCTTTTCGACGATGCCCCAGTCGCCGTCGAGCGCCGACACCAGATCGCCGCCGGCCTGAAGCGGCCAGTTCTTCTTGCGCCAGGAAGCCCCCTTGGCCGCTCTCTTCACATCGCTGGGATCGTCCTCCAGCGCCTTGAAGAAGGTGCGCCACTGATCGTCGACCGACGCCGGATCCTCTTCGTATCGCGCATAGAGCTGCTCGATATAGGCCGCGTTGGCGCCATCCAGAAACGAGGTGATCTGAAACTGCTCGTTGGCTTCTTGCCGTGCCATGGTGTTCTGCGGACGCTTCCGTCCGCCTCCCGACTTTGATGAATTTGCCGGCGATAGCCGGCTGCCGCATTCCGATTGCCGCCTGTCCGCGGCGCATCTGCATGTCTCGTGCCGTCAAGGCCGGGCGGAAGGCTGAGATGCCACTCCTCCGCCCGGGTATAAGTTGGATTAGCCCTTGAGGACTTCAACCAGCGTCTTGCCGAGGCGGGCCGGAGACGGCGACACCTTGATGCCTGCCGCTTCCATCGCCGCGATCTTCGATTCCGCATCGCCCTTGCCGCCGGATACCACGGCGCCGGCATGGCCCATGGTGCGGCCCTTCGGCGCCGTACGACCGGCGATGAAGCCAGCCATCGGCTTCTTGCGGCCCTTTTTGGCCTCGTCGATGAGGAACTGGGCCGCGTCTTCTTCAGCCGAGCCGCCGATTTCGCCGATCATGATGATCGAGGTCGTGGCTTCGTCGGCCAGGAACATTTCCAGCACATCGATGAACTCGGTGCCCTTGACCGGGTCGCCGCCGATGCCGACGGCCGTCGTCTGGCCGAGACCTTCGTTGGAGGTCTGGAACACGGCTTCATAGGTCAGCGTGCCCGAGCGGGACACGATGCCGACCGAACCCTTGCGGAAGATCGAGCCCGGCATGATGCCGATCTTGCATTCTTCCGGGGTCATGATGCCCGGGCAGTTGGGCCCAAGCAGTCGCGACTTGGAACGGTCGAGGCGAGCCTTGACGCGCACCATGTCCATGACCGGGATGCCTTCTGTGATGCAGGTGATGAACGGGATCTCGGCGTCGATCGCTTCGATGATCGCATCGGCAGCACCGGCCGGCGGAACATAGATGACCGATGCGTTGGCGCCGGTCTTTTCCTTGCCTTCGGCAACGGTTGCGAAGATCGGCAGGCTTTCGCCCTTGGCGCCGGTCCAGTTTTCGCCGCCCTTCTTCGGGTGGATGCCGCCGACCATCTGCGTGCCGTAATAGGCCAGCGCCTGTTCGGTGTGGAACGTGCCGGTCTTGCCGGTCAGACCCTGAACGAGGATCTTGGTGTCTTTATTGACGAGAATAGACATTCTTTCAGATCCTTCAAAATTAGCCGTTGATCGCCGCGACGATCTTCTTGGCCGCATCGTCCAAGTCGTCAGCCGCCGTGATGGCGAGACCCGACTCGTTCAGGATCTTCTTGCCGAGCTCGACATTGGTGCCCTCAAGGCGCACGACGAGCGGAACCTTGAGGCCGACTTCCTTGACCGCGGCAATCACGCCCTCGGCAATGACATCGCACTTCATGATGCCGCCGAAGATGTTGACGAGAATGCCTTCGACCTTGGGGTCCGCGGTGATGATCTTGAAAGCCGCAGCAACCTTCTCCTTGCCGGCGCCGCCGCCGACGTCGCAGAAGTTAGCCGGCTCTTTACCGTAAAGCTTGATGATATCCATCGTCGCCATGGCAAGGCCGGCGCCATTGACCATGCAGCCGATATTGCCGTCGAGCGCGACATAGGCGAGGTCCCACTTCGAGGCCTCGATTTCCTTGGCGTCTTCTTCGGTCTCGTCGCGCAGCAGCTTGACGTCGTCGTGACGGAAGAGCGCATTGCCGTCGAAGGACATCTTCGCGTCGAGAACGCGCAGGTGACCATCCTTCATGACGATCAGCGGATTGACCTCGAGCAGCGCCATGTCCTTCTCGTTGAAGGCCTTGTAGAGGGCCGGGAAGAGCGACTTGGCATCTTCGGCGGCAGCGCCGTCGAGCTGCAGAGCCTTGGAGATCGCCGCAACGTCGGCAGCCGTCACGCCGGCTTCCGGATCGATGGCGATCGTCTGGATCTTCTCGGGCGTGTCGTGGGCGACAGCTTCGATATCCATGCCGCCTTCGGTGGAAACCACGAAAGCCACACGACCGACCGAGCGGTCGACCAGCAGCGAGCAATAGAGCTCGCGGGCAATGTCGGCGCCGTCTTCGATGTAAAGGCGATTGACCTGCTTGCCGGCTTCGCCGGTCTGGGCCGTCACCAGCGTATGACCAAGCATTTCCTTGGCATGGGCGATCACTTCGTCGATCGACTTGGCGAGACGCACGCCGCCCTTGGCTTCGGGGCCTAGTTCCTTGAACTTGCCCTTGCCGCGGCCGCCGGCATGGATCTGGCTCTTGACCACGTAAAGCGGGCCGGGAAGCGACTTGGCGGCAGCCTCGGCTTCCTCCACCTTGAGAATAGCCACACCCTCGGCAACCGGCGCGCCATAGCCCTTCAGCAGAGCCTTGGCCTGATATTCATGAATGTTCATGGGTCTATCCCTGTTTTATGACTTCAGCGCGTCGACTACTTCAGCGAAGGCGCGATGTTGATGCAGGCTTCGCAGAGACCGGCGACGGCGCCGACGGACTTGTCGAAGGCTTCCTTCTCGGTCTTGTTGAGATCGATCTCGATGATGCGCTCGACGCCGCCGGCGCCGATGACGGTGGGAACGCCGACATACATGTCCTTGACGCCGTACTGGCCGCTGAGGTGAGCCGCGCAGGGCAGAACGCGCTTCTTGTCCTTGAGGTAGGATTCGGCCATCTCGATCGCCGAGGCGGCCGGGGCGTAATAGGCCGAGCCGGTCTTCAGCAGGCCGACGATTTCGGCGCCGCCGTCACGGGTGCGCTGAATGATCTCTTCGAGACGTTCCTTGGTAACCCAGCCCATGGTGACGAGGTCGGTGAGCGGAATGCCGCCGACGGTGGAGTAACGGGCGAGCGGCACCATCGTGTCGCCATGGCCGCCGAGCACGAAGGCCGTCACGTCCTGGACCGAAACGTTGAATTCCTTGGCGAGGAAAAGCCGGAAGCGCGAGGAGTCGAGAACGCCGGCCATGCCGACGACCTTGTTGGCCGGGAGGCCGGAGAACTTCTGCAACGCCCAGACCATGGCGTCGAGCGGGTTGGTGATGCAGATCACGAAGGCGTTCGGGGCATATTTCTTGATGCCGGCGCCGACCTGTTCCATGACCTTGAGGTTGATGCCGAGAAGATCGTCGCGGCTCATGCCCGGCTTGCGGGCAACGCCTGCCGTGACGATGCAGACGTCGGCGCCTTCGATCGCGGAATAGTCGCTGGCGCCCGTCAGGTTGACGTCGAAGCCTTCGACCGGCGAGGACTGAGAGATGTCGAGACCCTTGCCCTGGGGAATGCCGTCCGCAATATCGAAGAGGACGATGTCGCCCAGTTCCTTCAGGCCGGCGAGGTGCGCCAGCGTGCCACCAATCATGCCAGAACCAATGAGTGCGATCTTGTTACGCGCCATTTCGCTGTTTCCTTTGCGATCAAATTCGTCGGGCAGCACGCAGCAAGGCACCACCCAATGCCGCAATCGCATAGACCCAAAGCCAAAAAATGGCAATCCATTAATTTTGATGTAGCGTTTTCAATCGTTTAGATACAAAAATTCTTACGTAAACGTAAAACAGCCTGTCACCGGATTGTTACTCGGCGGCGCGCTTCTCATGGTGCAGCGCAAGATATTCGGCGCTGCGCATCTCGAACAGGCGTGAAGCCGTGCGGTCGAATTCGAAGCCTTCGGTGCCGCGGCGATGCACGAGCAGTTCCTCCGGCATCGCCGCCGCAGAAATGTAAAGACGCACCGCATGATCGTAGAAGGTGTCGACCAGAATGATGAACCGCTTGATCTGGTTGCGCTTTTCCGGCCCCAGCAAGGGAACGTGATCGAGGAAGACCATATCGAAGCGCTCGGCGATGGCGAGGAAATCGGCAGCCCCGAGCGGTCTGTCGCAAAGATCGGCGAAGGAAAACCGCGCCATGCGATCGACGGCGAGAGGCACGTGGATGTGGCGCCCCTTCATCGGAATATCGAGCGGCTGCGCCTTTCGCCCGTGCAGTGCCTGCGTCCAGGACGCATCCATCGCCATATCGTTATGGTCGTTGATCGGCACCAGATAGACCGGCTGGCTGCTCAACTTTTCCATCCGGTAATCGGTCGGCGAATCCAGGGTGACGACGTCGACATGCTGTTTTAGAAGAGCGACGAAGGGCAGGAACAGGCCGCGATTGAGACCATCCGTGTAGAGATTGTCGGGCTCGACATTGGAGGTCGCGACCAGCACACATCCGCGCGCGAAAAGCTCGGAAAACAGCCGCGACAGGATCATCGCATCGGCGATGTCGGTGACCGTGAATTCGTCGAAGCAGAGCAGTTCCGCTTCCTCGTAGAGGGCTGCGGCAACCGGCGGCATCGGATCGGCCTGCTTCGTCTCGCCGTTCTTGAGCTTCTGGCGGTGCGCCGCGATGCGATTGTGCACATCCGCCATGAATTCGTGGAAATGCGCCCGGCGCTTCTTCCTGCACGGCGCCATCGAGAAGAACATGTCCATCAGCATGGTCTTGCCGCGGCCGACGCTGCCATGGATGTAAAGCCCCCTGGTGCCGTCGCTGGATTTTTTCTTGGCCGCAAACAGCCAGCCCAGCGCGCTCGATTTTGCCGCCGGCCGCCGCTGTTTCAGCCCGGCAAGCACCCGGTCGAGGCTCTTTGCCACGTCCATCTGGGCGGAATCGACCTGAAGCGTGCCCGATGCGGTCAGCGCTTTAAGCTGTTCGCAGACGCTGAGCGCGTAATCCGGCATGGGTTGCATGAGGGCATATCCGCCTGTCAGTCATCGGCGGAGGCCCGCCGGATCGTTTACCGCGCCGGTTTCTTCTACCGTGCCGGCTGGTTTACCGGCTGAGGCTGATCTGCTGGCCGGTGCTGGTCTGGCCCTCGAAGCGGTTGTCGGCCGTCTTGTAGACGCTGCCGAGCTGATTGCCCGAGCGGTCCTTGAGCAGCACCTGCTTGCCGGCAACCTCCCAGGAGCCCATCGCCGTCAGCTCGCCGACGCAGCCGCGCGTTCCGCCGCGCGAACCGCTGCCGAGATTGGTCAGCGTCAGGAACATGTCGCAGCTGCCGTTGACACGCCAGCTTCCAACCATCGATTCCTTGGTGACGTCAAGCGCATTCGCGGCCATTGCGCCGGGCTGAACTCCCGGCATCGATGCCGTCGTCGCCGTCGGTGCCGCCGGAAACTGCGAATTGTTGACCGGCGGAAGCTGCCCGCCCTGCACCGAGGGAACCGGCTGTGCCGTCAGTGGCGCCGGTCCGGCATTCGGGCTGGAGCTGTAATCATATGCCGTACGCTGACAACCGGCTAGCGCGAGAGCCACCACCAGACCTGTCATCGCATATCGCAACTGCATCATCATACTCCTGAGTTCGGCTAGCGCCGCAGAGAAACCCGCGTGAGACAAGTCCGATTATCGTAACTCGCTTTGGTTAATCAAGTCGGACGGCATAAATTGCCCGTGACAACAACTAACCGAAAAACGATACAGTTCAACTGTCCCGCTGCAAAACTTCCTGCACATAGAATTTGTCAGCAAGGTGTTGCGCGCGCTGATCTCTGTCCGGATCCCGGTCGAACTCCCGCAATATCCCGGAATAACGCTCGAACGCACTCTCCAGAAAGGATCGCACCAGCAACGGCGGCTGACCTTCCCCCATTTCGCGTGTCTGTTTCTTCACATGCACGAGATCGAGTATCGCCGTTCGAAGGTCGGGAGCGATCGGGATCGCCTCCAGGCATTCCAGCATATTCATCGGTGGCAGCACGCGAAACGAACGCTGCCGCATCCATTCGAGCGCGATCGCCGGGCGCACGGTATAAAGGAGCTTCTTCAGCTTGATCGGCCCCTCGCCCTGGTTCTGAAAATGCTGCCGCATGAGCCCGACATAATGGCCAGCGACCTTCTCCGGCACCATGATGAGATCGAGCAGCGCGCCGAGACGTGAGCGAAAACCGGCTTCCTCTTCATAAGCGATCGGCGACTTCAGCCATTCGACCACCACCGCGTTTCCCTTGAGGGCAAGCAGCAGCGCCTTTCGCAGATCCCAGCCACCGGTATCGATATCGCCAATGATCGGAAATTCGATGACATCGCGCGCCGAAGCAAGTGCCAGATGATGCTCGACAGGGCGGATATAGACGAAACGGCAATCATAATCGCTGTCGGGAGATGGAAAACCCCAGGCGCGGCTGCCGCTTTCGATCGCGAAACCGATGCGGATACCCTGCTCGCGCACCGAGGCGAGCCGTGACCTGATCTCCTTGACGGCTTCGGGATCGAAGCCGTCTATTCCGCCATCGGCATGCATGCCATCAGACCCGGCGTTCGACCATCATCTTCTTGATTTCGGCGATCGCCTTGGCCGGATTGAGGCCCTTCGGGCAGGTCTGCGCGCAGTTCATGATCGTGTGGCAGCGATAGAGGCGGAACGGATCTTCGAGATTGTCGAGGCGTTCGCCGGTTGCCTCGTCCCTGGAATCGATCAGCCAGCGATAGGCCTGCAGCAGCACGGCCGGACCGAGATAGCGGTCGCCGTTCCACCAGTAGCTCGGACAGGAAGTCGAGCAGCAGGCGCAGAGGATGCATTCATAAAGGCCGTCGAGCTTCTGCCGGTCCTCATGGCTCTGCTTCCACTCCTTGGCAGGCGCCGGCGACACCGTCTTCAGCCAGGGTTCGATCGAACGATGCTGGGCATAGAAATTGGTGAGGTCGGGCACCAGATCCTTGACGACAGGCAGATGCGGCAACGGATAGATCTTCACCGCGCCCTTGATATCGTCGAGGCCCTTGGTGCAGGCCAGCGTATTGGTGCCGTCGATGTTCATCGCGCAGGAGCCGCAGATACCCTCGCGACAGGAGCGGCGCAGCGTCAGCGTCGGGTCGATCTTGTTCTTGATGTAGAGCAGGCCGTCGAGCACCATCGGGCCGCAATCGTCGACATCGATGTAGAAAGTGTCGATCGACGGGTTCTGCCCGTCGTCCGGGCTCCAGCGGTAGACGCGGAACTCACGGGTGTTCTTGGCACCCGCCGGCTTCGGCCAGACCTTGCCTTCGCGCATCTGAGAATTCTTGGGGAGAGCGAGTTCAACCATATCCGGTTCCTCTTGAAATCAGTACACGCGAGCTTTCGGCTCGATCTTATGCGGATCGATGCCTTCGGCGATGAGCTCGGTGTGAACCGGCCGATAATCGAGCTTCACATTGCCCGCCTCGTTCACCCAGGCGAGCGTGTGCTTGCGCCAGTTGAGGTCGTCGCGGCCGGCGAATGCACCTTCGGTATAATCCTCGCGGGCATGCGAACCGCGGCTCTCCTTGCGGGCCTCGGCGCCGTAGATCGTCGTGATGGCGTTGGCCATCAGGTTCTGCAGTTCGAGTGTTTCCACCAGGTCGGAGTTCCAGACCATCGAACGGTCGGTGACCTTGATATCCTGCATCTCGCCCCAGATCGCCGAAATGCGCCGGCAGCCGGATTCCAGCGAGTCCTGCGTGCGGAACACGGCAGCGTCTTCCTGCATGGCGCGCTGCATCTTCTCGCGCAGCACAGCCGTCGGCGTGCCGCCGCTGGCGTGACGCAGACCGTCAAAGCGGTCCATGATCTTGTCGCAGGCAGCGACGTTGAGATGCGGGATCGGCGCTGCGCGGTCGATGACTTCGCCGGCGCGGATCGCAGCGGCGCGGCCGAAGACCACGAGGTCGATCAGCGAGTTGGAGCCGAGGCGGTTGGCGCCGTGCACCGAGGCGCAGCCGGCCTCACCGACAGCCATCAGGCCCGGAATGATCCGCTCCGGATTGGCGCTGTCGGCGTTCAGCACTTCGCCCCAGTAGTTCGTGGGAATGCCGCCCATATTGTAGTGAACGGTCGGCAGAACCGGGATCGGCTCGCGCGTGACGTCGACGCCGGCAAAGATCTTGGCACTCTCGGAAATCCCCGGCAGGCGTTCATGCAGCACAGCCGGATCGAGATGGTCGAGATGCAGGAAGATATGATCCTTGTTCTTGCCGACGCCGCGGCCTTCGCGGATCTCCAGCGTCATGCAGCGCGAAACGACGTCGCGCGAGGCAAGGTCCTTGGCCGAGGGCGCATAACGCTCCATGAAGCGTTCGCCCTCGGAATTGACGAGGTAGCCGCCTTCGCCGCGTGCGCCCTCGGTGATCAGACAGCCCGAACCATAGATGCCGGTCGGGTGGAACTGGACGAATTCCATGTCCTGCAGCGGCAGGCCGGCGCGCGCCACCATGCCGCCACCGTCGCCGGTGCAGGTATGGGCAGACGTTGCCGAGAAATAGGCGCGGCCGTAGCCGCCGGTTGCCAACACCACCATCTTGGCAGCGAAGCGATGGATCGTGCCGTCATCGAGGCACCAGGCGACGACGCCGGTGCAGCGGCTGCCGTCTTCCGACATGATCAGGTCGAGCGCGAAATACTCGATGAAGAATTCGGCATTGTGGCGCAGCGACTGGCCGTAGAGCGTATGCAGGATGGCGTGGCCGGTGCGGTCGGCAACGGCGCAGGTGCGCTGCACCGGCGGGCCTTCGCCGTAATTCTGCATGTGGCCGCCGAACGGGCGCTGATAGATCTTGCCTTCCTCGTTGCGCGAGAACGGCACGCCGTAATGCTCGAGCTCATAGACCGCCTTCGGCGCTTCCATGGTGAGATACTGCATGGCGTCGACGTCGCCGAGCCAGTCGGAACCCTTGACGGTGTCGTAGAGGTGCCACTGCCAGCTGTCGGGCGTCATGTTGCGCAGCGAGGCGGCAATGCCGCCCTGGGCGGCGACCGTGTGCGAGCGGGTCGGGAATACCTTGGTGATGCAGGCCGTGCGGAACCCCTGCTCGGCCATCCCCAGCGTGGCGCGCAACCCCGCGCCGCCGGCGCCGACGACGATCACGTCGTAGGAGTGATCGATATATTTGTAGGCCTTGCCGTTCTGGGCGGGTGAAGTCGGTGCCATATCGAGCTTATCCTACAAATGCGATTTTCAGAATGGCGAAAAGACAGAGGCCGGCGATCAGGATCGCGAAGAAGGTGTTCAGCATTAAGAGAGCGATCTTGCCGAACTCCCCATGCACGTAATCCTCGATGATGACCTGCATGCCGAGCTTCATGTGGATGACGCCTGAGATCACCATCAGCCCCATGACGACCGCGACGAACGGGTTCGACAGCGCGCGGACCACATCCGCATAGGGCGCGCCGGCATAGGCGATCATGAAGAAGAGGAAGAACAGGATGAGCGGAACATTGGCGACGGCCGTCAGACGCTGGCGCCAGAAATGGTCCGTGCCGTCCTTGGCGGAGCCGAGCCCGCGAACCTTGCCGAGGGGAGTGCGCATATCCATGAGAGGACCTTCAGAAGCGAATGAGGAAGCCGATCACCCAGACCAGCACGGTCAGACAGAGCGACCCGATGATGTTGGCGATGGCGAGCTTGGTCGAGAATTCCTTCCCGAAGCCGTAGCCGAGATCCCACATGAAGTGGCGGAAGCCGCCGAGCATGTGATGCAGCAGCGCCCAGGTATAGCCGAGCAGCACGAACTTGCCGAGGAGGCTGCCGAGCACCCAGTTGGCCCAGTCATAGGAGCCCTGGCCGCTCGCTGCCGCGATCAGCCACCAGGCGACCAGCAGCGTGCCGACGTAAAGCGCCCCACCGGTAATGCGGTGGACGATGGACATGACCATGGTGGGAATAGGTTTGTAGATTTGCAAATGCGGCGACAGGGGCCGATTATTTGTCACGTTCGCCATCAGAACCTCGCGGCGGCTTCTCTGCGCTCCCGGATTTCGGAGCATGCTCAGTCAACCACACGAATGACAAAATTCTCTGTGTGCGTTGCATCAATTGCGACGTTTAATCACCGAAAACGCCGACGACAAGCACAATCGCTGTCTGCATTTAATTTAATCGATTCGGGTTACCGGGAAGTTTGCCGGCATGAGCAACTCCAGGAAAATGCGAAGCGGCTTTCCCGGGCAAGACGCGACGCGATTTTGCCGGCAATCGGGCAAAAACCAAGGATTGGAGGGATCTGCGCGTCGACGGGAAACTGAGCCCTTCTCACAAAACTGGCCTTTTGCGCTCAATATTTATCGCGTTCTTCCCCTGCACATGGACAAGCCACGGCTTTTGGCGCAATCTGGCGTTAACGATTTGTTAACGATTGGAATTTCGGAGGCCGGCGCCATGTTTCGCAGTCTGTCCGTCGTCACCCTGCTTGCCCTGTCCGCGATCGTCGCACTTCCGGCAACGGCCGGCGAGCGCCGCCACGGCGAGCGCTTTTTCGGCCATCGCCACACTTTCCACAACGGATTGTTTCTTGGCGAACGTGCGGGCTGGCGCAATCGCGGCCTCCGTTTCGATCATGCTTTCGGCCCCCGATACGTCAGGGACCGGATGCCGTTCCTGAAGCGGTTTTCATCCCCGGCGACAAATCGTATCGCCCGCGGCCCTCTGGTCATCATCGCACCCCAAGCGCCGGGTGGCGACAGCGGCGGCACCTATTCCGGCTCTTCCTATGCCTATCAGGTCGACGGCGGAACTTATGTCGGCGGCAACGGCTATGGATATGGTCCCGCGGCGCGGCCCGAGCCGCAGGCCCCGAAGGCGAAGGTCATCGACGTCGCCGTCCAGGACGACCCTTGCGCCTACGAGGCCAATGTCTGCGTCATCCGGCCTTGATATTCAGGAACCGGCGCCGAAGCGCCACACTGTCGTCTTCTTGATTTCGCTATCCTCCAGCGCCCGCGTTACCGGCACTTCATAGACCGCGCAGTATTCCAGCCGATCTCTAGGCAGGTAGCTGCGGCCAGGGTCGCCGACCAGCACCAATTTGCCGTCGGCCGCCAGCGTCGCGAGCCATGGAACGAGCGCAGCGGCGAAAGCGCTGTCGTAGAAGACGTCGCCGGCAAGCACGATATCCGCATCGACGGCCCGGCCGATCAGGTCGGCGCCGGTAAACCCGAGCGAAACGTGATTGACCTGCGCATTCAGCCGGACTGCGGCCTCCGCCCAGGGATCGATATCACAGGCCGTGACCTCAAGGGCGCCGGCCATGACGGCCGCAATGCCGACGAGGCCGGAGCCGCTGGCGAAATCCAGCACGCGCTTGCCGCGCACCATCTCCACATTATCGAGGATGTAGCGCGCCAGCCCCTGCCCTCCCGCCCAGGCAAAAGCCCAGAAGGGCGGCGGCAGGCCGATCGCTTCCAGCTCCTCCTCCGTCTTCAGCCAGAGTTCATGCGCTTCGCTTGCCAGATGCAGCGAAATCTCCGGCACATGCGGCGGCGCCATCACGCTGGTATTGGCGCGTATGAAGGCTTCGGGATCGGTTTTCAACGCGGCGGATTGTCCAGCCCGCCCATGCGGCAGACTTCGAGATATTCTTCCTCGGTCACCGGCTGTACCGAAAGCCGCATCGAGGTGACGAGCGCCATCTTGGCCAGCTTCTCGCTCGCTTTGACATCCTTCAGCGTGACCGGCTTGGGCATATCCATGACCGCGCGGATATCGACGCAATCCCATTTCGGATCGTCCTTGGCGGTGGAATCGGGATGCGACAGCGCGCAGACTTCGACAATGCCGACGATCTCCAACCCGTCATTGGAGTGATAGAAGAACCCCTTGTCGCCGATCTGCATCGCCCGCATGTTGTTGCGCGCCAGATAATTGCGCACGCCGGTCCATTCCGTGCCCTTGTCGCCGGCAGCCTTCTGCTGCTCCCAGGACCAGGCAGCGGGTTCGGATTTATAGAGCCAGTGCGCCATGCTTATGCTTCCGGTTTGTTGAAGACCCAGTTGTAGGCCTTGACGTCGACGCTTTCGAACAGCCCCGCCTTGGCGTAAGGATCGGCATCGGCGAGCGCACGCGCCGCCTCCTTCGTCTCCGCTTCGACGATGATCAGGCTGCCGCAGGCTTTGCCCTCGTCATCGAGAAACGGGCCGGCGATCTTCAGCGTGCCCTTGGCGTTCAGCCCGTTCAGATAGTCGAGATGCGTCGGACGCGTCTCCATGCGCACGTTCAGATGGCCTGGCTTGTCCTTGCAGAGAAGGGCGAAAAGCATGTCTGTCTCCTATTCGGTGGTGATCGGGCGCGTCATCAGTTGCTCGATCGCTTCTGCTATATCGAGCCTGCCGTCGATGATGGCGGAAACGGCATGGGTGATCGGCATGCTGATCGCAAGCTCTGCGGCAAGCCGCGCGGCGACGGAGGCGGCGAGCGCGCCTTCGACCAGCGCGCCCTGCAGCGGATCGACCTTTTCGCCGCGCCCGAGCGCGATGCCGAAGCGCAGGTTTCGCGATTGATGGCTGGTCGCCGTCAGCACCAGGTCGCCGAGGCCGGAAAGCCCGCGCACCGTATCGGCCTGGCCGCCCTTGGCGACGACGAAACGCGACATTTCCGCAAGCCCGCGGGCAATCAGCGCCGCCCGCGCGGAATCGCCGATGCCGCGGCCTTCGACAATGCCGCAGGCAATCGCCAGCACATTCTTCAGCGCACCGCCGAGCTGCACGCCGATCCGGTCATTGGAGGCGTAGAGCCGAAAAGTCCGGCCGGATATCGCCTGGGCGAGCCGCTCCGCTGTCTCCATGTCTTCAGCCGCGATCGCCATCGCCGTCGGCAGGCCCTTGGCGATATCGGCGGCGAAACCCGGGCCGGACAGCACGGCGACGGAATGGTTCGGCAGTTCCCGTTCCAGCATGTCGGTCAGAAGATTGCCGGTCGCCCGCTCGATGCCCTTGGCGCAGGTGACGACGACGGCATCCTTGGCAAGATAAGGACCATATTGCCGCGCCGCATCGGCCTGCGCCTGCGACGGCATCGCAAAGAGCACGATGGAGGCGTCGGCAATCGCATCCGCTTCGGCGGAAAATTTGAGCGTATCGGGCAGGAGAATGCCGGGCAGCACCGCATCATGCAGGCGTTCGGCATTCAGATCGGCAATCAGCGACGGATCGCGCCCGACAAGCGTCACCGCGCTGCGGCCGGCAAGGGCGATGACGGCGGCAAGCGCCGTGCCGAAAGCCCCAGATCCGACGACGGCGATGTTTTCGCTCATGCCTTGGCCCCTCGTTTTCCGAATCCGATCAGCGTTTCCGCATTGGAATCGAGCGGCCAGCGCGAACGCGGCTGGACGTCGAGTGGATCAGGCGCAGCACCTGTCGCCATCCGCTCCAGCCCCGCCCAGGCGATCATCACCGCATTGTCGGTGCAGAGGCTGAGTGGCGGCGCGATGAAGCGGAAGCCGTTCTTGTCGCAAAGCGCCTGCAATGTGGCGCGCAATTCGAGATTGGCGGCCACACCGCCGGCAACGACCAGCGCCGGCTTCTCGCCGGTCGATGGGCCGGTCGCCTCTGGAAATTCCGTCTTGAACCGCTGCAATCCACGGCCGATGCGGTCCTTCAGCGTGCGCGAAATCGCCTTCTGGAACGAGGCGCAGATATCCGCCACGTCCTGATCGCTGAGCGGCGCGATATCCTGTGCCGCCTGCCGCACCGCGGTCTTCAGGCCGGAGAAGGAGAAGTCGAGTCTTGCCTCGCCGACCAGCGGCCGTGGAAACGCGAAACGATCGGGATTGCCGTCCCGCGCCATCCGTTCCACCGCCGGGCCGCCCGGATAGGGCAGGCCGAGCAGCTTTGCCGTCTTGTCGAAGGCCTCGCCGAGCGCATCGTCGATCGTCGTGCCCCAGCGCTCGTATTCTCCAACGCCGCGCACCAGGATAAGCTGGGTATGGCCGCCGGAGACGAGCAGCATCAGATAGGGAAAGGAAAGCCCGTCCGTCAGCCGCGCCGTCAGCGCATGGCCTTCGAGATGATTGACTGCATAAAGCGGTTTGCCGGCGGCTCTGGCGATCGCCTTGCCGGTCATCAATCCCACCAGCAGCCCGCCGATCAGCCCCGGCCCCGACGTGGCGGCAATGGCATCGACCTCGGCGAGCGACACATTGGCGCGCGTCAGCGCCTCTTCGATCAGTTCGTCCAGCGCCTCGACATGGGCGCGGGCAGCAATCTCCGGCACCACGCCGCCATAGGCGCTATGCTCGTCGAGCTGGGAAAGCACCACATCCGACAGCACCCTGGAATGCCCGTCGGCATCGCGCTCGACGACCGCCGCGGCGGTCTCATCGCAGCTCGTTTCGATGCCAAGGATGCGCAGAAAGGGAACCATGAGGCCTGTTCGTTGATTGCGATGGGATGGAAACCCGTTTACGAGAACTCCGGTAACAACGGAATAGAGCGGATGCAAACAAAACCTTTCCGGATCGGCACGCGCGGCAGCCCGCTGGCGCTCGCCCAGGCGCACGAGGCCCGCGACAGGCTGATGGCAGCCCATCATCTGCCCGAGGAAATGTTCGAGATCGTCGTGCTGACGACCAAGGGCGACCGCATCACCGACCGGTCGCTCTCCGAGATCGGCGGCAAGGGCCTCTTCACCGAGGAACTCGAACAGAAGCTCGCAGCCGGCGAACTGGATTTCGCCGTGCACTCCGCCAAGGACATGCCGACCAATCTGCCGGACGGCCTTCATCTTTCCGCCTATCTGCCGCGCGAGGATATCCGCGACGCCGTCGTCGGCCGCACCGCGCCCAAGCTGATCGACCTGCCGCATGGCGCCACAGTCGGCTCCTCCTCGCTCCGCCGCCAGGCGCTGATCCGCCGCATGCGGCCGGATATCAACGTCATCACCTTCCGCGGCCTTGTGGAAACGCGCCTGCGCAAGCTCGAAGAGGGTCAGGTCGATGCGACTCTATTGGCGCTTGCCGGCCTGAAACGGCTTGGGAAGGTTGAGGTTATCACAGATATTCTCGATCCCGACAGTTTCCCGCCGGCGCCGGCGCAGGGGGCGATCTGTATCGAAAGCCGCATCGGCGACATCAGGATCGACGATCTGCTGGCGCCGGTCAACGATGCCGCGACCTTCGACACCGTCTCCTGCGAGCGCGCCTTTCTCGCCGCGCTCGACGGCTCCTGCCGCACGCCGATCGGCGGCTATGCCGTCTGCGAAGGCGATCTGATCCGCTTCTCCGGCCTCATCATCACCCCCGACGGCCGCAGCCAGCATGCGGTGACGACCGACGGCCATCGCCGCGATGCGGCAGCCCTCGGCACCCGCGCCGGCCAGGACGTGCGCGCCAGGGCCGGCAGCGCCTTCTTCGACGACTGGCACTGACGCGGCCATGCGCGTGCTCGTCACCCGCCCCGCGCATTCGGCTGAAAAAACCGCACAACGTTTGCGCGATATGGGCCACGAACCGCTGCTGCTGCCGCTGCGCCGACCGGTGCATGACAGCGCCGCCGCCGCACGTGCGCTTGCAGCCAGCCGCGGCCCGATCGCCGTAACCAGCGCCGAAGCCGTGGGGGTCATCTCCACTCTTGGTGAGCAACTTCGTCCGCATCTTGCCCGCCCGCTTTTCGCCGTCGGGGAGACGACTGCGGAAGCAGCACGCAGCCTCGGCTTCCGCTCGGTCGCTTCGTCCCGAGGCAATGGCCGCGATCTCGCCGAGCTCGTCGGCGCGCAGATAGAGGACTTGCTCTACCTTGCCGGCACGCCGCGTGCGGAAACCTTCGAAGCAGGATTGCGTGAGCTCGGCGTCCGCTTTTCGGTCGCTGAATGTTATCGCATGCAGCCGGTTGCCCCCGGCCCGGCCGAGATCGAAGCGATTTTTGCGGGCGGTCTGCCGGAGGCGGTTCTCTTCTATTCCCGACAGACGGCCGAGGATTTTTTCAACGTGACGGAACTCCGCTCGGCCCTGTCGGAGGAAAGCGGAATCCGCCTTCTCTGCCTCAGCGAGGCGGTGGCGCAAGCCGTCCCGGCGGCTTTGAAAAAAAATGCGGCGATTGCGCCGATGCCGGATGAGATAAGTCTTTTGTCGCTGCTTTGAATGCTCCAACCGCCCAAATTTGATCTAACCTCTTCCCTTAATTGGCATCACTGTCTAGTTTCGTTGCAATGCAGGATAAAGAGGACCTCATGGTATCGGGAAACCCGCCACGCCATTCCAAGAGCGCCGACAAGCCGGTCACGATCGACCTCGAAGCACAGGATTTCGCCTCTGCAGCCGATACCGAAAAGCCGGTGGAGAATGATGTCGGCGATGCCGACCGCACCAAAGCCGGCATGCCGCCCGAAACCGAAGCCGCACCGCTGAGCGAACATGAACGGGCCGAGTTCGAACCGGCCGAACACCAGGACCAGTCTGAAATGGATGCGCAGGCGGAGGAGCCGGCAGCCCCGGAACCGTCCTTCACGCCCCCTCCCGAACAGCCGGCGCCGCGCGGGCCCGGCACTTCCGGCCTCATCGCCGCCGGCATCTTCGGCGGCCTCGTGGCGCTGCTTGGTGCAGGCGCCATTCAATATGCCGGTTATCTCCCGGGTTCCTCCGCGCCGCAGACGACCTCGCCTGAGACCGCCGATCTTTCCGGCGAGATCGACGGCCTGAAACAGACCGTCGCCAATCTCGCCGCCAACCCGCCGGGCACAAAGGACGACGCGCTTGAAAAGCGTATCGCGGCGCTGGAAACCGCTGCCGGGGCACCGTCAGCCGGCACGCCCGCCGATTCGGCAAATGTCGAGGCGCTCAACCAGAAGATTGCCGAGCTCAGCGGTCAGCTCGACCAGTTGCGCGCCACGCTCGCCCAATCCTCCGAACAGCAGACGACCAGCGGCGCGGATATCACCAAGCGGCTGGAAGAGGCCGAAAAAAAGCTGAACGAGCCGCGCCAGGATGTCGCCGTCGCCAAGGCGATTGCGGCCGCCGCCCTCAAGGCGGCGATCGATCGCGGCGGCCCGTTCCTGGCCGAGCTTGATACTTTCGCCGGTGTTGCGCCCGACGATCCCGCAGTTGCCGACCTGCGCAGCTTTGCCGAGACCGGCATTCCCTCGCGCGCCGAACTCGTGCGGCAGGCTCCCGACGTTGCAACCGCGATCGTCGAAGCCGTCAACCAGCCGGATCCGAACCAGAGCTGGTCGGACCGGCTGATGTCGAGCGCCAAGTCGCTGGTCACGGTCCGTCCCATCGGCAATATCGAGGGCGAAAGTGTCGAAGCAATCGCCGCCCGCATGGAGGACAAGGTGAAGAACGGCGATCTGCCAGGCGCCTCTGCCGAATGGAACGCTCTGCCGGCCGTGGGCAAGCAGGCATCCGCCGCTTTCAAGCAGTCGCTCGAAGCACGCATCCGCGTCGAGGAACTCGTCGGCGGGGCGCTGTCAAAAGCGGTTTCCGGCACCGGCAAGGAAGGATAAGACCATGCTGATCCGTCTTGTCGCCTTCGCCCTCTTCGTGCTGGCTCTCGCCTATGGCTTCTCCTGGCTTGCCGATCGTCCCGGTGACCTGTCGCTGATCTGGGAGGGCCAGATCTATCAGACCAAACTGATCGTCGCCGCCAGCGCGATCATCGCTCTGATTGCCGCCGTCATGCTCGTCTGGTGGTTCATCCGCCTGGTCTGGACCTCGCCGCATTCGGTGACCCGTTATTTCCGCGCCCGCAAGCGCGATCGCGGTTATCAGGCGCTGTCGACCGGCCTGATCGCCGCCGGCGCCGGCAATGCGCTGCTCGCTCGCAAGATGGCCGCCCGCTCGCGCGGCCTCATCCGCGCCGATCAGGAGCCGCTGATCAACCTGCTCGAGGCCCAGGCCGCCCTGATCGAAGGCCGTCATGACGAGGCCCGCGCCAAATTCGAGGCCATGGCCAACGATCCCGAGACCCGCGAGCTCGGCTTGCGCGGCCTCTATCTGGAGGCCCGCCGGCTCGGCGCCAACGAGGCCGCCCGCCAATATGCCGAAAAGGCCGCCGACAATGCGCCCTATCTGCCCTGGGCCGCACAGGCGACACTCGAATATCGCAGCCAGGCCGGCCGCTGGGACGATGCGATCCGCCTGCTCGAGCAGCAGAAGGCCGCCCGGGTCGTCGAGAAAGCCGAAGCCAACCGCCTGCACGCCGTCCTTCTGACGGCGCGCGCCGGCGAGAGGCTGGAAGGCAACCCGGCCGGCGCCCGCGACGATGCCCTGCAGGCGCTGAAACTCGCCGCCGATTTCATTCCGGCAGCCCTCATTGCCGCAAAGGCGCTGTTCCGCGAAGGCGGCCTGCGCAAAGCCGCCTCGATCCTCGAGCAGGCCTGGAAGTCGGCACCGCATCCCGAGATCGGCCAGGCCTATGTCAGGGCGCGCAGCGGCGATTCCACCCTCGACCGGCTGAAGCGGGCCGAGCGGCTGGAGGGGCTGCGTCCGAATAATGTCGAATCCCTTCTCGTCGTCGCCCAGGCAGCGCTAGACGCGCAGGAATTTGCCAAGGCCCGCGCCAAGGCGGAAGCGGCGGCGCGCATGCAGCCGCGTGAAGCCGCCTTCCTGCTGCTGGCAGACATCGAGGAAGCCGAAACCGGAGACCAGGGTCGCGTGCGCCATTGGCTGGCCCAGGCGCTGAAAGCCCCGCGCGATCCGGCCTGGGTGGCGGATGGTTTCGCCTCCGACAAATGGCTGCCGGTGTCGCCGGTGACCGGCCGCCTCGACGCCTTCGAGTGGAAGGCCCCCTTCGGCCAGATCGAGGGTCCGCTCGAAGACGGTGCGACGCCCGCCGCAATCGAAACCGCCCTGAAGACCCTGCCGCCGCTGCGCGACGTCAGGCCGGAAAGCCCGGTCAACGATCATCGCATCATCGAGCTGGAGCGCGCTGCGACGATTGCCGAGGCGGTGCGCCCGGCACCGGCGCCGGCAAAACAGAAGCCTGCCGAACCGGCCGCCGGCGATAAGGCGCCCGCACAGAACGACGCAAAGCCTTTCTTTGGCGGGCTGCCGGATGATCCCGGCGTTCGCGATCCCAGGGCGGAATCGGAACCCAGGACACGGCTCCGCCTTTTCTGAAATGGAACGAAAACCGCATGTTCGAACGCTTTCAGGCATTCTTCCAGAAGCTCACCGCCGACCACCCGAAAAAGGGTTTTGCCCCTGACGATCCGCGCATTGCGGTGGCGGCACTCTGCATGCAGGTGATGGAGGCCGACGGTCAGATCAAAGCCAGCGAGAAGAAGCGACTGCGCAAGCTGTTGAAGGAACAGTATGCGCTCGACGGCAAGCAGCTTGACGCCCTGATCGCCGCCGGCCTCGAGGCCGAAAGCTCCGCCGTCGACTATTATCGCTTCACCGCCGACCTGAAACGCCATCTGAACACCGAGCAGCGGCTGGAGCTGATCGGCATTCTCTGGGACATCGTCTATGCCGATGGCGAACGCAGCGAAATGGAAGACCATGTGATCTGGCGTATCGCCGACCTGCTCGGCGTCTCCTCACGCGAGCGCATCCAGAAGCGGCAGGAGGCCGCCGCCAGGGTGACAGATGTCCAGGTTGCGCAAGATGACAGCGACTGAGCAAAACGCCAACCGCGACCGGCGCCCGATCCTCATCGTCCTGCATCAGGAACGGTCGAGTCCCGGCCGTGTCGGCCAGTTGCTCGTCGAAAAGGGCTACCGCCTCGATATCCGCCGCCCGGTTCTCGGCGAGCCGCTGCCGGCGACGCTGAAAGATCATGCCGGCGCCGTCGTCTTCGGCGGGCCGATGAGCGCCAATGATCCCGAGGACTTCGTCAAGAAGGAGATCGACTGGATCGACATTCCCTTGCGGGAAAAACGCCCCTATCTCGGCATCTGCCTCGGCGCGCAGATGCTGGTGCGTCAACTCGGCGGCAAGGTGCAGTCGAATGCCGACGGCTCGACGGAGATCGGCTGGTATCCGCTGCACCCGACCGAGAAGGGCCGGCTGCTGATGCACTGGCCGAGGATGGTCTATCATTTCCACCGCGAGGGCTTCGAGCTGCCGCACGGCGCCGATCTTCTGGCCGAAGGCGATGCCTATCCCAACCAGGCCTTCCGCTACGACGGCAACGCCTGGGGCCTGCAATTCCATGCCGAACTCACCCGGGTGATGATGCACCGCTGGGTCGTGCATGGCGCGCATCGCTTCATTCTGCCGAACGCCCAGCAGGGCCGCGAACATCTCGAAGGCCGCATGCTGTTCGACGCGCCGCTGAAAGCCTGGCTGAGCGAATTCCTCGATATCGTCTTCGAAGGCAAGACGGCGAAAGCCGCACCCCCGATCACGCTTCCCGCATAAGGCGTCGTTCGGCAGGAGCCTCTATGTGCTGGGCGCGTCGAGCGTATCGATCTGCCGCAATTTCGGGAAACTCGAAGCCCAGATCGCCGCCACGGCAAGCGTTCCGATCCCGCCGATAACAACCGCCGGCACCGCACCGAAGATCGATGCCATCGTGCCCGCCCTGAATTCCCCAAGTTCGTTCGAAGCGCCGACGAAGACCATGTTGACTGCATTGACGCGGCCGCGCAGGTGATCCGGCGTCCAGAGCGCGATCAGGCTCTCCCGCACATAGACCGACACCATGTCGGCTGCCCCCATAAGCGCCAGCGCCGCGATCGAGACCTCAGTGTTGGTCGAAATGCCGAAGACGATCGTTCCCAGACCGAACAAGGCGACGCCGATGAACATATAGAGACCGGCGCGGTGTTTCAGCGGATAGGCGGCAAGGAAAATTGCCATGACGATAGCGCCGAGCCCTGGCGCCGCGCGCAGCAGCCCGAGGCCCCAGGGACCGAGCGTCAGAATATCGCGGGCGAAGATCGGCATCAGTGCGGTGGCGCCGCCGAGCAGCACGGCGAAGAGATCGAGGGAGATCGCCCCGAGCACCACCCTTTCGGCGCGGATGAAGCTGAAGCCGCCGAGGATCATCGCCCAACTCTTGGCCTCGCCCGTCGTCTTCTGCTCCGGCTTCGGGATCATGTAGAGAAGAGCCGCGCCGAGGATGGAGAAAATCACCGCCACCGTATAGGCCGTCGCGGCGCTGACGCCGTAGAGCAGACCGCCGATCACCGGCCCGGTGATCGCCGCGAGCTGCCAGGACGACGAGTTCCAGGCGATCGCATTGGAAAGCGCATGCTCCGGCACGAGGTTGGGCGCGAGAGACTGCACCGCCGGCGACATGAAGGCGCGTTCGATGCCGAAGATCAGAAGCACGGCGAAAACCGGCAGGGGCGTGAAGCTGCCCATGACAGTCATGACAAGCAGCGCCAGCGTGCAAAGCGCGCTCACCAGCGAGCAGAGAGCGGCAATCGCCCGGCGATTGTGCCGGTCGGCCACCGAACCGGTGACGAGGATGAGCAGCAGCGACGGCAGGAACTGCACCAGCCCGATCAGGCCGAGATAGATCGCCTTGCCCGTCTGATCATACATCTGCCAGCCGACGGCGACGCTGACGATCTGCTGCGAGAAGGACAGCAGGAAGCGCGCGAAGAAGAACCGTGTGTAGGACGAATGCCGGAACGCGGCAAAACGGTCTCCGGTGGGCGAAAACGACATCGGGTGTTTTCCGAGGAGACGGGCGCCGGAATAGCTGCAAGGCCGCCCGTTAAACATGATTCACCGCGCGTTCCCACACGGCACTTGCTCGTTTAGTCGCCAATGTCTACATGTCTGTCAACAACGAATTGGAGAAGACGATGTTTGCGCTGTTTCAAACCATTGATTTGGCTTTGAATATTTACACCTGGATCCTGATTGCCAGTGCCATTTTTTCCTGGCTCTATGCCTTTAACGTCATCAACTCCAGCAATCAGTTCGTCAATTCGGTCGGCACATTCCTCTATAACGTCACTGAGCCGGTGCTGAAGCCGATCCGCAGCCGGTTGCCGAACCTTGGCGGCATCGACATTTCGCCGATCATCCTGCTGCTGATTATCTTCTTCCTGCGCACCTTGCTTTGGACCACGCTGTACCCGCTGGTCGCTTGAGCCGTCCCTGGAAGCAATTCGACGATCATCTGCGCCTCGCCGTCCGGCTGACGCCGAATGGCGGGCGTGACGCGATCGATGGCATCGAGGCCGACGGCGAGGGCGAGACTTTCCTGAGGGCGCGCGTCACATCCGTCCCGGAAAAGGGCAAGGCCAACAAGGCCCTCATCCTTCTCGTCGCCCAATCGCTGCGCATCCCCAAATCCAGCATCAGCCTCGTCTCGGGCGAGACCGCGCGCAAAAAAATCCTCCGGATCGACGGCGATCCGGAGGATTTGGCAAAAAAGCTCGAAACGCTTTTAGGCTGAATAAGCTGAATAATCAGCCCTTCGTCGTCTTGGCGCGCTCGACGGCTTCGAGGATGAGCTGGCCGGCTTCCTTGGAATCGCCCCAGCCGTAGATCTTCACCCACTTGCCGGGCTCCAGATCCTTGTAGTGCTCGAAAAAGTGCTCGATCTGCTTCAGCGTGATTTCCGGAAGATCGGTATAGTCCTTCACCTTCTCATAGCGCAGCGTCAGCTTCGGCGACGGCACGGCGATGATCTTCTCGTCCTTGCCGGAATTGTCTTCCATCTTCAGGACGCCGATCGGGCGCACATTGATGACACAGCCCGGAACCAGCGGACGGGTGCTGGCGATCAGCACGTCGATCGGGTCGCCGTCCTCAGACAGCGTGTGCGGCACGAAACCATAATTGCCCGGATAGGTCATCGGCGTGTAGAGGAAACGATCGACGACCAGCGTGCCGGCTTCCTTGTCCATTTCATACTTGATGGGATGGCCGCCGACAGGAACCTCGACGATAACGTTGACGTCCTCAGGTGGATTATTACCGATGGAAATGGCGTCGATGCGCATAGGAACTCCCGCGAGGTTGAATTGCTCGCAGCCAGATAATCAGTTTCATGCGGCAACGCAACATTTGACATCACCAATGCGTGATGGCACCGGCGCAAAGAGGTCAAAACTTTGGAATAGGCGGTCGGCCAAGGCCGACCAAACCGGTCAGTTCCAGATGAAGCCGATCTTCTTCAACTGCTTGTGGTCGAAATTTTCCATGCCTTCGCAGAAATCGACACCGCCGTGATTGCGGTAGAAGCGGCTGGCGGTCTCGTTATCCTCGAGGCACCAGACGACCAGCCCCTTGCAGCCGAGCGACTTCAACAGCCGGCGCGCCTCGCCGAACAGCATCCTGCCGAGGCCGATGCCCTGATATTCGGGGCGGAGATAAAGCTCGTAAATCTCGCCTTCCTGCGGCAGAGCGCGGGCGCGATTGAGGCCGAGCGTGGCGTAGCCGGCAACCGTTCCGGCAACATCGAGAACCAGGAGCGTTGCCGGTCCGCGCGTCGCCTTGCGCCACCAGGTTTCCCCGCGCCGCTCGATCATCTGTGTCAGCGCCCGATGCGGAATGATGCCCGCATAGGTGTGCTGCCAGGCGAGCCTGTGGGTTTCCGATATGGCCCGGGCATCGTGCGGTTCGGCCCGCCGGACATCGATCGACAACGTCTTCATAACGTTTACTCTGGTCCTGCCAAAGGCAATTAACCATATGCGGCCAGCGCATCGTGATCGATTGCCCACAGACTTGATATGTGGACGACAGATAAATTTTAACGCTTTTTTAACGATTGTCACAAGTCGGAATCAGCGCAGCGCACAACAAAAAACCCCGGCAGCAAGGCCGGGGTTTCAAATGCTGTTTCCAAGGGCTCAAAGAGCCGCTTTGGACTTTTCGAAACGCTTGCGATCGTTTGCGTCGAGATACATCTTGCGCAGACGAATGTTCTTCGGCGTCACTTCCATCAGTTCGTCATCCTGGATCCAGGAGAGCGCGCGATCGAGCGTCATGCGGATCGGCGGCGTCAGCTTCACCGCTTCGTCCTTACCGGCAGCGCGGATGTTGGTGAGCTGCTTGCCCTTCAGCACGTTGACTTCAAGGTCATTGTCGCGCGAATGGATGCCGATGATCATGCCGGCATAGACCTTTTCGCCCGGCTCGATGATCATCGGGCCGCGATCTTCCAGGTTGAACATCGCATAGGCGACGGCTTCGCCGGAAGCGTTGGCGAGCAGCACGCCGTTGACGCGGCCACCGATCACACCCTTGTAGGGCTGGTAGTCGTGGAACAGGCGGTTCATGATCGCCGTGCCGCGCGTATCGGTCAGCAGTTCCGACTGATAGCCGATCAGGCCACGGGTCGGTGCGTAGAAACGCAGGCGAAGACGGTTGCCGCCCGACGGACGCAGCTCGACCATTTCGGCCTTGCGCTCGGACATCTTCTGCACGACGACACCCGAATGTTCTTCATCGACGTCGACGACGACTTCTTCGATCGGCTCGAGAAGCTGGCCGCTTTCATCCTTGTGCATCACGACGCGCGGACGCGACACGGCAAGCTCGAAGCCTTCGCGACGCATGGTTTCGATGAGAACAGCAAGCTGAAGTTCGCCGCGACCGGACACGTAGAACGAGTCCTTGCCTTCGGCTTCTTCGATCTTCAGCGCGACGTTGCCCTCGGCTTCCTTGAAGAGACGGTCGCGGATGACGCGGCTCGTTACCTTGTCGCCTTCGGTGCCGGCCAGCGGGCTGTCGTTGACGATGAAGGACATGGTGACCGTCGGCGGGTCGATCGGCTGCGCCTTCATGGCTTCCGAGACCGCCGGATCGCAGAAGGTGTCGGCGACGGTGCCCTTGGAGAGGCCGGCGATCGCGACGATGTCGCCTGCATGCGCTTCTTCGATCGCCGTGCGCTCGATGCCGCGGAAGGCGAGGATCTTGGAGATGCGGCCGGTTTCGATCAGCTTGCCATCCTGGCCGAGAACCTTGACGGCCTGGTTCGGCTTGATCGAGCCCGATGCGATGCGACCGGTGATGATGCGGCCGAGGAAGGGGTTGGCTTCGAGGATCGTGCCGATCATGCGGAACGGGCCTTCTTCGACCGTCGGCTCCGGGACATGCTTGAGCACCAGGTCGAGAAGCGGTGCAAGGCCCTCGTCCTTCGGGCCTTCCGGATTGACGTTCATCCAGCCGTCGCGACCGGAACCATAGAGGATCGGGAAATCCAGCTGCTCGTCGGTCGCGTCGAGATTGGCGAAAAGATCGAAGACTTCGTTGATGACTTCTTCGTGGCGGCCATCCGGACGGTCGATCTTGTTGATCGCGACGATCGGGCGAAGGCCGACCTTCAGCGCCTTGGAGACGACGAACTTGGTCTGCGGCATCGGGCCTTCGGAGGAGTCGACGAGAACGATGGCGCCATCCACCATCGAGAGAATGCGCTCGACCTCACCGCCGAAGTCGGCGTGGCCGGGGGTGTCGACGATGTTGATGCGGACACCCTTCCACTCGACCGAGGTTGCCTTGGCGAGAATGGTGATGCCGCGTTCTTTTTCGAGATCGTTCGAGTCCATCACGCGTTCGGCGACACGCTGATTTTCGCGGAACGAGCCGGACTGTTTCAGAAGCTCGTCCACCAGGGTCGTCTTGCCATGGTCAACGTGCGCGATGATCGCGATATTGCGAAGTGCCATATGTCAAATCTCTGAGGCTGGGGCGCACGCTCGTGAGGACGCGCCTATTAGTTTGGGGCGTCCATACAGTTTTTTTTGCGTTTGCGAAAGGGGGGAACGCGCGAAAGCTGCGGCATGGCTGCTGCCATGCCGCATCGAAGCGTGTCATCAAATTGTCTTAGGCGTCGCTGCCTGTCAATTCCTCGAAGGTTGAAAGTCCCTTTTTCAGAAGCATCGCATTCGGGCTCGGCAGCTTGCCGCGGAAGGCCTTGTACGCATCCTCCGGATCGACCGAGCCGCCGACAGAATAGATGTTTTCCTTGAGCTTGCGCGCCATCGCGCCGTTGAAGGCGTCTCCCGTCTCCTCGAAGGCAGCGAAAGCGTCGGCGTCGAGCACCTCCGACCACATGTAAGAGTAATAGCCGGCCGAATAACCGCCGGAAAAGATGTGCTGGAAGTGCGGCGTCGCATGGCGCATGACGATCGATTTCGGCATGCCGATCTCGGCCAGCACCTCCGCCTGCACCGCCATCGGGTCGGCGACCGCCTCCCGCGTGTGAAAGGCCATATCGACAAGCGCCGACGAGGTGAACTCGACGGTGTTGAAGCCGGCATTGAAGGTGCGGGCGGCCAGTACCTTGTCGAGCAGCGCCTGCGGCATCGGCTCGCCGGTTTCGACATGCACGGCATAACGCTTCAGAATATCGGGCACCGTCAGCCAGTGCTCATAGAGCTGCGACGGCAGCTCTACGAAGTCGCGCGAAACGCCGGTGCCGGAGACGGATGGGTAGGTGACGTTGGAAAGCATGCTGTGCAACGCGTGGCCGAATTCGTGGAACAGCGTGCGCGCATCGTCGAGCGACAGCAGCGCCGGCCTGCCTTCCGCCGGCTTGGCGAAGTTGCAGACATTATAGATGATCGGCAGCTCGCCGTGGCGGCCGTTCTTCAGTTCCAGCCTGTGCTGCGATTGCAGCGAGCTCATCCAGGCGCCTGATCGCTTCGAGCCGCGAGCGAAATAATCGCCGAGGAAGAGAGCAACCAGCCTGTCTTCGCGATCCCTGATTTCAAACACCCGGACATCCGGGTGATAGGCGGCCACATCCTTCTTCTCGACGGCGCGGATACCGAACAGCCGGCCGGCCACATCGAAGCAGGCCTCGATGATCTTCTCGAGCTGCAGATAGGGCTTGAGCTCGGCCTCGGAGAAGTCGAACTTCCGCGCCCGGATCTTTTCGGCATAGTGGCGCCAGTCCCATGGCATCACCTCGTGATTGCGCCCCTCCTCGGTAATCAGCGCCGATATATCGGCCTCTTCCTCGCCGGCGCGCTTCACTGCTCGCGCCCAGACGGCTTTCAGCAGATCGTTCACCGCACCCGCCGTCTTCGCCATGGTGTTGTCGAGCTTCAGCTCGGCGAAATTGCCGTAACCGAGCAGTGTCGCCACCTGATGACGCAGGGCCAGGGTCTGCCTGATGACGGCTCGATTGTCCGTCGCGCCGTCATTTTCGCCGCGCGCCACCCATGCCTTGAAAGCCTGCTCGCGCAGATCGCGGCGCTCCGAGAAGGTCAGGAACGGCTCGATGATCGAGCGTGACAGCGTCACCGCATATTTACCCTCTTCGCCGCGTTCGCGCGCTGCCGCCGCCATTGCGTCGCAAAGGAATTCCGGCAGTCCGTCGAGCTCGGCTCCATCGGAAAGCACCAGCGCCCAGGCCGTCTCGTCGGCCAGCACGTTCTGCCCGAATTGCGTCCCGAGGCCGGCAAGCTTTTCATTGATCGCCGCGAGCTTCTCCTGCTCGGCCTTCTCGAGCTTGGCGCCCGACTTGACGAAGCCTTTCCAGTGGCGCTCCAGCACGCGCGCCTGTTCGAGCGTCAGGCCAAGGCTCTCACGTTTTTCCCAGAGCGTGTCGATGCGGGCGAAAAGTGCCGCATTCATCCCGATCTTCGAATAGTGGCGCGACATTTTCGGCGAGATCTCCCGCTCCAGCGCCTGGATCACGTCATTGGTATGGGCGCCCGCCTTGTTCCAGAAAAGTGCGGAAACGCGCGACAGCGCATCGCCGGCGATCTCCAGCGCCACGACCGTATTGTCGAATGTCGGGGCATCGCCGTTGGCGGCGATTTCGTCGATCTCCGCTTCATGGGCGGCAAGCGCCGCATCGAAGGCAGCGGCAAAATCGCCGTCGTCGACAGCATCGAAACGCGGCAGGCCGTGAAGACCGTCCCAGTTGACCAGCGCCGGATTGACATTGCGGGGAGAAGACATCGGAGAATTCCTTTTTGGCATGCAGGTGGATCGTCATATAGGAGAGCCGCCCTGGAATTGGTATGTTGCAGGCAAGCGCCTTTCGCCTCGCCTGCCAAATCTGGTGGACAAAAATTGACGCGCTAGAATTAACCATTTGTTAACGATTGACGCGAATCACGCGCAGGCGCTAGTTTCTGGATATTCTTCCTGTAAGGGGACATGCGTCATGGAAATTTTTTCTGTGCGGTCTTCTCAGAGTTTGCTATTTAAAAACAATCCTAATAACGCAAAAACTTCGAAGACCTCTGATATTGAAATCGAGACCAAGGCTCCAGCCCCGGCCTCATTCCAGATCGAAGACAATCTCGACGAAGGGCCGGATTTCACAGCGGTCAGCCCCGGAGAGCTGCGCAATTACGCACGCCAGAGCTTCGACAGCGGCCTGATCGATCAGAATACCTACGCAGCGATCTCAGAACCCCTGCCGATGCATGCGATCGATCCGCTCGGCAACGTCATCGATCTCTCCAGCGTCACCGACGGCACCAGCTTCAACTTCCTCGATTATTACAAGAGCCAGCTCCAGGTCGCCATGTCGATCGGCGATCCCGACGAGGTTCGGACGCTGAATTCGATCGTCAATTTTCTAGACGGCTGATCAGGCCTTGCGCCAGCCGAGCAGGCCGGGTGTGGCATGCCACAAGGCCTGGGCGGCAAAACCCATGAAGAGCACGCCGGAGCAACGCACGATCAGCCGCTCATGGGCGCGATAGAAGCGCCGCACCGCGCCCGCGCCGATGACGCCGATCAGGATGATGTCGGCCGTGACGAACCCGACGAAGGACACGCCGAGCAGCAGCGGGAGCGCCTCGAAATCGAGCGCCCCGGCCGAGCCTGCAACCAGTGCGGTGAAGGTGGCGAGCGCCACCGGATAACCCTTCGGATTGGTGACGCCGAAGATCAGCCCGCGGCGAAACGGCCTCTCGACCATCACGAGAGCCTGCCCTTCGGCTTTCGGCTTGGCGTTGACGGCGTTCCAGCCGATCCAGGCGAGATAGAAACCGCAGGCAAGGCCGAGCAGATCGAAGACGAAGGTTCCGATCGTCTTGGCCCCGACGATCGCGATCAGCGCCAGCGACGACCAGATGAGATCTCCGACCAGATGCCCCATCATGAAGAAGGCGCCGGCCTTGCGGCCCTGCCCGGCGCCGATGCCGAGCAGTTGCAGGAAGGCGGGTCCGGGAATGAGCACGTAGAAGAGTGCCGCCAGAAAGGCGCCGAAGACCAGGGACTGGGTCATGGAAATACTCCGGAGGATGATTTGGCAGACTAAGCGATCGCCGCCGTCCGTCAAGGGTGGCGAAACAGCCGTGACGCCCGGTGTAGTCCAACCATCTGGTGAGATCGGCCAGCCGATCCGTTCAAATTCTTCTGTCGAACACAGCAAGGGGCGCCTTCAGCCGATAGAGCGTCGTCGGCCGCCGGGCTCGCTCGGTCTGTCGTTTTTCGCCTTCGACCACCTCGAGCAGATCCAGATCGTTGATCTTGCGGCGAAAGGCGCTTTGATCAAGCCGTTCGCCCATCACCGTTTCATAGATTGCCTGCAGTTCCGACATGGTGAAAATCTCCGGAAGAAGTCTCGCCGGAATGGTCGAATAGGCGCCCTTGCCGCGCAACCGCTCCAGCGCCGCGGTGACGATCTCATTATGGTCGAAAGGCAGCTTGCCGGCCGCCTCGGCGGGCCGCAATTCCAGAGGGCTTGTGCCGCCCGTAAGCGCTGCCTGCGGCACCAATGCAAAATAGGCAATCGATACCGACCAGTCGCGGGGGTCGCGGCGCGCCGAAGCGAAGGTCGCCAGTTGTTCGAAGAAAATGTCCGCGAGCCCTGCCTTGGCCTTGAGGATACGCCGCACTGCCGCCTCTGCATCGACGTCCTCGTCGATGTGCAGATAACCGCCGATCAGTGCCGGCACGCCGGCAAACGGTTCGGCGGACCGCGGCAGCAGCGCCACGCACAACCGCCCTTCGTGTAGCGTCAGCAAGACGATGTCGACGGTCACGATTGGTCGCGCGAATTGAGCCTCTGCCATCAGCATCTCCCGGCCAATTGTTCGACTGGCGTTCTCCTCGCTCTCATAGCCGCCAACCGTGAAAATGACAATTTGCAAATAGCTACTTGCAAATTGCATTTTGCAAGTTTATATTATTGACATCAACGCGGTGGTGGGCAGACACCCGAGCCGATCGCCACGGCAACAGCAAAGGAGTGATGCCATGGGTATGGGACGTTTCAGCACGGCCGACTGGGCAGCCTACAACGCACGTCATGTGGATGGCCGCAGCCGGTCGGAAATATTCGGCGCCACCGGCATCGACCCGCGGTTCGATCCGTCGCGCTTTTCCACTCGCGAGAGCCGCGACAGCGCTTACAATCCACAATCGACCCCGATTATTCTGGCCTCGGATGTGACCGGTTCGATGGGCATGATCGCCCACGAACTGATGCGCGGCGGGCTCATCACCCTGACATCGGAGATCTACGACCGCCGTCCGGTATCCGATCCGCATATCATGGTGGCGGCGGTGGGAGATGCCTATACCGATTCCGCACCGTTGCAGGCCACCCAGTTCGAGGCCGACATCTCGCTTGCCAGCCAGATCCGCGCCTTGTGGCTGGAAGGCAATGGTGGCGGCAATGGCGGCGAGAGCTACAGCGCCGCCCATCTTTTGGCGGCCCTCAAAACCTCGACCGATGCCTTCGAAAGACGCGGCCGCAAGGGTTATCTCTTCACCATTGGCGATGAGCCGGTTCATAACGGCCTGACCGCCCCTCAGATTGCCCGCATCTTCGGCATCCAACCGCCGCACGGTCTGAGCGCCCGGGAATGCCTGGCGATGGCTGAGAGATCCTACGAGGTCTTCCACATCGTCATCCGCGAGGGCTATGCGGCCAACGGGCTCGAGCGGGTGCTCGCGAGTTGGCAGCCGCTGCTGCCCGGCCGCACCTTCGTGCTCGATGATCACAGGCGCATTGCCGAGCTGGTGGTTTCTATCATCGAGATCACCGAGGGTCGCGACGCCGGCGACGTGGCCGCCAGTTGGCCCGGTGCGGCAGCCGCGGTCGTCGCCAAAGCCATCGGCGAACGCCCGAAGCGGCACCTGCTGCCGTTCTTCTAATCGGGGAAGTGCCAGGCACTTTCCCCGGGGGTTTAAGCAAAGGGTTGGAGCGGTTCTGAACCGCTCTGGGCCCATACCTTCCAGAACCAAAGCCCCGGCGTGCTCCGGGCGACATTTTGAGGAGCAGAGCATGAGCACCCAGGCACAGGCCGTGATCGGCGCGCTTTATGGCGACGAAGGTAAGGGACTGATGGTCGATCGCCTCGCCGCAGCCACGCCGGGGGCCGTGGTGGTTCGCAGCAATGGCGGGGCTCAGGCCGGTCATACCGTGCTTGGCGACGCCGGCGCCCGCCATGTCTTTCACCATGTCGGCGCGGGCAGCTTTGCCGGAGCTGTCACCCATTTCAGCCGTTTCTTCGTCGCCCATCCGATGCTGCTGCTCGACGAATTGGCCGCCCTCGGCCAACTGGGTATAAAGCCCGAGATCAGCAGCGACCCGCGTGCCCCGGTCACCACACCCTTCGACGTCATCATCAACCAGGCCTTGGAACTGGCGCGCGGCACTGCCCGTCACGGCAGTTGCGGCCTCGGCTTCGGCGAAACCATCGAGCGCAATCTGCGCCCGGAATTCTCCCTCTCGACAAAGGACCTGTTTCGTCCCGATCTGCATGCCCGGCTTGTTTCCATCCGCGATGCCTGGGTGCCTGTCCGGCTGGCCGCGCTCGGGATCACCGCCTTGCCCACAGAATTGGCCGTCGCACTGACTGACGAAATCACCATTGCCCGCTTCGAGGCCGATTGCGCCGCCTATCTCGACCGCGTCGCGCTCTGGCCCGACCGACGGCTGTGCGAACGCGGCCCTGTCATCTTCGAAGCGGCACAGGGCCTGGAGCTTGATCAGGACCGCGGCGTGTTTCCCCACGTCACCCGTTCGAATACCGGGCTCGCGAACATGCTGGCGATCTCAGCCGAGGCCGGCATCACAGAGCTGGACGCGACATATGCGACACGCTGCTATACCACCCGGCATGGCGCAGGGCCGCTCAAGGGGGAGGTTCCCGCACTGCCCGGCATCAATGTCGTCGACCCCACCAACGCTCCGAACGAGTGGCAAGGTACTCTGCGGCTCGCCTCGCTCGATCTCGACACGTTGCGCCGGGCCATTGCCCGCGATCTGACCTTGGACCGCGGCGGCATCACCGTCAGGGCCGGGCTGGCCGTGACCTGTCTCGATCAGGCCGAAGATGCATTTGTCATCACGGATCGCGGCGAGGCAATCCGGCTTGATCCTGTCGAAGCGGCGTCTGAGATCGCCGATCTCGCCGGCCTGCCGCTCTGGGCCGAAAGCTGGGGACCGCGCCGCGGCGATATCAGGCTGTGTATGGATGCGGCCGCCGCATGAATCGCAGCAATCAAAGAGCCCGCGCGGCGATGCCGGCGGGCTCCCGTTCAATTCGAAAGCGAAGCGTGATTACTTCGCGAGGTTGCGCTTGCCGAGCGTGCGCAGGCGCAGCGCGTTGAGCTTGATGAAGCCGGCTGCGTCCTTCTGGTCGTAAGCGCCCTGATCGTCCTCGAAGGTGACGAGCTTGTCGGAATAGAGCGACTTTTCGCTTTCACGGCCGATGACCATGACATTGCCCTTATAGAGCTTCAGCGTCACTTCGCCTTCGACATGCTCCTGGCTCTTGTCGATCAGCGCCTGCAGCATCTCGCGCTCCGGCGAGAACCAGAAGCCGTAATAGATCAGCTCGGCGTAACGCGGCATGATCTCGTCCTTGAGATGGGCAGCGCCGCGATCGAGGGTGATCGATTCGATGGCGCGGTGCGCCGAGAGCAGGATCGTGCCGCCGGGCGTTTCGTAGACGCCGCGCGACTTCATGCCGACGAAGCGGTTCTCGACGAGGTCGAGACGGCCGATGCCGTTGTCGCGGCCATAATTGTTGAGCGTTGCGAGCAGCGTCGCCGGCGACATCTCGACACCGTTGATCGAGACGGCATCGCCCTTACGGAAGCCGACCTTGATCACTTCAGCCTTGTCGGGCGCGGCCTCCGGCGAGATCGTGCGCATATGCACATACTCAGGAGCTTCCTGAGCGGGATCCTCGAGAACCTTGCCCTCGGAAGAGGAATGCAGCAGGTTGGCGTCGACGGAGAACGGCGCCTCGCCCTTCTTGTCCTTGGCGACCGGGATCTGATGCTGTTCGGCGAAGGCGAGCAGGTCGGTGCGGCTCTTGAACGCCCAGTCGCGCCACGGCGCGATGATCTTGATGTCGGGGTTCAGCGCATAGGCGGACAGCTCGAAACGAACCTGGTCGTTGCCCTTGCCGGTGGCGCCATGGGCGATCGCATCCGCGCCCGTCTTGCGGGCGATATCGATCAGATGCTTGGAAATCAGCGGACGGGCGATCGAAGTGCCGAGCAGATAAACGCCCTCATAGACGGCGTTGGCGCGGAACATCGGGAAGACGAAATCGCGCACGAATTCCTCGCGCACGTCCTCGATATAGATTTCCTTGATGCCGAGCATCTCGGCCTTCTTGCGCGCCGGCTCCAGCTCTTCGCCCTGGCCGAGATCGGCGGTGAAAGTGACGACTTCGGCGCCGAGCTCCGTCTGCAGCCACTTCAGGATGATCGAGGTGTCGAGACCGCCGGAATAGGCGAGAACGACTTTCTTCACGTCTTTGTATGATGCCATGATGATGAGGTCCGTTGCATAAAAGGCCGGCGAAAACCCGGTGTCGCGGCACTTTTAGCGAGATTGGCGCGTGACGCAAGGGCAAGTGCGAGGCCACCGGCGCCGATAGGGTTTGACAGTGCGAAAGCGGAGCCCATATTCGCCAACGTCCTAGCAATGATCGAGGAGAGGCTCCCCGTGACCAATATTCAAGACATTTTCAAGAAATCCAATGTTGCCGTCATCACCGGCGGTGCTTCCGGCATCGGCTTTGCTGCCGCAAAACACTTTGCCAAGGCCGGCGTGAGCGTCGTCATCGCCGATCTCGGCGGTGATCGGCTGGCGAATGCCGCAGACGAACTCAAGGCCATTGCCGGCGAGGAAGAGGTGATGGCGGTCGAGACCGACGTCGCGAGTAGGGACTCTCTGGAGGCGCTCGAACGTGCGGTGCTCCAGCGTTTCGGCCGCGTGCATGTGCTGATGAACAATGCCGGCATCGGCCCGGAAACCTCGATCTTCAGCCCGCAGGCGAACTGGGACCATATCTTCGCCGTCAACCTGATGGGCGTCATCAACGGCACGCGCACCTTCGGGCCGAAGATGCTGTCGCACGGCGAGCCCGGCCTGATTATCAACACCGGCTCCAAGCAGGGCATCACCACGCCGCCCGGCAATCCGGCCTACAACATCTCCAAATCGGGCGTGAAGGTCTTTACCGAAGCGCTGGAGCACGAGCTTCGCAACATCGAAGGCGGGAAGATCTCCGCCCATCTTCTCATCCCCGGCTTCGTCTTCACCGGCCTCACCCAGGGCGACCGCACGGAAAAACCGGCCGCCGCCTGGACGCCGGAACAGACGGTCGACTTCATGATCGAAAGCCTCGAGCGCGGCGACTTCTATATCCTCTGCCCCGACAACGACGTGGCCCGTCCGGTCGACGAGCGCCGCATGGCCTGGGCGGCCGGCGATATCATCGAGAACCGCCCGCCGCTGTCGCGCTGGCACAAGGACTATGCCGACAAGTTCAAGGCCTTCCTCGACCAGAAGTGATCGGCACTATGAGAAGGTTTGATTGGTAATTTTCTGAAAGCCGGGTAAAAAATCGCCCGATCTTTCCGGCTTTCAGAGCGTGCCATGGATTTCCTGCCGAGCCTCTCAACCCTATTGGCATTTGCCGCCGCGACGCTGCTGCTCGCGGCGACGCCCGGTCCCGACATGACGCTGTCGATCAGCCGTTCGCTGACCCAGGGCAAGAAAGCGGCTCTTTTCGTCGTCATCGGCACCAGCCTCGGCATCATCGTCCACACCATGCTGGTCGCCTTCGGCATTTCGGCGCTGATCACCGCCTCGCCGACGGCCTTCCTGATCCTGAAGACCGGTGGCGCTGCCTATCTGTTCTGGCTCGCCGTGCAGGCGATCCGCTTCGGCTCGAAGCTCACCGTCGCCAAGGTCGAGGAGCAGAAGGGGACAGCGCTTTCGAACATCTCGTCCGGCTTCTGGGTCAATCTTCTGAACCCGAAGGTCATCATCTTCTTCATGACCTTCCTGCCGCAATTCGTCAGCGCCGGCGATCCCGCCGTCACGCAGAAGCTGCTTTTCCTTGGGCTTTGTTTCATTCTGTTCGCCATGCCGGTCAATGCCGCCGTGGTCCTTGCCGCCGACCGGCTGGCCTCCTGGCTGCAGAACAACAGGAAGGTGCTGCGCGGCATGGACTATACCTTCGCCGGCGTCTTCTCGATCTTCGCCGCCAAGATCCTGCTCACCCAGGCGAGATGATCAGGCGGGCAGACCGGTAAAACCGGCCGCGGGTTAGCCGATCAGCAAAGCATCGTCATCGAGCGTCTGGCCGCGCATCTTGCGGAACATGGCGATCAGGTCCTCGACCTGCAGGTTCTTCCTGTTGTCACCTGCCACGTCGAGAACGATCTCGCCGCCATGCAGCATGATCGTGCGGTGGCCGTAATCCAGCGCCTGGCGCATGGAATGCGTCACCATCATCGTCGTCAGCTTGCGCTCGGCCACGATCTTCTGCGTCAGGTTCATCACGAACTCCGCCATCCCGGGATCGAGCGCTGCCGTATGTTCGTCGAGCAGCAGCACTTCGGAGCCTGCCAGCGTTGCCATGACAAGCGACACGGCCTGGCGCTGCCCGCCCGAGAGCAGATCCATGCGGTCCTTCAGCCGGTTTTCCAGCCCGAGGTTCAGTTCGGCAATCCGCTCCTTGAAATAGTCCCGGCGTTTACCGCCAAGCGCTGGCGCAAGCCCGCGCTTCTCGCCGCGCCGGGCGGCCAAAGCAAGGTTTTCCTCGATCGACAGCGCGCCGCAGCTTCCCGTCAGCGGATCCTGGAAGACGCGCGCCACCAGGCCGGCACGCGCCGCCGTGGACTTGCGCGTCACTTCAGTCTTGCCGATCAGCACCTGTCCCTCGCTCGGAATGACATCGCCCGCGAGCACGCCGAGCAGCGTCGATTTGCCGGCGCCGTTGGAGCCGATGACGGTGACGAAGGAGCCTTGCTCGATGGTCAGGTTGACGCCGTTCAGCGCCTGTTTCTGCAGCGGCGTGCCGCGCCCGAAAACGACCTTGATGTCTTTGACGCTGATCACGATGCGGCACCTCCGCGAAGACGGGGAAGGACGAGCGCCACGGTCACCAGCACCGCCGTTACGAAGTTGAGGTCGGAGGCCTGCAGGCCGATGACGTCGCTCGACAGCGCCAACTGGATGGCGATGCGATAGAGGATCGAGCCGAGCACGCAGCCGATCAGCGCGACCAGCAAACCTCGGCGCCCGAGCAGCGTCTCGCCGATGATGACGGCGGCAAGCCCGACGACGATCGTGCCGACACCCGAGGTGACGTCGGCAAAGCCGTTCGTCTGGGCAAACAAGGCGCCGCCGAGCGCCACCAGCGCATTCGAGATCGCCATGCCGAGATAGATCTGCCGGCTGGTATCGACACCCTGGGCGCGGGCCATCCGTGCATTGGCGCCGGTCGCCCGCATCGCCAGTCCCGCATCGCTTTCCAGGAAACGCCAGACCAGGATGAGCGCGACGATCACAAGCACGCCGATGAAGAGCGGCCGCACGTAGAAATCGCGAAGGCCGTGGCCGAAGAACGGGCTGATCATCGTATCGGCATTGATAAGGGCGACATTGGGTTTACCCATCACCCTGAGATTGACGGAAAACAGCGCGATCATCGTCAGGATCGAGGCGAGCAGGTTGAGGATCTTGAAGCGCACGTTGAGCAGCGCCGTCACCATGCCGGCCGCCGCACCCGCCGCCATCGCGATCAAAGCCGCAAGCCAGGCATTGACGCCGGCAATGATCAGCACTGCGGTCACCGCCGCGCCGAGCGGAAAGGAGCCGTCGACCGTCAGGTCGGGAAAATCAAGCACGCGGAAGGCGAGATAGACGCCGAGAGCGACGAAGGAATAGACCAGGCCGAGCTCGACGGCGCCCCAGAATGCGATTTGGCTCAAGGCTTTCAGCCCCTTTTTGTTTCCGTTCCGCCCGTCGCGAAACCGCAGCTTTTTAATACGAAGAACCGCCCCCGTGCAAACGGGAGCGGCTGTATTCGACTAAACATTGAAATGGCGGCCGATTATTCGATGACCTTGTTGGCGCGCGACAGCACGCTTTCCGGCAGGGTGACGCCCATCTTGGCAGCCGCGGCCTTGTTGACCACCAGATCGCTGCCGGCGGCAGTCTTGACCGCGATGTCGCCGGGGTTCTCGCCCTTCAGCACGCGCACAACGATTTCGCCGGTCTGCTTGCCGACATCGTAATAGTTGAAGCCGAGGGCGGCGATCGAACCGCGCGAAACCGAATCCGTATCGGCGGTGAAGAGCGGCAGCTTGCTCTCCTCAGCAACCGCGACGGCGCCCTCGAGCGCCGAGATGATCGTGTTGTCAGTCGGGACGTAGATCACATCGGCGCGGCCGACGAGGGCGCGGGCGGCACCCTGAACCTCGGCCGATTTGGTGGCAGCCGATTCAACCACCGTCAGGCCGGCCTTCTCGGCTTCGACCTTCAAGACGGCCAGCAGCGAAACCGAGTTCGCCTCGCCTGAATTGTAGAGATACCCGATGGTTTTAACGTTTGGCACGATTTCCTTGATCAGCGCCAGGTGCTCGGCGACCGGCGACATGTCGGAAAGGCCGGTGACATTGCCGCCGGGCTTGTCCATGTTCTTGACGAGCTGGGCGCCGAGCGGATCGGACACGGCGGTGAAAACGACCGGAATGTCGCGCGTCGCGGAGACGACGGCCTGGGCGGACGGCGTGGAGATCGGCACGATCACATCAGGCTCTTCGCCGGCGAACTGGCGGGCGATCTGGGCTGCCGTCGCCGGATTGCCCTGCGCCGATTCGAACAGGAATTTCAGGTTCTCGCCTTCCTTGTAGCCGGCAGCCGTCAGCACGTCGAGAACGCCCTTACGCGCCGCATCCAGCGCCGGATGTTCGACGATCGCCGTTACGGCAACGGTCACGTTATCGGCCTTTGCAGGCAGCGAAAGCGCCAAAGTGGCGGCAAGAGCGAGCAGAATAGGGCGCATTTATTTCCTCCTGATTGATTTTGGCGGCACTATTAGGAAAAGCGCATGCTTAAATCAATGCAGGAGAATTGTAGCGAGGATCAAACTTGCTGATCAGTCGTCGGCGCCGTGATTGGCGATCATCATCGCTTCGAAGGCCAGGCGCTCGGTCTTGCGCATGCGTTCGGATTCCGATTTCAACTGACCGCAGGCGGCCAGAATATCACGACCGCGCGGCGTGCGGATCGGCGAGGCGTAGCCGGCCGAATTGATGAAATCGGCGAACTTCTCGATCTGCTCCCAGTCGGAACACTGGTAATTGGTGCCGGGCCAGGGATTGAACGGAATGAGGTTGATCTTCGCCGGCACGCCCTTCAGGAGCTTGATCAGCCCCTTGGCGTCCTCCAGGCTGTCATTGACATCCTTCAGCATCACATATTCGAAGGTGATGCGCCGCGCGTTTGAAAGGCCGGGATAGGCCTTGCACGCTTCGATCAGCTCCTTCAGCGGATACTTCTTGTTGATCGGCACCAGAATGTCGCGAAGGTCGTCGCGCACCGCATGCAGCGAGATCGCCAGCATGACGCCGATCTCCTCGCCGGTGCGGAAGATCTCCGGCACGACGCCCGAGGTGGACAGCGTCACGCGGCGCCTGGAAAGCGACAGGCCGTCACCATCCGTAGCGATCAGCAATGCCTGCTTGACGGCGTCGAAATTATAGAGCGGCTCGCCCATGCCCATCATCACGATATTGCTGACCTTGCGGCCCTCGGCCGGCATGATCGTGCCCTGCGGCGCTTCACGATCCGGGAAGTCGCCGAGCCGGTCGCGGGCAAGCAACAGCTGCGACAGAATTTCCTCCGCCGTCAGGTTGCGCACCAGCCGCTGCGTACCCGTATGACAGAAGGAACATGTCAGCGTGCAGCCGACCTGGCTTGAGATGCAGAGCGTGCCACGCCCCTCTTCCGGAATGTAGACGGCCTCGATCTCCACCGGGCGACCGGCGCCGCGCGGCGGAAAACGCAGCAGCCATTTGCGCGTGCCGTCATTTGAGACCTGCTCCTCGACGATCTCCGGACGTGCGATGGTGAAATGCTGCTTCAGCATTTCACGCATATCCTTGGCGACATTCGTCATATGGTCGAAATCGGAGACGCCGCGCACATAGATCCAGTTCCAGAGCTGCGCGACGCGCATCTTGATCTGCTTCTCGGCCACGCCCTTTTCACGCAGCGCCGCCGCCATCTCCTCGCGCGACAGCCCGATCAGGGAAGGCTTCTCTGCGCCGGAAGCGGCGCCTGGCGCCTGCGGCTTGGTGACATCTATCGCATCCATGACGGACATAGGCATTCATCCCGAATTCGAACACGTAACCGCCTCGCAAGCCTCGCGGACTTCAGGAGCAAACCGGAAGACGTGAGGCGCATGGCGGCACATGGGCAGAAATTGAATGCGGAACGGCGACGGATACCGCGCTCTGTCCGCTGTTGGCGCGGGCTTTAGCATCATTTTGCCCGCGCGTCACTAGAGATAGAAACGGCAAGGGCCGGCGCAAGGCCGGCCCCGTCGAAACTCTGCGGTTGGGGGACCGCTTACTTGCAGCTTTCGATCTGCTTCAGCGCAGCCGAGATGCCCGAGAGCGAATAGCTGTAGGAGGTGCCGGTACCCTTGCGGGAAACGGCATTGACCGTCATCGAATGACCGGTCTTCATGGCGGCGACCAGGGCGGGCTCCTGCGCCGCGTTCTCGACCCAGCCGGCCTTGTCCTTGGTGAACATCACGAAGGTCTTGTTGTCGATGACGACGTTGATCTTCGAATTTTCCTTCACCGTGTAGCCCATCATCGCCTGCGGCTCATAGGAGATGTTCTGGCCCGGACGCTGCGAGACGATGAAGAAGTTGTCGCCGTGGTCGACGCTTGCCGGCTGCTTTGCCGTCGGAACCGACAGCACGTAGCAGACGGTGCTGGCGCCCGACTTGTAGGAGTAGGCGCCCCATGCCTGGAACTGCTGGATGCGGTTCGGCGCGGCCTGCTGCGCTGCCGCAACTCCGGCCGTGACAAGGGTGAGTGCGAGAGCGGATACGATACTTTTTACAAACATGGATTCCTGCCGGTTCTTGCGATTCAAGGCCCGAAGCGATCATAGCGGGCGCCGCATAATCACGATCTGCTTTATTTTGACTTAATTCAGGTTACCAAATGGTCAACAATAGCTGCGATTTGTATCTGCCTGTGTCATTTCAGCTCGGGTATCAATTTTCGCCCCTTTGACGGTATCGGCCGCGACATGGTGCCCCGATGGCACTGGCCGTCCGTTCGGCTGAATTTAAGACACAAAGATTCAGGCAAGAGTTTGACCTTTCCCAAATCCGTTGTACCTCAGTAAGACTTGGAAATCCGATACGAAATTATTGCCGCAGGGGGCGCGTGAGGGGACATGGATGCCGAGCAAAGACAGCGTTTCGCTGCCCTCGCGAAGGCCGTCGCCAGGGATCGCGACCAGCAGGCCTTTTCCATCCTGTTCGACTATTTCGCACCGCGGCTGAAAGCCTGGCTGATGCGCCAGAAGATGACATCAGCCGAGGCCGAGGAACTGGTCCAGGAGATCATGATCGTGCTCTGGCACAAGGCGGATCTCTACGATGCCACGCGATCTTCCCTTTCGACCTGGCTTTTCCGCATCGCCCGCAACCGCCGCATCGACCAGCAGCGCCGTGCCAATACCCGCATCTTCGACGAGACCGATCCGGCCCTGCAGCCGCCGGCCGAGATCGGCGCTGAAGACATCATCGCCAATGACGATCGCGACGCCCGGATACGCGCCGCCGTCGGCCAATTGCCGGAAGAGCAGCGCGACATGCTGCGCGCCGCCTTCTTTCTCGGGCAATCGCATTCTCAAATCGCCGAAACGACCGGCCTGCCGCTCGGCACGGTCAAATCGCGCATCCGGCTTGCCTTCGGCAAACTCCGCAAGGTGCTGGAACGCGAAATCGCCTGACGTAAGTCGCCCAAACTGTGCAGCGGTTTTGGGAGGACGACGTGCTTCAGATTGTCTTCATCGCCTCTTCCGGCCGGTCGGCGAGAACGCGGTCAGCCGCTTCGTAGTGGCCGGGCCGGATATGGCCGCGCACCATGGCGAAGGCGGCCGAGAGCACGGCGACGTCGTCGGAAAAGCCGATAACGGCAAAAACATCGGGAATCATGTCGATCGGCATGACGAAATAGGCCAGCGCTGCCAGCAGCACGCCGCGCACCTTGGTCGGCGTCTGCGGATCGAGCGCGCAATAAAAACCGGCGACGACGTCGCGGGAAAAGGGAACCTGCCGAACCGCCCGCCGGAAGGTCGGCCAGAATTTCTGCCTTACGGTCTTTTCCCGCCGGCTTTGGGTGTCCTCGTCGCCCGGCAACAGGATTTCTCCGAATTTGACCTCATCCATCCCTGCATCCCTTTTGTCCAGGCGAACATATGGTGATGACGGCCCGCCTTTCAAATGGCCCCGCTTTCAAACCATCCTTCGCGCCGCAGCCTTCTCCATTGCCTTGGCGAGCTTGAAATCCAGCTCCGTCAGCCCGCCGGCATCATGCGTGTTCAGCGTCACCTCTACTTTGGAGTAAACGTTGAACCATTCCGGATGGTGGTTGAGCTTTTCGGCCGTAATCGCTGCTTCCGTCATGAAACCGAAAGCCTCGATGAAATTGGAAAATTTGAAGGTTTTCGATATTGAGGAGGCAGCGTCGTTGAGCGTCCAGCCTGCAAGCTTGGTCAGTTCAGCATCGACTGCCGCACGTTCCAGTTTTTCCATTTTCATGCGATCGTCCTTTCATCTGTCAACAGGTCTACCGATGAAACGCATCAGCATCCTCTTCGTTTGCATGGGCAATATATGCCGTTCTCCGCCAGAACAGGATGTCGTCCGAAAACCGCTCACACTTTTCGGCATCATGCTCTGGCGGAAGGAATTTTCGGCCATCTTGTCGCCGAGGCTGGCCTGATCGGCCATTTTAGGATCGATTCCGCCGGTACCGGCGGCTGGCACGAGGGCGATCAGCCCGACCGGCGCTCGGTCGCCACCGCGAAAAGCCACCGCATCGACATATTGGGGCAACGCGCCCGGCGCATCCAACCAAGGGATTTCACGGATTTCGACCTGATCCTCGCCATGGACCACGACAATGTGGCAGCACTTGAAAAGATCGCACCGCCGGAAGCCGACATCGGCGACGCCGCGCTTGGAACCGGAGAAGATATCCCCGATCCCGATTATGGCGGCCCGGACGGTTTCGAGCTGGTCTATACCAGGCTCTTGACCGGCTGCAGCAGCTTGCTCGAAACGCTGGGCGTCGAGCGTGCCTCGTGCAGCGGAAACACTTCCTCGGTGAGGTAAGGGCCGCCACCGACCGATTCGCGCGACGAAAGCAGCACAAAGCGCGGCGCGGTGAACGTCGCCGTATGGAAATTGCCGCGCCCGGCCAGATATTGCACGACATCGTCGAGCCGCGAGGATTTGAGCCGTGCCAGCGTTACATGCGGCATGAATTTGCGTGGATCCGGCGGCAGGCCGATGCGCTGGCAGATGCGCTCGATCTCGCCCTGCAGGGCGTACATTTCAGGCGATTGCGAGACGCCGGCCCAGACCGAATGCGGTTTCTTCGAGCCGAAGGAACCGATGCCTTCGAGCCGGAACTGGAATTCCGGCCGGTCGATCCGGTCGAGGCGTTCCACGATTTCATCGGCCGTGCGGCCGTCGACATCACCGATGAAGCGCAGGGTGATGTGGTAATTCTCCACATCGATCCATCGTGCTCCGGGGAGGCCGCCGCGCAGCAATGAAAGGCTCATCGCCGCATTGCGCGGAATTTCGAGGGCGGTAAACAGTCTCGGCATAACGAGCACTCCCCGAATCTTTTGCAGGTGCTTACACGGAATCATGCAATCAAAGACCGCGCAAGTCCCTATTTCTTCACAGTAGAAATCGTCCCGACGAAATTTGTGACATCGGCTTCCATCTTCCCGACCATGACGTCGATGCCTTTCGCATTCGGATGCATGCCGTCGTCGAGTTTCAGCCCGGCATCGAGCGCCACTCCGTCGAGGAAGAAGGCATACAGCGGAATCCCGTATTTTTGCGAAAGCTTCTGGTAGATCGGATTGAAGCGTGCGGCGTAATCCGCTCCCATATTGGGCGGCGCCATCATCCCGACGAGCAGCACGGCAATGCCACGCTCCTTTAGCCGAGCAATCATCTGGTCGAGGTTCTTCTCGCTCTCTTCGGGAGGAATGCCGCGCAACGCATCGTTGGCGCCGAGCTCCAGAATGACGCCGTCGGTGCCGTCGGGCACCGACCAGTCGATCCGGGCGAGGCCGCCTGTTGTCGTGTCGCCGGAAACCCCTGCATTGGCGACGGTGACGTCGAGCCCCGTCGCCTTCAGCGCCGCCTGCAGCTTTTCCGGAAAACCGTCGCCGGGCGGCAGCTGATAGCCCGCCATCAAACTGTCCCCAAAACCGACGAGATTGATCGTCCGGGCATTCGCTCCACCGGCAAAGATCAGCGAGATGGCGATGACGGTGAATTGAAGCGCGGCAACTTTAAATCTCATTCTGGCTTCCCTAGATTGGCGAAGTGCTGTTATGCGGCTGTTTCGTTACGGACTTATATAGGGCGATTTCTGTTGGCAAAAACCATCATCGAGTTGAAGGGCGCCGATCTGACCCTTGGCAGTGCGGCCGCCTCCGTCCACGTGCTGAAGGGCATCGATCTCGATATATCAGCGGGAGAATCCGTCGGCATCGTCGGTCCCTCCGGTTCGGGCAAATCCACCCTGCTGATGGTGCTTGCCGGCCTGGAAAAGCTCGACAGCGGCGAGATCAACATCAACGACACGCCGCTCCACGCGCTGAGCGAGGACCAGGTGGCCGATTTCCGCGGCCGCAACATCGGTATCGTCTTTCAGTCCTTCCACCTGATCGCCAACATGACGGCGCTGGAAAACGTCGCCGTGCCGCTGGAGCTCGCCAATGTTCCCAACGCCTTCGAGATTGCCCATCGCGAGCTGAAATCGGTCGGCCTCGGCGAACGGCTGAACCACTATCCCGGCCAGCTTTCCGGCGGCGAACAGCAGCGCGTGGCGATCGCAAGGGCGCTCGCCCCCTCGCCCGCCCTGCTGATCGCCGATGAGCCCACCGGCAATCTCGACACCGAGACCGGCCGACAGATCGCCGACCTCTTGTTTTCCAAGCAGCTCGAACGCGGCATGACCCTGCTTCTCGTCACCCATGACGCCTCGCTTGCCAATCGCTGCTCGCGCCAGATCCGCGTCCGTTCCGGCCGCATCGAAGGCGACAGCGCCGCCCGCCGCAGCGAGGCGGCGATCGCATGAGGATCATCACACCGCGCGTCTCGCTCGCTTTTCGCCTGGCGCTGCGTGAGCTGCGCGGCGGCATCCGCGGCTTCTACATCTTCCTCGCCTGCATCGCGCTTGGCACCGGCGCCATCGCCGCCGTCAATTCCGTCTCGCAATCGATTACCGATACGATCGCCTCGCAGGGACAGGAACTGCTGGCGGGCGACGTCCGCTTCGAACTCAACAATCGTGAAGCCACGCCAGAAGAAATGGCTTTCCTCGAAGGCCTCGGCACCGTCTCGGTCTCGACCGGCCTGCGCTCGATGGCCCGCAAGCCCGACGGTTCCGATCAGGCGCTGGTCGAAGTCAAGGCGGTCGACGATGCTTACCCGCTCTACGGCAGCTTCGTGGCCGAGCCGGACTATCCGCTCGCAGCCCTGCTTTCGGGCCAAGGCGGCACCTATGGTGCGGTCGCAGCGCCGCTGCTTCTCGATCGGCTGGGGCTTGCGGTCGGCGACGAATTGCTGCTCGGCAATGTCAAGCTCAGCATTACCGGCAGCGTTAAAACCGAGCCGGATGCACTGTCGGAAGGTTTCGGCTTTGCGCCGCGTCTGCTCGTCAGCCGTCGGGCGCTCGAAGCCTCCGGGCTGATCCAGACGGGAAGCCTGGTCGAACATGCCTATAAGATCCGGCTGGAAAACAAGGACGCGATGTCGGGCATCCAGGCCCGCGCATCAAAGGAATTCCCGTCCGCCGGCTGGGCGGTCCGCACCAGCGACCGCGCGGCACCCTCGCTCACCGAAAACATCACCCGTTTCTCGCAGTTCCTGACCCTGGTCGGCCTGACCGCGCTGATCGTCGGCGGCGTCGGCGTCGCCAATGCCGTGCGCGCCTTCCTCGATGCCAAACGCACCACCATCGCCACCTTCAAATGTCTCGGTGCCCCGGCGCAGGTCGTCGTTCTGATCTATCTCTTCCAGATCGCCATCATTGCCCTTGGCGGCATTCTGATCGGTCTCGTCATCGGCGCCCTGTCGCCGATCTTCGCCGCACAGTTCCTGGCGCAATTCCTGCCGGTCTCCACAACCCCGACCCTCTATCCCGGCGCCCTGCTGCTCGCGACGCTCTTCGGCATCCTGACGACGCTCGCCTTCGCCATCCTGCCGCTCGGCCATGCCCGCGAAGTGCCGGCAACCGCACTCTTCCGCGAGCAGGGCTTCGAAGCCCGCCGCCTGCCCTCCTGGCCCTATATCCTGCTGGCCACGCTGTTCATGGCCGCTCTCGCCGGCCTCGCCATCCTCACTGCCTATGACCGCTTCATCGCCGTCGTCTTCGTCGGTGCGATCGTCTTCGCCTTCGTCGCCCTTCGCCTCGTCGCCGCGGCGATCGCCTGGCTTGCGCGCCGCAGCCCGCGCGTCAACTCGCCGGCATTGCGGCTTGCGATCGGCAATATCCACCGCCCCGGCGCACTGACGCCGTCGGTCGTGCTCTCGCTCGGCCTCGGCCTGGCATTGCTGGTGACGCTGACCCTGATCGACGGCAACCTGCGCCAGCAGCTGACCGGCCGTATGAACGAGGGGGCGCCGAACTTCTTCTTCGTCGATATCCAGAGCGCCGAGGTCGACGCCTTCCGCGATCTCGTCCAGGCACAGGCGCCGAAGGGCAAACTCGTCGAAGTGCCGATGCTGCGCGGCCGCATCGTCGCCTTCAACGGCGAGGACGTCACCAAGATGAACGTGCCGGCCGCCGGCCGCTGGGTGCTGAACGGCGATCGCGGCATCACCTATGCCGACACCCTGCCTGAGAATGCCGCTCTCACCGAAGGCAGCTGGTGGGACAAGGGTTACAGCGGCGAGCCGCTCGTCTCCTTCTCCTCGGAGGAGGCGCATGAACTCGGTCTCAAGATCGGCGACAAGGTCACCGTCAACGTACTCGGCCGCAACATCACCGCGAAAATCGCCAATCTGCGCCGCGTCCAGTGGGAATCGCTGTCGATCAATTTCGTCATGGTCTTTTCGCCGAACACCTTCCGCGGCGCCCCGCATGCGTGGCTGGCGACGCTGACCGATCCCTCCTCGACAGCGGCCGAAGATGCCGCGATCCTGAAGTCCGTCACCAACGCCTATCCGACGATCACCAGTGTCCGCGTCAAGGATGCGATCGACATCGTCAACCAACTGGTGGCGCAGCTGGCGACCGCAATCCGCGCCGCAGCCTCGGTCGCCCTCATCGCCTCGGTCCTTGTCCTTGCCGGCGCACTCGCCGCCGGCAATCGGGCGCGCACCCATGACGCGGTGGTGCTGAAGACGCTCGGCGCCACGCGCGCCATGCTGATTCGCGCCTTCAGCTACGAATATCTGATCCTGGGGCTGGCGACCGCGATCTTCGCGCTGATCGCCGGCGGCATCGCCGCCTGGTTCATCGTCGCCCGCATCATGCGCCTGCCCTCGACCTTCCTGCCCGATGTGGCGGGGCTGACACTCGTCACCGCCCTGGTCCTGACGGTCGGCATCGGCCTGATCGGCACCTGGCGCATCCTCGGGCAGAAGGCGGCACCCGTCCTGCGCGAGCTTTGACCGGATAGGGCGCCTCAAACCCTTCACCTTACGGCGATTTAACCGGCCGGGCCGTTGCAACCCTCTTGTTTGCGAAGGGTGAAAGCCTCATATTGTCGGCAGGCATGCTGGAGCTCCGCAGCGGCGCCCGGGTCGAAAACCCCGACACCGTATCTCCATCGGAGCTTGTAAGAGGAAACTATGGCTGATCTTCGTAACTATCAAAGCCGCGCTCAGACCGGCGAGATGATTGATCAAGGCCTGCGCGCATATATGCTCAAGGTCTACAACCTGATGGCGCTGGGTCTGGCGATCACCGGTGTGGCCGCATATCTGTCATTCCAATTCGCTTTCGCCAACGGCGAGCTGACCGCTTTCGGTCAGGCGATCTATCTGAGCCCGCTGAAGTGGGTGGTCATTCTGGCGCCGCTGGCTCTGGTGTTCTACCTGAGCTTCCGGATCAATAGCATGACGGTAAGCGCCGCCCAGACGACGTTCGCGATCTATGCCGCGCTTGTCGGCCTGTCGCTTTCGTCGATCTTCCTGATCTACACGGGCCAGAGCGTCGTTCAGACCTTCTTCGTCACCGCCGCCTCCTTCGGCGCGCTGTCGCTGTACGGCTACACGACCAAGCGTGACCTGTCGGCCATCGGCTCGTTCCTGATCATGGGTCTCTTCGGCCTGATCATCGCTTCGCTGGTCAACATCTTCCTGGCTTCGTCGGCCATGCAGTTCGCGATCTCGGTGCTCGGCGTTCTGATCTTCGCAGGCCTCACCGCCTACGACACGCAGCGGATCAAGGAATTGTACCTGGAAGCTGATGACGTCGCTGTAGCCGGCCGCAAGGCGATCATGGGTGCGCTGACGCTCTATCTCGACTTCATCAACCTCTTCATGTTCCTGCTGCAGTTCATGGGCAACCGTAAATAAGCAGGACAGACTAAGGGAAAAGGCGGCTTCGGCCGCCTTTTTTGTTGCGCCGGTTTCGGAGGAGTGGTTTTAGAAAAGCCTCCTCATTCCGATGGACCAGCCGCCGACATGTCCTTCCTCCTGCGTGACGCCTCGCAAGCCGACATTCCCGCCATCACCGATATCTACCGGGAATCCGTCCTGAACGGCACGTCAAGCTATGAGATCATGCCGCCATCTGAGGCCGAGATGGCGCAGCGTTTTGCGGCGATCGTCGGCCAGCACTATCCCTATATATCAGCCGTCGATGCGGACGGGACCCTGCTCGGTTATGCCTACGCCTCGGCCTTTCGCACACGCCCTGCCTATCGCTGGATGGTCGAGGATTCGATCTACCTGGCGCCTGAAGCGCGCGGGCGCGGCATCGGCAAGGCGCTGATGAGCGAGCTGATCGACAGCTGCACCGGTCTCGGTTTCCGTCAGATGGTGGCCGTCATTGGCGGCGCCAGTCCCGCCTCGATCGCGCTTCATCTCAAGGCGGGCTTCGTAGAAGTCGGCCTGATGAGGGGCGCCGGCTACAAGCACGGCCGCTGGCTGGATACGATGCCCATGCAGCGCACTCTTGGCGAGGGCATGACGACCGATCCGGATCCCTCCGCCTATCCCGGCACGCTGTTTGCAGGCTGATGCATATCATCAGGAAGTGTGCAGCGGTTCCGGGATAACGACATGCAGAAAAAACGGCTTACTTGTCGACCAGTTTCAGCGCCTTGTCGAACACCTTCAGAACCTGATTCAGCTCATGACCACGCTTCAAGATCGTGCCGTTGATATTGATCACGCAATAGGCGCCCTGCTTGGCGGCGAGCTTCGGATTCTTCTCGATGCGGAAAAGCGGCATTTCGCCGGAGCGCTTGAAGACGGAGAAGACCGCCTTGTCCTTCAGGTGATCGATGGCGTAGTCGCGCCATTCGCCGTCGCCGACCATGCGGCCGTAGATCCAGAGGATAGCGTCCAGTTCACGCCGGTGAAACGTCACCGGAAGCGGGTCCTTGCTTTGCTTGTATTCCCTGAGATCGACGACGACTGAGGAACTATGGTCGACGGAACGGCTTTCGCCGTGTCGTAAATCCGGCTGATCTGTCATCAGTCTCCCGAGGCCTCCGCTTGTGACAGGAGAGTGACAGTGTGCCCGAGCCGCCGCAAATTGCAAGAGTCCCGCCCGTCACATTCGGCCGCAAAGGACGCTGCGGCACTTTGAATCTGCGCATCGTGCAATGCACAGAGGAGCGCTGACGCTTTCTCGGCAACGCCGCATTTCAGTCAAAACAGCGCCTCATTTGCAGGGGAATTATGAATCCCGGTTTGGCGCCAGCGCGCCAAAGGGCCCGGCGGAGCGTATCGACCTTAACCCCAGCCCCGAATACGCTCAGCCGGGCCGCCCGGTACTTCATCCGCAAGCGGATGAAATCTCAGATATTTTTTCCAGCCATCACCACGGTCGCACCAAGGATCGCAGCCGGATCGCCATCTGCCGTCGCCGATTGCAGCAGAATCGCGCAGCCCTCGAGCTGCGGCCGCTGCAACACACTCGCCGGCAGCGTCAGATTGGTCGCCTTGCCGTCCCACATGCCGACGGTTTCGACATTGGTGACGCTGTGCAGATAGGAGATCTTCTTGCCGCTGTTTTCGCCCTTTTCAACGTCGATCGTCTTTTCCTTGTCGAAATAGACCATCACGACATTGGCTTTGCCCTGCCCCGCGCCGATCTTGATCTCCAGCTCATCGCCGCGCATCGACGCGCTGATCGGAACGGTCAGTCCGTTGCCTTCGCCGTTGTAGGTGTCGATCTTGCTGTTGATGCCGGTGAGATCGGCGCCGGCCAGATGGCCGCGCCCGTTGACGATCGCCTGCGGCGTGTAGACGTTGCTGCGGCCCATCGTTCTGGCATAGCCGTATTGCCGTTCGGTGTTTTCCTTGGAGCTCAGCGTATCGGCCCAACCGAGATAGTTCCAGTAATCGACATGATAGGCGAGCGCGATCACATCGCCCTGGCTCACCAGCTTGCGGAACGCCGCATCAGCAGGAGGACAGGAGGAGCAGCCCTGCGCCGTGAAGAGTTCGACGACGCCTTTCGGCGTGCCGTCTTCGGCCTGCAACGAGCCTGCGAAAACAACACCGGCGATCAGCGGAATCAAAAAACGGGGGGACATTCACCTGCACCTCTTTTTCAGCGCCGCCAGCGTGTTCGAACCGGAAGCCCTGACATATAAACGTACGAATAATCCTTCCGGGTCCAAACGAAAAGTCACGAACGGGTGAGACGCCGCACCACCGGAACCCGCGGAAAACAAATCCTCGTGAGCCCGCCCGAATACTGTCGCCGCAAAAGAAAAGCCGCCGGAAATTGCTCTCCGGCGGCCACTATCATGGGAAGCTCTTAAAAATCAGGCAGCGAGATCGCGCAGAACCGTCTGCAGGATGCCGCCATTGTTGAGGTAGACCACCTCGTCGAGCGTATCGACGCGCGACAGCAGCGGAACTTCCTTCACGGTGCCGTCGCCATAGGTGATCTTGGCGATCTTCTTCTCGCGCGGCTTGATCTTGTCGAGGCCTTCGATGGTGACGAGTTCATCGCCCTTGAGGCCGAGGCTCTGCCAGGTCGTACCCTCTTCGAAGACGAAGGGAATGATGCCCATGCCGACCAGGTTCGAGCGATGAATACGCTCGAAGGACTGGGCGACCACGGCCTTGACGCCGAGCAGGTTGGTGCCCTTGGCAGCCCAGTCACGCGACGAGCCGTTGCCATATTCGACACCGGCGAAGATGACGAGCGGCACGCCTTCGGCCTTGTACTGCATGGCGGCGTCGTAGATCGAGGTTTCTTCCTTCGACGGGTAGTGGATGGTGTAGCCACCTTCCTTGCCGTTCGGGCCGAGCATGTGGTTGCGGATGCGGATATTGGCGAAAGTGCCGCGCATCATCACTTCATGGTTGCCGCGACGCGTGCCGTACTGGTTGAAGTCGGCAACGGCGACCTCGTGACCGAGCAGATAGGCGCCAGCAGGCGATGCAGCCTTGATCGAACCGGCCGGCGAGATGTGGTCGGTTGTGATCTTGTCGCCGAACAGGCCGAGGACGCGGGCGCCCTTGATGTCGGAGACGCCGGTACCCTTCTTGCCCATGCCGACGAAGTAGGGCGGGTTCTGGACATAGGTCGAATTGTCGTCCCAGGCATAGGTCTGGCCCGGCGGGACCTGAACGGCCTGCCAGTTGACGTCACCCTTGAAGACGTCGGCATATTTGCTTTCGTACAGTTCGCGGGTGACGTATTTCTGGATGAACTCCTGCACCTCGTGCGAGGTCGGCCAGATATCCTTGAGGTAGACCGGGTTGCCGTTCTGGTCTTCACCGATCGGCTCCTTGGTCAGGTCCTTCTGCACCGTGCCGGCGAGCGCATAGGCGACGACGAGCGGCGGCGAAGCGAGATAATTCGCCTGAACATCCGGAGAAATACGGCCTTCGAAGTTACGGTTGCCCGAGAGCACGCCGGATACGATCAGGCCCTTGTCGTTGATCGTCTTCGAGATCGGCGCCGGCAGCGGGCCGGAATTGCCGATGCAGGTGGTGCAGCCGAAGCCGACAAGGTTGAAACCGAGCTTATCGAGATCGGCCTGCAGGCCCGACTTGGCGAGATATTCGCCGACGACCTGCGATCCCGGCGCCAGCGAGGTCTTGACCCACGGCTTGGTCTTCAGGCCCTTGGCAACGGCGTTGCGGGCGAGAAGCCCGGCAGCGATCAGAACCGACGGGTTGGAGGTGTTGGTGCAGGAGGTGATGGCGGCAATCGCGACATCGCCATGGCCGAGATCGAAATCCGTGCCTTCGACGGCATAGCGGTTGTTGAGCTGGCCGGGCTTCTTGTAATCGGCATCCATCGAGCCGGCGAAACCGGAAGCGATGTTTTCGAGCGCGATGCGGCCCTCCGGACGCTTCGGGCCGGCCATCGACGGCACGACGTCGCCGAGGTCGAGTTCCAGCGTGTCGGTAAAGACGAGATCGGAACCGTCGCCTTCGCGCCACATGCCCTGGGCCTTCGAATAGGCTTCGACCAGCGCGATCCGGTCATGCGTGCGGCCGGACATGGTGAGATAGTTGATGGTCTCGCCGTCGACGGGGAAGAAGCCGCAGGTGGCGCCGTATTCCGGACCCATGTTGCCGATCGTTGCACGGTCGGCGAGCGGCATGTTGTCCATGCCGGGGCCGAAGAATTCGACGAACTTGGAAACGACGCCCTTCTTGCGCAGCATCTGCACGACGGTCAGAACGAGGTCGGTCGCGGTGACGCCTTCCTTGAGCTTGCCGGTCAGCTTGAAGCCGATGACCTCGGGCAGAAGCATCGAAACCGGCTGACCGAGCATGGCCGCTTCCGCTTCGATACCGCCCACGCCCCAGCCAAGAACGCCGAGACCGTTGATCATTGTCGTGTGGCTGTCGGTGCCGACGCAAGTATCCGGATAAGCGATCGTCTCTCCGTCCTCTTCCTTGGTCCAGACGGTCTGGCCGAGATATTCGAGGTTGACCTGGTGACAGATGCCGGTGCCGGGAGGCACGACGCGGAAGTTCTTGAAGGCCTGCTGGCCCCACTTCAGGAAGCGGTAGCGTTCGCCGTTGCGCTGGTATTCCAGCTCGACGTTCTTGGCGAAAGCCTGCGGCGTGCCGAATTCGTCGACGATGACGGAGTGGTCGATGACGAGATCGACCGGAACGAGCGGGTTGATCTTCTCGGGATCGCCGCCGAGCGACACCATCGCGTCGCGCATCGCGGCAAGATCGACGACGGCGGGAACGCCGGTGAAGTCCTGCATCAGCACGCGCGCCGGGCGATAGGCGATCTCGTTTTCGACCGCACCCTTATTGTTCAGCCATTCGGCAACGGCCAGGATGTGCTCCTTGGTGACCGACTGTCCGTCTTCGAAGCGCAGCAGGTTTTCCAGCAGCACCTTCATCGAATAGGGAAGCTTCGAGACGCCGGCCAGACCGTTTGCCTCAGCCTTGGGCAGGCTGTAATAGACATAGTCTTTCCCGTTCACGGAAAGCGTGGAACGACAATTGAAACTGTCAAGAGATTTAGACACGAGAGACCCCGTTTCTGATAGCCAACACAGTCGTGCGAACGCCTATGCACTTAATGCACATCAGGATGCGGGTACGGCCATTTCCGCTGTCCGCACGTGGAACGAATGCTCCAAGTTCGGCGCAAGGATGAAATTCACGCCGACCGCTGGCGTGGTTGCGGGTCTTATAGATAATTTCCTAAAAACTTGCCATACCCGAGCACGGTCAAAATCGGAGATTTTTTGACCCTCCCGCGAGCCGAAACGAAGAAAGAGCCGACGCATGCATCTCACCGCCGAAAATCTGGCTGCAAGGCGCGGTGAGGATTTAATTTTCGCTAATATTTCCTTTCACTTGGCAGCCGGCGAGGCGCTTGTGCTGACGGGGCGAAATGGATCGGGAAAGTCGACTTTGCTGCGCGTCGTCGCCGGCCTCCTGAGGCCGGAAAAAGGCACCGTCATCTTCCATGACGAAGAGAACCCGGAGGGGCGGCATCCCGGCGAGGTCAGCCACTACCTCGGCCATCGAAATGCGATGAAGAATGAACTTACGGTTGCAGAGAATCTTGATTTCTGGCGCAGCTTTCTCGGCGAAACGGAAGGACCTGCCGCCCTCTCCCTCGAGGAGGCAGCCGAAGCCGTCGGCCTTTCGGGAATAACCCACCTTCCCTTCGGTTATCTCTCCGCCGGCCAGCAGCGCCGATTCGCCTTCGCCAAGCTGCTCGTCGCCCACCGCCCGGTGTGGATTCTCGACGAGCCGACTGCGGCACTGGATGCAAGCGCCGACCGGTTGTTTTCAGGATTGATCGAAGCGCACCTGGCAAAGGGCGGCATTGTGCTGGCAGCGACGCATCAACCGCTCAGATTGAAGAATGTGCAGGAATTGAAAATGACGGGCTTTGCCGGCGTGGATCATGGGGTATGGGGATGACGTTTCTCGGTGTGGCGACCCCCCTCTGCCCTGCCGGGCATCTCCCCCACAAGGGGGGAGATCGGCTGGAAGCGCTATCTTGCCTTAATCAACGCTCGCAAATGAGCGAAGCCGCTTGGCGCACGATCAAGATTTCGCGAAGCCTGTGCATCTTGCCGATCTCCCCCCTTGTGGGGGAGATGCCCGGCAGGGCAGAGGGGGGTGCCCCGTCCACCGCACATGCCGAGAACCATCCCGCATGACCGCCCTCTTTCTTCGCGACCTGAAACTTTCCATCCGTGCCGGCGGCGGCGCGTTGATCGGGGTGCTGTTCTTCCTGACCGTTGTCGCCGTCATCCCCTTCGGCGTCGGTCCTGACCTCAAGCTGTTGTCGCGCATCGGCCCCGCCATCGTCTGGATCGGTGCGCTGCTGGCCGCCCTTCTCGGCCTCGACCGTCTGTTCCAGGCCGAACGCGACGACGGATCGCTCGACCTGATGCTGATGCAGGAAACGCCGCTCGTCCTCACCGTGCTGGTCAAATGCCTGGCCCACTGGACGGCCACCAGCCTGCCGCTGGTCATCGCCTCGCCGCTGCTCGGCCTGTTCATGAATATGGACGAGGCGGCGATCGGCGCAACCGCACTGACGCTGCTTGTCGGATCGCCTGCCATCACCTTCATCGGCGCCGTCGGCGCAGCCGTCGCCGTCGCCCTGCCCCGCGGCGGCCTGCTGGTCTCGATCCTGGTGCTGCCGCTGACCATTCCGGTGCTGATCTTCGGCGTCAGCGCCACCTATGCCGCGGCCGAGGATCCGGCCCCCTTCCTGCCGCCTTTTCTCATCCTGACCGCGCTGACACTCTTTTTTACCGTCATCGGCCCGGCCGCCGCTGCGCTGGCGCTGCGAAACACGGCGGATTGATGGGCCATTCGATTGCGGGAAAAGCCGGATCAAGGTAAGGAAGCGGTCATGAGCCAAACGAGCCTTGCCATCAGCAAATTCAGCGATCTCGCCAACCCGACGCGGTTTCTGGCGCTGGCAGCGCGCATCATTCCCTGGATGGCCGGCATCACCGCCCTCTGTTTCGCGGCCGGCCTCTATCTGAGCTTCGCCACCGAAGGCGATTATCAGCAGGGCGAGACCGTGCGCATCATGTATATCCACGTGCCTGCGGCCTGGCTTTCGATGATGTGCTACACGATCATGAGTCTTTCGGCGATCGGCACGCTGGTCTGGCGCCATCCGCTGGCCGATGTCTCCGCCAAGGCGGCAGCCCCGCTCGGCGCCGCCTTCACGCTGCTGGCACTCGTCACCGGCTCGCTCTGGGGCAAACCGATGTGGGGCACCTGGTGGGTCTGGGATGCCAGGCTGACCTCCGTCTTCATTCTCTTCCTGATGTATCTCGGGCTGATTGCGCTCAGCCGCGCCATCGACGATCCGTCGAAGGCCGCACGCGTTTCCGCGGTGCTCATCCTCGTCGGTTTCGTCAACATCCCGATCATCAAATTCTCTGTGGAATGGTGGAATACGCTGCATCAGTCGGCAAGCGTGCTGCGCCTCGACGGCCCAGCGATCGATCCGGAATTCCTGCGCCCGCTCTTCGTCATGGCGCTCGCCTTCACCCTGCTCTTCTTCACGCTGCATATCATGGCGGTGAGGAACGAGATCTGGCGCCGCCGCATCGCCGCCCAGCGCCGCCTCGCCGCCCGCATGGCCAGCCGTGAGGAACAGACTTGACGCACGCCTTCTACGTCTATGCCTCTTATGGTTTTGCAGCCCTCGTGACGGTCGCCGTCACGCTCTGGACCTGGGCCGACGGCCGGGCGCGCCGCCGGGAACTTGCGAGCCTTGAGGCCTCGGGCATCCGCCGCCGCTCGGCGCGCACGAAGGGGGACGAATGAGCGAGGCACCGGAAACCACGACCGCCAAGCCGCGCGGGCGCGGCAGCTACGTGCTGGCGCTTCTGCCGCTGATCGTCTTCGGGGGCATTGCGGCAACCGCCGCAAAGATGCTCTACGACCAGGATTTTCACGGCAAGGACATCACCGAAATCCCTTCCGCCCTGATCGGCACCAAGGCGCCTGCGCTGAACCTTCCGCCGCTCGACGGCGCCAACCTGCCGGCGCTGACCGATGCCGCGATCAAGGGCAAGCTGACCCTGGTCAACGTCTTCGCCTCCTGGTGCGTCCCCTGCCGGGACGAACATCCTGTTTTGAAAGAGCTGGCAAAAGACGGACGGCTGAACATCGTCGCCATCAATTACAAGGACAAGAACGACAACGCCCTGCGTTTCCTCGGCGAACTCGGCAACCCCTACAAGGCGATCGGCATCGATCCGAACGGCAAGGCGGCGATCGACTGGGGCGTCTACGGCATTCCGGAAAGCTACCTCGTCGGCCCCGACGGCACCATCCTCTACAAGCGCGTCGGCCCCTTCGACGATGTCAGCCTGAAGGAAGGCCTGCTTCCGGCGATGGAAAAGGCGCTGGGCAAGCCGGCTTCGTAAACCGGGAAAGACCCCTCCCCAACCCCTCCCCACAAGGGGGAGGGACTAACTTGGCGCACCGTATTGCGCCAAGCAGCAACCTTTCTGCGGATGAAACGGTGAAGTGGAGCGCGGCGGGAGCGGCATATAAGCCCCTCCCCCTTGTGGCAGGGGAATCGCATATAGGCGGTAAGCAGTTGTTTTATTGAGGCAGATCGATTCAAAGGCTCTCTGTTGATTTGGAGGGTCGGATGGATCGATTTGCCGCCTGTTTTAAAGCTTTGCCCGACCCTCGGGGGCGCAATACGCGCCATCCGCTGATGTCGATCCTGTTCATTGCCATTGCCGCGATCGTCTGCGGCGCCGAAAGCTGTGCCGACATGGCCGACTTCGGCATCTCCAAGAAGAGGTGGCTCAAGACGATCGTGCCGCTGCCCTACGGCATTCCCAGCCATGACACGTTCTCCACCGTATTCCGCTGCCTCAATCCGGATGCCTTCGAAGCCGCCTTCCGCCGCTTTACCGAAGCCTTTGCAAAAGGCATCGAAGGCGTGGTGGCGGTCGACGGCAAAGCGGTGCGCGGCGCCTATAAGCGCGGTGCCAAGGCGACGCCGCTGCACCTCGTCAACGTCTGGGCCGCCGGTTGCGGCCTGGTCATCGGCCAACAGACCGCACCGCGCCGCAACGAGGTGCAAGGCGTGCTCAAGGCGCTTGCGCTTCTGTCGCTCGAAGGCGCCATCGTCACGGCCGATGCTCTGCATTGCCGCGCCGACACGGCCCGCGCCATCCTGGCCACCGGCGGCGACTATGCCCTGGCGCTGAAAGGCAACCAACCCGGCCTGCTGGCCCAGGCGATTGCCCGCCTTGACGATATCGAGCCGCTCGACAGCATCCAGACCGCCGCCGAGAACGACCATGATCGCATCGACAGCCGCCGCGCCAGCATCGTCGCCGTCGATGATATTGACTTTCCCGGCCTGCAAGCCATCGGCTCCGTCGAGGCCACCAGCCGCCATGCCGATGGCCGCCTGACCAGCCATGTCCGCTACTTCCTGCTCTCCACGGTCATGTCGGCCGCCGCCCTCATCGAGGTGACCCGAACCCATTGGGAGATCGAAAACAAACTGCATTGGGTGCTCGACGTCCAGTTCCGCGAGGATGCCGCCAGAAACAGAAAGGATCACGGGCCGGCAAACATCGCACTGCTGCGCAAGATCGCCCTCAACCTCATCCGATCCCACCCAGATAAGGCATCCATCCGACGCAAAATCAAAAAGGCGGGATGGGACGATCAGTTCCTTATCTCCCTTATCGCTCATATGCGATAGCCCTGCCCCTTGTGGGGAGGGGTTGGGGAGGGGTCTTTTTGACCCTAAAGCCCGCCCTGCCAGACCTTGATCGCCTCCACCGGCCAGATCAGCATCACCACGTTGAGCGTCAGGTTGTCGCGGATCACATAGCCGGTGAAAAACTCGAAGAAGATGGCGATCGCCACCGTCAGCGCCACCGGCGCCCGCGATGCGAAGAAGAAGCCGACGCACATGAAGACGGTATCCATCGCCGAATTCAGGATGCTGTCGCCGTAATAGTCGAGCGCGATCGTCGCCGTGCGGTAGCGGTCGATGATGAGAGGCGAATTTTCCAGCAGCTCCCAGCCGGATTCGATGAACAGCGCCAGCAGCAACTTTGCCGCCAGCGGCTTGCGACGCAGGACGAGATGGCCGAGCCCGTAGAACAGGAAGCCGTGGATGATATGCGACGGCGTGTACCAGTCCGACAGATGCTGCGAATTGCCGCTGGTATTGACCCCGCCTTCCCACAGCTTGACATAACCGCAGGCGCAGATCGGCACGCGGCCCATCAGATATTCGGCGACGATCTGGGTGACCATCACCGCAAGACAGGCGACAAACCAGTAGGTCTGGTGTCTCACACGATATTCGGTCTCTGCAGTACTCACTTCTCGCCGTCCGTTTCCAGGTTGACGCTGTGTTTGAGCACCAGCGGCATCTGCGCCAGCGTGAAGATGATGGTGATCGGCATCGTGCCCCAGACCTTGAAGGCGACCCAGGTATCGTCCGAAAAATTGCGCCAGACGACTTCGTTCAGCACCGCGAGGAAGAGGAAGAAGATGCCCCAGCGGATGGTGAGCTTGCGCCAGCCCTCGGCATCGAGCTGGAAGGCGGCGTTGAAGACATAGCCGAGCAGCGATCGGCCGAAGGCGAGCCCGCCGAGCAGCGTCACCCCGAAGAGCGCATTGACGATGGTCGGCTTCATCTTGATGAAGGTCTCGTTCTGCAGCCAGATCGACAGCGAGCCGAAGATGAGAACGACGATGCCGGAGACGAAGGGCATGATCGGCAGATGGCCGAGCACGATCTTCGAAACAACAAGCGAAACAACGGTCGCTGCCATGAACAGCCCGGTCGCGACGAACAGCGGCCCGCCCAGCTCGGAAAGAGCCGGAAACTTTTCCACCAGCCACTGGCCGCGCAGATTGGCAAAGAAAAAGATCAGCAGCGGCCCGAGTTCCAGCGCCAGCTTCAGCAGCGGGTGATGCCGGTCGGCCGCGGATGGAGTGATGTCGCTTTCGGTGCTCATGCCTTCTTCAAACCTGTTCTTCCTGGAAACCTGCGTGCCGGCCGTGCCTTGCGGGCTTTCGGCGGCATATCTGTGGCATCATTGCCCAAGCCCGGCAATGGCATGCGCAAAATCCTCGGCCTCGAACGGCTCCAGATCGTCGACACCCTCGCCGACGCCGATGAAATAGACCGGCAGCTTGTGCTTGGCGGAAATGGCGACGAGGATGCCGCCGCGGGCCGTGCCGTCGAGCTTTGTCATGATCAGCCCGTTGACGCCGGCAACGTTGCGGAAAATCTCGACCTGGCTCAGCGCATTCTGTCCCGTCGTGGCGTCGAGCGTCTGCAACACGGTATGCGGCGCATCGGGATCGAGCTTGCCGAGCACGCGGACGATCTTTTCGAGTTCGGCCATCAGCTCGGCCTTGTTCTGCAGGCGGCCGGCGGTATCGACGATCAGCACGTCGCATTTCCGGGCCTTCGCCTGTTCGAAGGCGTCATAGGCAAGGCCGGCGGCGTCGGCGCCGAGCTTGGTGCCGATGAATTCGGAATTGGTCCGCTCGGCCCAGATTTTCAGCTGCTCGATCGCCGCCGCGCGGAAGGTATCGCCGGCGGCCAGCATCACCTTCAGGCCGGCACCGGAAAGCTTGGCAGCCAGCTTGCCGATCGTCGTCGTCTTGCCGGTGCCGTTGACGCCGACGACGAGGATGACATGCGGCTTGTGCGAGAGGTCGAGCTGCAGCGGCTTGGCGACCGGCTTCAGCACCTTGGCGATTTCGGAGGCCATGATCCGGCTGACATCCTCGCCGGTCACATCCTTGCCGTAGCGCTCGGAAGCCAGCGTATCGGTGACACGCAGCGCCGTCTCGACGCCGAGATCGGCCTGGATCAGCAGGTCTTCGAGATCCTGCAGCGTCTCGTCGTCGAGCTTGCGCTTGGTGAAGAGTGCGGCGATCTGGCCGGTCAGCTGCGAGGAGGTGCGCGCGAGGCCATTGCGCAGGCGCTGGAACCAGCTGAGCTTCGGCTGCGGGGCAACGGGTTCGGGTTCGGCGACCTTTGGGCCGGTGGCGAAGCCTTTGGGAAGAACCGGCTCAACAGCCGGCGCCGATTCTATCGACTCCGGTGACGGCAGGGGTGTTTCGACCGAAAGCTCGCGATCCGCGGCCTCCCCCCCTACCCTGCCGGGCATCCCCCCCACAGGTGGGGGAAAACTCGTGGCGATGTCTTCTGCCACGTTGACCGATTCATCCGCAGCAGCCGGCTCACTCTCCACATCTGCGGGCGCACTCTCTAAATCTATTGATTGGCGAGCGGCATCCAACTGCTCAGTCCCCCCACCTGTGGGGGGGACGCCCGGCAGGGTAGGGGGGGTATCTTGCTCGGCTTCCGCCTCGGCCTCCAACAGCGACAACGGCACGACACCCATGTCGCCCAGATGATCGGCCGGCGGCAGCACTTCCGTTTCCGCCTCGACAGGTTCCGGCTCTACCCACGCTTCATCGACATCCGCCGCCGGCCCACCGGCCGTCTCCATTTCCTCGGGTAGAACGGGATCGTCCGCGATCGGCAGATCTTCGTCGCGCGAGCGCGGCTCCAGCTCCTTTTCCACGGCCTCGGGCACAGGCTCTTCAGCCGGCTTGCCGAAGGTGAAGACCTTTTTGATGAAACTGAGCGCCATGGGGATTCCGTGAAAGTCAGGCCGCTGCCGCGGCCGTCAATTGCATGTCGAGATGCTTGCCATTGTGGCCGGTGATCGTGACCGGCACAAGTTCGCCGGGACGAAGGCCGGGGGCTGCAGCCAGCGTGAAGTTTTCCGTATGCGCCAGGCCGTTGTTTTCGACAAGCAGCCATTGCCGGGTTCCGATCATGCCATCGAGATGGGATTGATGCAGCCTGTATCCAGTGGCGCGCAGCCTTGCGGCGCGATCCTTGACCAGCGACCGGTCGAGCTGCGGCATGCGGGCGGCCGGCGTGCCGGGACGCGGGCTGTAGGGAAAGACATGCAGATGCGCGATATCGGCCTCTTCGGCGAGCCGCACGGCATTGTCGAACATCTCTTCGGTTTCCGTGGGAAAGCCGGCGATCATGTCGGCGCCGAAGCTCATCTCGGGGCGAAGGTGGCGCGCCTCCTCAATGAAACGCAGCGCATCGGCGCGGGAGTGCCGGCGTTTCATCCGCTTCAGGATCATGTCGTCGCCATGCTGCAGCGACAGATGCAGATGCGGCATGAAACGCGGCTCGTCGGCGATGAGATCCATCAGATGGGCATCGGCCTCGATGCTGTCGATCGAGGAAAGCCTGAGGCGGCGTATTTCGGGGATTTGCTTCAACAGCGTCTTCGCCAGCAGCCCGAGGGTCGGGGTACCCGGCAGGTCGGCGCCATAGCTGGTGGCGTCGACGCCGGTCAGCACGATCTCGCAATAGCCGCTGTCGGCGAGCTTGCGGGCCTGGTCGACGACCGCCCCCATCGGCACGGAGCGGGAATTGCCGCGGCCATAGGGGATGATACAGAAGGTGCAGCGGTGGTCGCAGCCGTTCTGCACCTGGATGAAGGCGCGCACGTGCCCGTCGATATGCCTGACCATCTGCGGCGCCGTCGCCTTGACGCTCATGATATCGTTGACGCGGAGCTTCTCTTCGGCCGAAACGCCGAAATCCGGCAGGCTGCGATAGGAGGTGCTCGAAAGCTTCTCCTCGTTGCCGAGCACTGCATCGACTTCAGCCATCTCGGCAAAGGTTTGTTTTTCCGTCTGTGCCGCACAGCCGGTGACGATGATGCGGGCATGCGGATTGTCGCGCCGCGCCCGGCGGATCGCCTGGCGGGCCTGGCGCACGGCCTCGCCGGTCACCGCACAGGTGTTGACCAGGATGGCATTGTTCAGCCCGGCCTTTTCAGCCTGCGCCTTCATCACTTCGGATTCATATGTGTTGAGGCGGCAGCCGAAGGTAATGACCTCGACGCCGCTCACTGCGCCCCCGCCTCTTGGGTACCATCGCGCGACCAGAGACCTGTCGACGGATCGAGCCTGCCCGACCATTCCCATTCGGCCGGGCCGGTCATGATGACGTGGTCGTCGCGCTCGCGCCATTCGATGGAAAGCGCGGCCGGCGGCGTGGCGCTCGCCACATTGATCGTCACCTTGCGGCCGGTGCGGCCGGTGCGCGCAGCGCTGACGGCGGCCGAACAGGCAGCCGAGCCGCAGGCAAGCGTCAGTCCCGCGCCACGCTCCCAGGTGCGCGTCGTCATCGATGTCGGCGAGGTCACCTGCGCCAGCGTGATATTGGCGCGCTCGGGAAACATCGGATGGTTTTCGAGCAGCGGCCCGAATCGGGCGAGATCATAGGACATGACGTCCCGATCCACCCAGAAGATCGCATGCGGATTGCCCATCGACATCGCCGACGGCGAATGCAGCACCGGGTTGTCGATCGGCCCGATCTGCAGTTCGATGCGGCTGGTGTCGTGGAATTCTTCCGCCAGCGGGATCCTGTCCCAATCGAAGACCGGCCGGCCCATATCGACGGAGATCGTCCCGTCTTCATGCTCGACCGCATTGAGGATGCCGGCGACCGTCTGGAAGGTAAAAGCCTTCCGGCCGGTCTCGGCGGCAAGCGCCTGCACCACGCAACGCGTGCCGTTGCCGCAGGCCTGCGCCTTCGAGCCGTCGGAATTCAGGATATCGATGAAGGCATCGGTGCCGTCGGCCTTCGGATCATGGATCGCCATGATCTGGTCGAACTCGGTCTGCGGATCGGCATTGAGCGCGACCGCTGCCGCGGGCGTCACCTTGTCGGGCCGGCCGCGCATGTCGACAACCAGGATCTTGTTGCCAAGCCCGTTCATCCTCGCGAATTCGACCGTTGCGCTCATGATATCGTTCCGTCCGTCTTTCCGCTGTATATGGCGGAAACGCGAAGGAATTACCAGTGGGTGAGTGCCGGGTAAACATTGCCGCCGGCCGCTCTTTCGAGCCAGTCCGGCTTTTACCGCTTGGCGCCGTCGGGATCGAAAGACGCCGCATGCGCTTCGACGATCGCGGCGGTGATGACCTTTCTCAGCTCGTAGACCAGCGAGCGGGACCGCTTGCGGTCCAGATCCTGCGCCGCCTTGGCAAGGCTAAGGCCTTCGTTCAGGACAATATGGTGAGCCCGTGCCAGCGCCCAGCTCTCAATATCAGGATTTATCATTCGATATCTCCGCCGGATCATCCGGCATCAAGGATATTTACGAATCATTTTACAGGATACACTTAAGTAGAAAGTAGAATCACAAGTGGAATATTTTGCAACTGGCCTCTATAGCGAATTCAGGCCTCCAGCCGGAATTTTGGCTGGCGATCTTTGCGCCGAACAGGCGCCCGGACCGCGCGCCCTCTAGTCATTCCACGCATCCGCCTTGACTTTCGCGCGGCTTTCCTGTTTATCGCGCCCAATCCGCGACGAGCCGCATGACTCCGAGCCGCCGACCGGGACTTCGATATCCCGGAGGTCAACACCCGACAGCGCGATGCGCCCTCGGGTGCTTTTTGGCTTTGCGTCTTGTTTTCGTCAAGGAAAAGCACGACGTTTCCGGGCATATCGAACCCGCCAGAAACGTATCAAGGAAGAGCCGATGTTTGAAAACCTCCAGGACCGTCTTGGATCCATTCTGAATGGACTGACAGGCCGTGGCGCGCTTTCGGAAGCCGACGTTTCCGCAGCGCTGCGCGAGGTTCGCCGTGCGCTGCTGGAGGCCGACGTCGCCCTCGACGTCGTGCGTTCCTTCACCGACCGCGTGCGGGAAAAGGCCGTCGGCGCCGAGATCCTGAAGTCGATCAAGCCCGGCCAGATGGTCGTCAAGATCGTCCATGACGAACTGATCGAGATGCTGGGCGGCGAAGGTGTGGGCATCGACCTGCATGCGGCCGCCCCTCTCGTCGTCATGATGGTCGGCCTGCAGGGTTCGGGTAAGACGACGACGACGGCCAAGATCGCCCATCGCCTGTCGACGCGCGACAAGAAGAAAGTGCTGATGGCGTCGCTCGATACGCGCCGCCCGGCAGCCCAGGAGCAGCTTCGCCAGCTCGGCGCCCAGGCCAGCATCGACACGCTGCCTGTTATATCAGGTCAGTCGCCGACCGATATCGCCGCCCGCGCCGTGCAGGCGGCGAGACTTGGCGGCCATGACGTCGTCATCCTCGATACCGCCGGCCGCACCCATATCGACGAGCCCTTGATGGTCGAAATGGCCGACATCAAGAAAAAGTCGAACCCGCATGAAATCCTGCTGGTCGCCGACAGCCTCACCGGCCAGGATGCCGTCAACCTCGCCCGCAACTTCGACGAACGCGTCGGCATCACCGGTCTCGTGCTGACCCGCATGGACGGCGACGGCCGTGGCGGCGCTGCCCTTTCGATGCGCGCCGTCACCGGCAAGCCGATCAAGCTGATCGGCGTCGGCGAGAAGATGAGCGAGCTCGAGGAATTCCATCCTCGCCGCATCGCCGACCGTATTCTCGGCATGGGCGATATCGTCTCGCTCGTCGAGCGTGCGGCTGAGAACATCGACGCCGAGAAGGCGGCCGCCATGGCCGCCAAGATGGCCAAGGGCAAGTTCGACCTGAACGACCTCGCCGATCAGCTGCGCCAGATGCAGAAGATGGGCGGCATGGGCGGCATCATGGGCATGATGCCGGGCATGGCTGGGATGAAGGACAAGATGGCCGCTGCCGGCCTCGACGACAAGCTTTTCGGCCGCCAGATCGCCATCATCCAGTCGATGACCAAGGCTGAACGCGCCAATCCCGACCTGCTCAAGCACTCACGCAAGAAACGCATCGCCGCCGGCTCCGGCACCGATGCCGCTGCCATCAATAAACTTCTGAAGATGCACCGCCAGATGGCTGACATGATGAAGATGATGGGCGGCAAGGGCAAAGGCGGCATGATGAAGCAGATGATGAGCGGCCTTGCCGGCAAGATGGGGCTTGGCGGTGGTATGGGCGGCATGCCCGATCTCTCGAATATCGATCCCCGCCAGCTCGAGGCCCTGCAGAAGCAGGCGGAAGCTGCGGGGCTTGGAAAGCCGGGTGGGGGGATGCCCGGTCTCGGCGGTCTGCCGGGTAGTTTGCCGGGTCTCGGCGGCGCCAAGCTGCCGGGCCTTGGCGGTGGTTTCCCGGGATTGCCCGGATTGCCGAAGAAGAAGTGAAAGGATCGCTTGCCCCATGATTGATCCAAACGTCAAAGCCCAGCTCGCGAGCTATCGTCAGTCGATCGACAATATCGATGCTGCTCTCGTGCACATGCTGGCCGAACGCTTCCGCTGCACCAAAGAGGTCGGCGTGCTGAAGGCCAAATACAATCTGCCGCCGGCCGACCCGGCGCGCGAGGAATACCAGATCGAACGCCTTCGCCAGCTGGCGAAAGCCGCCAATCTGGATCCGGATTTCGCCGAGAAGTTCCTGAACTTCGTCATCAAGGAAGTCATCCGGCATCATGAGCAGATCGCTGCGGATCACGCTGAACAGAGCGCCGCAGCCCGATAACCCTACCGCCTCACGAAGCGGTCAAGAAAAGCCTAAGGAGTAAAGAACATGGCACTGAAAATTCGTCTCGCCCGCGGTGGCTCTAAGAAGCGCCCGTACTACCACGTCGTTCTCGCCGATGCGCGCAGCCCGCGTGACGGCCGCTTCCTCGAAAACCTCGGCTCCTGGAACCCGATGCTCGCCAAGGACGACGAGAAGCGCGTTCAGCTGAACGCCGAGCGCATCAAGCACTGGATCGAAAACGGCGCCCAGCCGACCGACCGCGTTCTGCGTTTCCTCGATGAGGCCGGCGTTGCCAAGCGCGAAGCCAAGAACAACCCTGAGAAGGCAAAGCCCGGCAAGCGCGCCCAGGAACGCGCCGCAGAAAAGGCTCAGAAGATCGCTGACGCCGCCGCTGCTGCTGCCGACGCCGCGGAATAATCGGGATAGTCCCTATCGAACGGGCGGCATGGCGACATGCCGCCCGTTTTCGTTTCCAATCCTGCGCACTTCGTTTATGAGAAACCTGTCTTTCGGCTTCACATGAAGGAACCCATGACAAAGCTTGAAAACCCCGTTCTGATGGCGACGATCGGCGGCGCGCAAGGCCTCCGGGGCGAGGTGCGCGCCAAGGCCTATACGGCCGATCCGAGCGCGCTTGGCGACTACGGCCACCTGCACAGCATGGACGGCCGCAGCTTCGAAGTGCTCGAAATCCGCGAGACGAAGAATATGGTCGTCGTCCGTTTCCGGGGTATCAACGACCGCAATGCCGCCGAGGCGCTGAACGGCCTGGAACTCTATATCGAGCGCGACAACCTGCCCGACGAGGAGCTGGAGGACGACGAGTTCTACTATGCCGATCTCGAGGGGCTCGAGGCACGCGACGACCAGGGCGTGAGCTACGGCACGGTCACCGGCGTCTTCGATTTCGGCGCCGGCGATCTCCTGGAGCTCAAAGGTCCGGGCAAGCGCCCGGTACTGATCCCATTCTCCGAAGCCTCGGTGCTGGAGATCGACCTCGAAGCCGGCACGCTGCTGATCGATCCGCTGGCGGCAGGGCTGGTCGACGATCCCGAAGAGCTTTCGAAATTCACCGCGGACAAGCCGAAAAAGAAGAAGTGATGGCCTTCCGGGCGAGCGTGCTGACACTCTATCCGGAAATGTTTCCGGGACATCTGGGCTTCTCGCTCGCCGGCAAGGCGATGGAACGAGGGCAATGGTCGCTTGACGCCGTGCAGATCCGCGATTTCGCCACCGACAAGCACCGCACCGTGGACGACACCCCGGCCGGCGGCGGCGCCGGCATGGTGCTGAAACCCGACGTTCTCGCCCGGGCGATCGACAGCACCGCTGAGAACGACACCCGCCCGCGCCTGCTGATGAGCCCGCGCGGCCGGCCGCTGACACAGGAGCGCGTGCGCGCGCTTGCTTCAGGCGACGGCGTCATCATCGTCTGCGGCCGCTTCGAGGGCGTCGACCAGCGGGTGATCGAGGCGCGCGGACTGGAGGAGGTCTCGATCGGCGACTACGTTCTGTCAGGCGGCGAGCCGGCGGCGCTGATCCTGCTCGACGCCATCATCCGCATCCTGCCCGGTGTCATGGGCAATGATCTTTCCGGCCTGCACGAGAGCTTCGAAGGCGGGCTGCTGGAACATCCCCATTACACCAGGCCGCAGGCGTGGGAAGGCCGGGAAATCCCGTCGATCCTGACCTCGGGCAATCACGGTGCCATCGAAAAATGGCGACACGAGGAGGCGGTGCGGCTGACACGGGAGCGGCGGCCGGACCTCTTCGAAAGGGCGAGAACCGAGAAAAGCGGCTGATTTTGCCCTCCCCTTCACAAAAATGTCGTGCGAGGGATGACAAGCCCCGGCCTTTCGTGTATTGGCGCACGCGGAAATGGGGTTAGCCCCGTCTGCCAGCAAACAAAGAATGGCGAACCCGCTCCCGCCCGGAAGGGCAAAGTCCCGAGGCCAGTTCCGAAGGATCAGTGTCGAGCGCTCTGGCTGTTTCAGAAGAACCAAAGGTTAAGACGATGAACATCATTCAGCAGCTTGAGGCCGAACAGGCCGCCAAGATCGAAGCCAAGCGCACCCTTCCTGAATTTTCCCCGGGCGACACCGTCCGCGTCAACGTGAAGGTCACGGAAGGCAACCGTACCCGCGTTCAGGCCTATGAAGGCGTCTGCATCGCCCGCTCCGGCGGCGGCCTGCAGGAAAACTTCACGGTCCGCAAGATCTCCTACGGCGAAGGCGTCGAGCGCGTATTCCCGGTCTACTCGCCGATGATCGAAAGCGTCGACGTTGTTCGCCGCGGTAAAGTCCGTCGCGCCAAGCTCTATTACCTCCGCGACCGTCGCGGTAAGTCTGCCCGTATCGTTGAAGACACCGGCGTGCGCGCCCGCAAGCTCAACGACGCCGAGCGCGCCGCCGTTGCCGAGGAAAAGGCACGCATCGAAGCTGAAAAGGTTGCAGCCGCCCAGGCGCTCGCCGCTGAGAAGGCCGCAGCAGAAGCTGCCGAGGCCAAGGCCGCTGCTGAAGCAGCAGCCGCTGCCGCCGCAGCGGAACCGGCAGCAGAATAAGATCTGCGCAAAATTCTATTCCTGGAAAGGCGGCCTTCGGGTCGCCTTTTCTATTTTTTGCTTCGCCAAGCAGCCCGCGGCCTTGCCTCAGGCCTATCTTCCGTGACAGTTTTCGCCGTTCAATTGAGGGAACCGTTCAATGTTGTTTCGCCGCACCGTTCTTGCTGGCTTTGCCGCCCTTGCTCTTTTGCCGCTTGCCGCATCGGCCGCCGAACTGCCGGATCTCGGCGGCAAGAGCGTCGTCGTCGTCACCGAGAATGCCTATCCGCCGCTGCAGTTCATCGATCCGAAATCCGGCAAGGCGATCGGCTGGGAATACGATGCGATGAACGAGATCGCCAAGCGGTTGAATTTCAAGGTCGAATATCAGAACACCAGCTGGGACGCGATGATCCAGGCGGTTTCCGACGGCCAGTACAACATCGGCATGACCGGCATCACCATCAAGGAAGACCGCAAGCAGAAGGTGGATTTCTCCGACCCCTATATGCGCTCGCAGCAGTTCATGCTGGTGCGCGGCGACGAGAAGCGTTTCACCGATGGAAAGTCCTTCGCCGAATTCAAGGATGGCCTGGTCGGCGCCCAGCCCGGCACCACGCCCTTCTACACCGCCGTCTATGAAGTGCTCGACGGCAACGAGCAGAACCCGCGCATCAAGCTCTTCGAAACCTTCGGCGCCACCGTCCAGGCGCTGAAGGCCGGCGACGTCGACGTGGTGCTGACCGACGGCACCGCCGGCAAGGGTTACGTCGATGCCTCGAACGGCGCCTTGAAGCTGATCGGCGAACCGCTCGGCACCGAGGATTTCGGCTTCATCTTCCCGAAGGGTTCCGATCTCGTCGTCCCCGTCAACGCCGCCATTTCGGCACTCAAGGCCGACGGTACGCTGGATGCGCTGAACAAGAAGTGGTTCCTCGACTACAAGATGGGCGAATGACACCCGGCAACTGCTGATGACCGTACGACCGTCTCCCGACAGGCACGTCAAGGACGACTATCCCTGGTGGCTGGTCGCGCTCGTCGCGATCGGCATCGTTCTTGCCGCCGTCATCGTCACAAACGATATCTACGCCCAGGTTTTCCGCACCGTGATCAACGGCGTCGGCATCACCGTCTTCGTCACGCTGGTCGCCTTCATACTCGCCACGGTGCTCGGCCTCGGCATCTGCCTGCTCGGCATGGCCGACAGCCAGGTCGCGCGGCAGATCGCGCGATTCTACATCGAGACCATCCGCGGCATCCCGATCCTCGTGCTGTTGTTCTACGTCGCCTTCGTCGGCGCCCCGGCTCTGGTCGCCGCCTATAATTTCCTGATTTCACCGCTCGTGACGTCAGGCATGGCCGAATCCATCCTGGTGCGCGATCTCTCGCTGATGTGGCGGGCAATCATCGCGCTGACGATCGGTTATTCCTCCTTCATCGCCGAAATCTTCCGGGCCGGTTTCCAGTCGGTCGATCTGGGCCAGATCGAAGCGGCCAAGGCACTCGGCCTTTCCCGCTACCGGCGCTTCCGCTCCGTCGTCTTCCCGCAGGCGATCCGGGTGATCTTCCCGCCGCTCTCCAACGATTTCGTCTCCATGGTCAAGGACAGCTCGCTCGTCTCGGTGCTCGGCGTCGCCGACATCACCCAGATGGGCAAGGTCTATGCCGCCGGCTCCTTCCGCTTCTTCGAGACCTATTCGATCGTCACCTATATCTACCTGATCCTGACGATCGGCCTGTCGCTGGCGCTGCGGCGCACGGAGAAATGGCTGAAATCACGGTGAATGATCAACAGCCGCTCCATCGCGGCCGGCCCTCTGATGATTCAAATTGAAGCCGCCGCGAAAAATCGGTATATGCAGGCAATGGAATCCAAGTTCAGATGCACAGGCGCGCATATTTTCGTGCTGCAGGACCATTATCGCCTGCCGGCGCGGTTCTTTGCCTGCGTGTCCGGCGCGCTCAACAGCCGACTTCGTTGATCGAATGACGGCCGGCGGAGCTTGATCCGCTTTTTACTCGATTTCCCAAAAGCATCCAAAAAACGGACTTAACGCCATGAGCGCACCGCGTACCCTCTACGACAAGATCTGGGACGATCACCTGGTCGACGAACAGGCAGACGGCACCTGTCTTCTCTACATCGACCGCCATCTGGTCCACGAAGTCACCTCGCCGCAGGCGTTCGAAGGCCTGCGCATGACCGGCCGCAAGGTTCGCGCCCCGGAAAAGACGCTCGCCGTCGTCGACCATAACGTTCCGACCTCGCCCGATCGCCATCTCGGCATCAAGAACGAGGAAAGCCGGATCCAGGTGGAAGCGCTGGCGACCAACGCCGCCGAATTCGGCGTCGAATATTATTCGGCAAGCGACAAGCGCCAGGGCATCGTCCACATCGTCGGTCCGGAACAGGGCTTCACCCTGCCCGGCATGACCATCGTCTGCGGCGACAGCCACACCTCGACGCACGGCGCCTTCGGCGCGCTGGCGCATGGCATCGGCACCTCCGAGGTCGAGCATGTTCTGGCGACCCAGACGCTGATCCAGAAGAAGGCAAAGAACATGCTGGTGCGGGTCGACGGCCTGCTGCCGCCGCACGTCACCGCCAAGGACATCATCCTCGCCATCATCGGCGAAATCGGCACCGCCGGCGGCACCGGCCACGTCATCGAATTTGCCGGCGAAGCGATCCGCTCGCTGTCGATGGAAGGCCGCATGACCATCTGCAACATGACGATCGAAGGCGGCGCCCGCGCCGGCCTGATTGCGCCCGATGAAAAGACCTTCGAATACATCAAGGGCAAGCCGCGCGCGCCGAAGGGCGAGGCGCTGGAACAGGCGATCGCCTATTGGAAAACGCTGCAGACCGACGAAGGCGCTCATTACGACCGCGTCGTCGTGCTCGATGCCGCCAGCCTGCCGCCGATCGTCTCCTGGGGCTCCTCGCCCGAGGACGTCATCTCCGTCCAGGGCATCGTGCCGAACCCCGACGATATCCAGGACGAGACCAAGCGCACCTCCAAGTGGCGCGCGCTCGACTATATGGGCCTGAAGCCGGGCACCAAGATGACCGACATCACGCTCGATCGCGTCTTCATCGGTTCCTGCACCAACGGCCGCATCGAGGATCTGCGTGAAGTCGCCAAGGTCGTCGAAGGCAAGACGGTGGCCGCCACCGTCGACGCGATGATCGTTCCGGGCTCCGGCCTCGTCAAGGAACAGGCGGAAGCCGAAGGCCTCGACAAGATCTTCAAGGCCGCCGGCTTCGACTGGCGCGAGCCGGGCTGCTCCATGTGTCTTGCAATGAACGACGACCGCCTGAAGCCGGGCGAGCGTTGCGCCTCGACCTCGAACCGCAATTTCGAAGGCCGTCAGGGCTTCAAGGGCCGCACGCATCTCGTCTCGCCGGCCATGGCGGCCGCGGCCGCAATTGCCGGTCACTTCGTCGATATCCGCGAGTGGAACTGATCTGTCATCCGACAATAAGAGAATGAAAGCCGCCCGATGCGTCCAGCGCATCGGGCGGTTTCGTATTTCATGGCGCCACTGCTTCGGTTGACGACAGTTATGAGAGAGCGGGCAAGCCCGTTTGTGCGGGGCCGCGCCTTTCCAATTTCATCCTTTCGGGCAATCGACATCGGAAAGAGCGTGTGGCCTCCTTGGCATAGGCGCGATACGCGACTGATACCGTTCAGGCTCCGGCGAACACCGCGCCATCGGGGGAATGGCCATGAGGCGGAAAAGGGTACGGAGTTTACTGCAAGCCAGCTTGATCGTATTTGCATCGCAGGCATCGATCGACGCCGCCGAGGCCGCGCCGATCCGTCCGGCGATAGGACCGGTCACGGCCTCTTCCGATCTGCTGCACCAGATCGCCCAAAGCAAGATACCCTATCTCAACGGATACCGGGGCTATAGCAGCGCCCGGTCCGGCTATATCAAGAGCGCGAACGGCTATTGGTATCCGGCGCGCGCCTTTGACGATTATTATACCGGCTCGATCGGACGGTCGCAGCGCCTGAACGACGGCTGCGACCACGGCTTTGCGCCGACCAACGGATCCTCGAACTGCAATTATTGACGGGAAGGCGGTAGCCCGTCTTCAGACAACGCTGCCCCGGATGACCTCTTCTCCGGGACAGCCGCTGATGGGCCTGCTTGGGTATATCGTGCAAAGATGTGCGACGGCCCCGGTGAGCGCAACGGCGGTCAGAAGGTTGCCGTCATCGGGTCCGGTCCCATGCGGGCACCGGCGCTGTCGAGCCTGGCGATCGCCGCCATGTCGTCGGCATCGAGCTTGAAATCGAACACCTGGAAATTCTCCTCGATACGCGAGGGCGTCACCGACTTCGGAATGACGACGAGGCCGGTATCGATGTGCCAGCGAATAATAACCTGAGCCGGCGATTTGCCATGCTTCCTGGCGATCTCGCCGATCACGGCATTCGAGATGAACTTGCCCTGGCCGAGCGGGCTCCAGGTTTCGGTGGCAATGTTCAGTTTCTTGTGCGCCTCCTGCGCCGGCTTCTGCTGGAAGTCGGGGTGCAGCTCGATCTGGTTGATGACGGGAACGACGCCTGTCTCGTCGATGATGCGCTCCAGATGCTCCGGAGTGAAATTCGACACGCCGATCGAACGGGCCCGGCCCTCTTCGCGGATGCGCACGAAGGCCTTCCAGGTCTCGGTGTAGAGGCCGCGATGCGGCGACGGCCAGTGAACGAGATAGAGGTCGACATAGTCGAAGCCGAGCTTCTTCAGGCTACCGTCGAAGGCGCTGAGCGCATTGTCGTAGCCCTGGTCGGTGTTCCTCAGCTTGGTGGTGACGAAAATATCCTTGCGGTCGAGGCCGGACGAACGGATGCCTTCGCCGACGCCCTCTTCGTTGTCGTAACCGGACGCCGTATCGATATGGCGATAGCCGGCGGCAATTGCGGTGCGCACCGTCGGGGCGGCAATATCCTGCGGCGTCTGCCAGACGCCGAGCCCGACCTGGGGAATGGAATGTCCGTCATGGAAAGTGATGATGGGTTGAGCGGTCACACTATATCTCCGGGAGTTTGAAGAATTGGACGAGGTTTGGATTGCGTCAGCACAGATGCAAACGTCCCGGAACGCATTTCAGCCGCAGCGTTCGGTCACCGGAAACATATAGGCAGCCGCATCCGGAAGACAATCAGAGGACTCGGACAATCGTGCCCTTCCGAAGGTGCGGCAGAAGCCGGCGCATGTCGCGGAGGCTGACCGCCACGCAGCCGGCCGTCGGCTCGTAGCCCGGTCGAATGAGATGGAAGAAGATCGCCGAGCCGCGATTGCGCGCCCGCGAGGAGATGTTCCAATCCATGACTAGGCAGACATCGTAGAGCCCGTCGCCGCGCTGGAGTTCCTCATGGCTTGCCCCGAACGGCGCCCTGACGAGGCGGTTATAGCTGGCATTGTCCGGCTGATCGCACCAGAGCATGCCGGCGCGAATGCGGCGCAGCGCAAGCGGAGTGACGAGCCGGCCGTTCCGTTCGCCACGCCGGAAGCCGGATATCAGCCTCATCGAGGCGATCGGCGTGGCGCCGTCGCCCTCGCGTTTGATAACGGTGCGGCCGGAGCGGCCGATCGCCGCGGGCACGGTGATCGCGCCGAGGCGGACGATGGCCCGGCTCCTCTTCCCCGGCGCCGGCCGAACCACGATCGTCGACGGCTTCATCCCCGGCCCCCGCCTTGTTTTTTCCATTTTTCTCGCATGTCTTGGATTGTCTGGGACTCCAATTGAAATCATATGAAAACCTGCGCGGCAACAGTCCGCCGCCCGATCCTTGCCAAACCAGGAATTTGGCGTAGGACTAGGGAACTTAACATGAGGACGCAACGGCATGACCGCACGCACCATTCTTCTGGTGGATGACGACGACGACCTTCGTCAGACGCTGACGGAGCAATTGTCGCTGTATGAGGAATTTTCGGTTCTGCAGGAAGCCAACGCCGGCAAGGGTGTTGCGACCGCCCGCTCGACACCGGTCGATCTCTTGATCATGGATGTCGGCCTGCCTGATATGGACGGCCGCGAGGCGGTGAAGCTGCTGCGCAAGGGCGGCTTCAAGGCGCCGATCATCATGCTGACCGGCCACGATACCGATTCGGATACGATCCTCGGCCTCGAAGCCGGCGCCAACGACTATGTCACCAAGCCTTTCCGCTTCGCAGTGCTGCTCGCGCGCATTCGCGTGCAGCTGCGCCAGCATGAACAGAGCGAGGATGCGACCTTTACCGTCGGCCCCTACCTGTTCAAGCCGAGCCAGAAGCTGCTGACTACAGACAACGGCCAGAAGATCCGGCTGACGGAAAAGGAGGCTGCGATCATCCGCTATCTCTACCGTGCCGAACAGAAAGTGGTCACCCGTGACGTGCTGCTCGAAGAGGTCTGGGGCTATAACTCGGGCGTGACGACGCATACGCTGGAAACCCACGTCTACCGCCTGCGCCAGAAGATCGAGCGCGATCCCTCCAATGCCGAAATCCTGGTGACGGAAAACGGCGGCTACAAGATAATTCCCTAGAGCATTTCCATTTTCTCCGAATCACGGAAATGCTCTATCTCTTAGTTTTCACGCAATTCCCGGCAAAAGCGTTTCACGCATTGCCTGGCAATTGCTCTAAGGCGAAAAGCCCGCATGGCGCTGACTGACGACATCCGCATGCTCGCGCAACTTCCCTTGTTCAAGGACATGAACGAGGATCAGCTGCGCCTGATCGCCTTCGGCGCCGACCGGCGCCTGATCGCGGCCGGCCAGATGCTGTTTCGCCAGGGTTCGCCCGCCGAGAGCGCCTACGTCATCCTCAGCGGCAGCCTGGAGCTGAGCGCAACAGGCAGCGACGGCATTCAGAGGACAGAAGGGGTCGCCGGTCCCGGAACGCTGATCTCCGAGCTGGCGCTGGTCACGCTGGTGGAGCGCAAATTCACCGCGATCGCCCGCGAGGACACCAGCATCATCCGCATCACCCGCGCCCTTTTCCATCGGCTGATCGAAGAATATCCGGACGCAGCCCGGCTGATCGAGAACCGTATTCGCGACAATATCGCCGAACTTGCGGCAAAGGCCGCAAGCCAGTTCTATCGCTTCAGCTGAGCCCAGTGGCCCGCAGCCATACAGCCAAATCGTCAGCCGTGCGCCAAGCTGTCGATTGCTGCGGCAAGCTTGACCAGGTCTGCGGCGTAGAATCCTGCAGCGTTGAGGCAGTTCGTCTCAAGCAGCTTCAATCCCTCTTCGGTACGGCAGACATCGATGACATAGGCCGGCGAGTAGCCGGGATTGATGTCCACCATCCGCTGCCCGAACTGCAGCACATCGGCATCGATCTCGTGGCGATGAATGACACGTGATCCGTCTTTGTAGAGCGAGTAGGTGACGATACGATCGTTGACAGCCCAGAGACGCCATTCGCGCAGGATGCGGACAGGCTTGGTGAACATCAGCAGTGTGTCGTGGCGAAGCGATCCTGTCGGGATTTCATCTTCGTCGAGCGCGAGGACCCGCTCCGCCATGCGGATGATCTCATCCGTCGATTTGACATTGCCAGGCTCCTCCTTGCTGTCGTCAACAGGACGCAGGAACCATTCCCTTCCATCGTCGGCCAGACGGGCAGGGACATCTCGCAGAACGAGGAACAGCGCGTCGGCTCCATTGAGGAGATAGGGATGCCACGCCTGTTCCTGGACGAAAGGGCGCAGCTTGAACACACCCGGCCGGTAGCCGTTCGCCTCGGCGTTCCTCCACAGCGAATAGGAGCCGAACATGACCACGGAGCCTGGATCGGCGACGACCGGCTTGGGAATGAGTTCGCCGACGAACGGAACGACCTTGTGCCATGTGTACGAGATGCCGAGCCGGTCGAGCGCCTCGGCCAGCTTATGAGTGTTTTCGAACTCCTGGAGAAGCCACTGCATCACAAATCGAAATGCGCCGTCACCGGCACATGGTCAGAGGGTCGATCCCAGCCGCGCGCTTCCTTGAGGATTTCGATGCGTTTGAGATGCGGCCCGAGATCCGATGACGACCAGATGTGGTCGAGACGGCGGCCGCGATCGGCAGCCTCCCAGTCCTTGGCGCGGTAGCTCCACCAAGTATAGAGCTTTTCGCTTTCCGGCACATGCTGGCGCATCAGATCGTGCCAGCCGCCGCGCTTCATCACCTCGAGCAGCCCGTCGGTCTCGACGGGCGTATGGCTGACGATCTTCAGGAGCTGCTTGTGCGACCAGACATCATGCTCCAGCGGCGCGATGTTCAGGTCGCCGACAAGGATCGCCGAGGTATTCGCCTCACCATTGGCTTTCAGCTGCTTCATCTCCTCGATGAAATCGAGCTTGTGGCCGAATTTCGGATTGATCGTCCGATCGGGTTCATCGCCGCCGGCCGGAACGTAGAAATTATGCAGCCGGATGCGACGATTGCCACGCTCGACGATCGCCGAGATATGGCGGGCATCGCCGACGCCGCAATAATCCTGCCGGTGATCCTCCGTCAGCGGAATGCGCGAGGCGATCGCGACACCGTGATAACCCTTCTGGCCATGGATGATGATGTGATCATAGCCCATCGCCCGCAAGGGTGCGGCCGGAAAGAGCTCGTTCGGCACCTTGGTCTCCTGCAGGCAGAGAATATCCGGCCTGTGCTTGAGCACCAGCTGCTCGACGATCGGCATGCGCAGCCGCACCGAGTTGATGTTCCAGGTGGTGATCGAAAAGCTCATGCCCCATGCCCTCTCACGCTTTCATGAAAGGGCTTTAGAACAAAGGCGGACCGGAGGGAACTGCCCGCATACGGCGATCAACCGAAAACCGCCTCAATCACGAGACTGCGGTGTGCCCGGAATGGTCTCATAGGGCACGCGGAACACGCGATCGTCGAACTGCACGCCGGTCTTGACGTTGAAGATCATCACCGACGTGTCCTTGCCCTGATTGTCGGTGATCGTCCACTGACGCAGGTCGTAGGTCTTCGGATCGAACATCATGGTGATGGTCGAGTTGCCGAACACCGTATTGTTGCCAAGCGCGATCGTCGTCAGATCCGACTCTTCCTTGACGCCCTTCACCATGCCCGCCGACAGGTCGATATGCTGCGCAAGCAGCAGGCTGAGCGGCGTCTTGGAGAGCGGATAGAGATCCCAGGTTTTCAGCTTGGTATTGCCGATGGCGACGTTCTTGCCGTCTGCGATCACCCGCATCGGCGACGGGTCGTCGTAGTTGAAGCGCAGTTTGCCGGGGCGCTGGATGAAGAACTTGCCACCGGTCTGCTCGCCGCGCGGGCCGAACTGCACGAATTCGCCCTGCATCGTCGTGACGCCGGAGAAATGATCGGCAATCGCCTGCGCGGTGCCGGAGGCCGGAGCTGCCGCCTGTGCGTGGGCGCCGAGGGGAATGGCGCTCGCCGTCGCAGCGATAGCAAAGGCACCGAGGAGATCGCGCCGCGTTACCGTCAGGCCGGAGAGGAAGGTGTCGGAATTACTCATCTAAATCTCCTTTATGCGATCTGCATGCTGCCGAAAGGCGGCGTCTTCAAGGCGTTGCCACCGGCCCGCGAGAGGTAACGGCTTGGCTGCCGTCAGGTTTCCGCAAAAACGGCCCTCATCGGAAATATATGCCGATTATTTCAGCGGTCGAGGATGTCGCCTTCGGTGGGAACGAGAATTTCGCGTTTGCCCGCGTGGTTGGCCGGCCCGATAATGCCTTCCTTCTCCATCCGCTCGATGAGCGAGGCGGCCCGGTTGTAACCGATGCCGAGCCGGCGCTGGACGTAGGAGGTCGAGGCCTTGCCGTCACGCAGCACAATGGCGACCGCCTGATCGTAGGGATCTTCCGATTCCGAAAGGTTTGACGTGCCGGCCGGGCCACCGCCGCCGTAGTCACCATCCTCGTCGTCATCGGCGGTGATCGCATCGAGATATTGCGGCGAGCCCTGGCTTTTCAGGTAGGAGACGATCTCTTCCACCTCGACATCCGAAACGAACGGACCGTGCACGCGCTGGATGCGCCCGCCGCCCGCCATGTAGAGCATGTCGCCCATGCCGAGCAGCTGTTCGGCGCCCTGTTCGCCAAGGATCGTCCGGCTGTCGATCTTCGAGGTCACCTGGAAGGAGATGCGGGTCGGGAAGTTCGCCTTGATCGTGCCGGTGATGACGTCGACCGAGGGGCGCTGCGTCGCCATGATCACGTGGATGCCGGCGGCGCGCGCCATCTGGGCGAGGCGCTGGACGGCGCCTTCGATATCCTTGCCGGCGACCATCATCAGGTCGGCCATCTCGTCGATGATGACGACGATATAGGGCATCGGCCTGAGATCGAATTCCTCGGTCTCGTACATGGCCTCGCCGGTATGGCGGTCGAAGCCGGTCTGCACCGTGCGCGAGATCGCCTCGCCCTTCGACAAGGCCTGCTCGACGCGGCTGTTGAAGCCGTCGATGTTGCGCACACCGATCTTCGACATCTTCTTGTAGCGCTCTTCCATCTCGCGCACGGTCCATTTCAGCGCGACGACGGCCTTCTTCGGATCGGTGACGACGGGCGAGAGCAGATGCGGGATGCCGTCATAAACGGAGAGTTCGAGCATCTTCGGGTCGATCATGATCAGCCGGCACTGTTCCGGCGTCATGCGGTAGAGCAGCGACAGGATCATCGTATTGATGGCGACCGATTTGCCGGAGCCGGTGGTGCCGGCGACGAGCAGATGCGGCATCTTGGCAAGGTCGGCGATGACGGCTTCGCCGCCGATCGTCTTACCGAGCGCCATGGCGAGCTTGGCCTTGCTGCCTTCGAAATCCCGAGACGCGATGAGTTCACGCAGATAGACGGTCTCGCGCGTCTGATTCGGCAATTCGATGCCGATCGCATTGCGGCCGGGCACGACGGCGACGCGGGCGGCAATGGCGCTCATCGAGCGGGCGATATCGTCGGCAAGGCCGATGACGCGCGACGACTTGATGCCAGGCGCCGGCTCGAGCTCGTAAAGCGTGACGACGGGGCCCGGACGGACATGGATGATTTCGCCCTTGACGCCGAAATCCTCGAGCACGCCTTCGAGCATGCGGGCGTTCTGCTCCAGCGCATCGGCTGAAAGCGTGGAGTCGCGCACGACATTCTTCGGCTCGGCAAGCAGATGCATCGAAGGAAGCTGGAAACCCTCGGGACGGATGAACGAACCCTGCGCTTCCCGCTCGATGCGGGCGCTGGGCTTCGGACGCGCCACCACGGGGACGACGCGCGGTTCCGGCTTGCCGACGGGTTTTGCCGGTGCGCGGATCATCCAGTCGTCGTCATCATCGTCGGGCAGGATATCGGCCGGGCGCGGCGGCATGTCGCTATCGAAAGGCCGATCGTCGTCGTCATCATCGTCATCGATGGAAAGCGACGGCGCAGAAACGATACGGCGCGGCGAAGCCGGCCGCGCCTCCATCGACGGCTCCATGCGCTCGCCGCGGACGGTCGGCGTCTTGGCGCGGACCGGTTCGTTCAGCGTGCCGAACTCGTCATCGTTGAAATCATAGGGCGATTCGAAATCACCCTGGCGGCGCTTGCGCGGCCCCATGCCGAAGAGCCGGCGCAGCCGGCCCTGGCTCATATACCAGGCATGCGTCATGGCACCGCTGAAAGCGACCCAGCGCGACTCGTCCTCCTCGTCCTCGTCTCCGACGACGCGGGCCTTGCTTGTCGTCCCGACGTAATCCTCCTCGATCTCTTCCTCGGCTTCGCTGCGGCCGACGAGGCCCGATGCAAAGAGCATCATCCAGGCGGTGGGTGCTGCAAAGATGCAGCCGACGACCATGGCGAAGGTGCCGGTGGGATAGGCACCGACGAAGAGTGCGGGAAAACGCAGAATCATGTCGCCGACGACGCCGCCGATGCCGTTCGGGATCGGCCAGGTGAGCGGCGGCGGAAAGCAGCCGATGACGGCGGAGGACAGCACCGTGCCGGCAAGCCAGGCGCCGGCACGGGCAGGGATACGGCTGAAGCGGCGGCCCGAGATCAGCGTCAGCGCCCAGGCGACGATCGGCAGCATCGACACGACGCTGGCAAGGCCAAGGAACTGCATGACGATATCGGCAAAGGCAGCGCCGCTGTAACCGAGGATATTCGTCGGCAGGTTGGCGGTGGCATAGGAATAGCTCGGATCCGCGACGTTCCATGTCGCCAGCGCCGCCACGCAGAGTGCCAGCAGCAGAAAGATCGCAAAGCCGATGAGCGCCTGGATCTGCCGCAGCATGAATGCCGAGAAGGAGAACCGATCCGGACGGCCATCCATCGCCGGCGACGTGCTTCTTGCCATGTGTCTAACCCGTCCAATGCCTGAGGGCATGCGAATCACTGAAGCTTCGCCATGCCAAAATGCGTCCGCTCTACCTAATCAGAGCCGGGTTAAAGCGATGTTAACCATGCATGTCTGAACCCGCATTCCCGACACGGAAAGTAAAAAGGCCCGAACCTTTGGAAGGTCCGGGCCAAATGCGGTCTATGGTTAGAGCTTTTCCGGGTCTAACCCGGACAAGCTCGAGATAGGCCGCGACGGGCCGTGTGGGGCGCCCTCGGGGCGCCCGAAGCCAATGTTACGAGTGGTAGGCAGCTTCGCCGTGGGTCGAAAGGTCGAGACCTTCGCGCTCGGCTTCTACGCTGACGCGCAGGCCGATGACGACGTCGACGATCTTGTAGAGGATCGCCGAACCGATGCCCGACCACAGGAGCGTCGTCAGCACGCCCTTGGCCTGAGCCAGCACCTGGGTTGCCGTACCGGCGTAGGAAGCAGCGAAATCGGCCGTCGAGTAATCGACGATGCCTGCACCGCCGAGTGCCGGATTGACGAGGATACCGGTGCCGAGGGCACCGAGGATGCCGCCGATGCAATGCACGCCGAACACGTCGAGGCTGTCGTCGTAGTTGAACTTGTTCTTCACGACATCGACGAAGAAGTAGCAGACCGGCGAGACGATGAGGCCGAGAACGATCGAGCCCATCGGGCCGGCAAAGCCTGCTGCCGGGGTGATGGCGACGAGACCGGCAACCGCACCGGAAGCGCCACCGAGCATGGAAGCCTTGCCGCGGGCGAGGCTTTCAACGATGCACCAGGATACGGCGGCAGCGGCCGTCGCAACGAAGGTGTTGATAAAGGCAAGCGAGGCGTAGGCATTGGCTTCGAGGTTGGAGCCGGCATTGAAGCCGAACCAGCCGACCCACAGCAGCGATGCGCCGACCATGGTCAGCGTCATCGAATGCGGAGCCATGATTTCCTTCTTATAGCCCGTGCGCTTGCCGAGCATGATGGCGCCGACGAGGCCGGCAATACCGGCGTTGATGTGAACGACCGTGCCGCCGGCGAAGTCGATTGCGCCGTAGGAGAAGATCAGGCCGGCCGGTGCGGTGTAGGAGCTCGGACCACCCCAGAACCAGACCATGTGCGCCATCGGGAAGTAGATGAAGGTGACCCAGAGGACGACGAAGAGCATGACGGCCGAGAACTTCACGCGTTCGGCGAATGCGCCGACGATCAGGCCGGGCGTGATGCAGGCGAAGGTCATCTGGAAGACGATGAAGGTGTATTCCGGAATGGCAACGCCCTTCGAGAAGGTTTCGGCGAGCGACGAGGTGTTGACGCCGGCCAGGAACGCCTTGGAGAAGCCGCCGACGAAGCTGTTCAGCGAGCCGCCGTCGGTGAAGGCGAGCGAATAGCCGTAGGTCACCCAGAGCAGCGCCACGACCGCGGTGATCATGAAGACCTGCATCAGCACCGAGAGCATGTTCTTGGCGCGCACGAGACCGCCGTAGAAAAGAGCAAGACCGGGGATGGTCATCAGCAGCACGAGCGCCGAGGAGATGAGCATCCAGGTATTGTCACCCTTGTCCATGGTGAAGGCAGGAGCAGCGGCAGCGGCAGCAGCCGGCGCGGTCTCCTGCGCGAAGGCGACAGCCGGCGCCAGAAGCGCGGCCGTTGCTGCGCCAATCAGCGCAAAGCGGGAAGAAAACTTCGAAATTGACATTGGAAAAGCTCCTTGATCTGCCGCTTACAGCGCTTCTGAATCGGTTTCGCCCGTACGGATGCGCACGGCATGGTCGATCGAGTAGACGAAAATCTTGCCGTCGCCGATCTGACCGGTCTTGGCCGATGCCGCGATGGCTTCGACCGCCCTGTCGACGAGTTCCGATGCAACGGCGATTTCGATCTTGAGCTTCGGCAGGAAGCTGACCGCATATTCGGTGCCGCGATAGATTTCGGTATGACCCTTCTGGCGGCCGTAGCCCTTCACTTCGGTCACGGTCAGCCCCTGAATGCCGATCGCCGTAAGAGCTTCGCGGACCTCATCGAGCTTGAACGGCTTGATAATAGCCATCACAATTTTCATCTGGTTTCCCATCCTTCGTTATCCTCGGCACGGAGCCGACTCTCCTTGCCGCTGACGTTCCTGAACAGCGACCGGCGATATACATTCAAAGGGCGTGCCAGATTCGTGACGAGATATAACTTATTGAAAAGTAACACTTATATGAAAGCGCACCAATAAACAGGCAAATGACCGGCCAATAAGCGCATAAATAATGCGCAAATTTTCAAATATGCACATTATTTATTCATTTGCCTTTTTACGAATCAAACCCTCCTGCGCAACCGAGGCGATCAGTTCGCCCGATCGGGTAAAGAGGCACCCCCGGGTCAACCCTCTGGCACCCGAAGCAGACGGGCTGTCCTGCGTATAGAGCAGCCAGTCGTCGAGCTTGCAGGGCCGGTGGAACCACATGGAATGATCGAGGCTCGCCACCTGCAGGCTCTGGTCGAAAATCGACGTGCCGTGTGCATAGAGCGAAGTATCGAGCAGCGTCATGTCAGAAAGATAGGCAAGGACGGCCGCCTGATAGAGCCGGTCGTCGGGAACCGGGCCGGTGGCGCGCACCCAGACGTCCTGTTTGGGATCGAGCTTCCTGTCGGAAAAATAATGCGTCAGCGAGACGGGACGAATCTCGATCGGCCGCTCGCGCTGCCAGTATTTTCGGATCGCCTCCGGCGCATGCGTCAGATACTGCTCCGTGATCTGCTGTTCGCCGAGCAGCGCTTCCGGCATCTGGACTTCGGGCATTGCGATCTGGTGGTCGAAGCCCGGCTCCTCGACCTGGAAGGAGGCCGACAGCGTGAAGATCGCCCTGCCGTGCTGTATGGCGACGACACGGCGCGTCGTGAAGCTCGACCCGTCCCGGATCCGCTCCGCCTGATAGATGATCGGCACCGAGGGATCGCCGGGCCGCATGAAATAGGCATGCAGCGAATGGACGAAACGCTCGCCCTCGATGGTGCGCTGCGCCGCCATCAGCGCCTGGCCGATCACCTGGCCGCCGAAGACCCGCTGCCAGCCGGCCTGCGGGCTGCGCCCACGGAAGATATCCACCTCGATCGGCTCCAGGTCGAGCGTCGAAAGCAGCGTCTCCATTGCCGAAGGCCCTGATGTCTCGCGCGTCATTTTGTATGCCTCCCGGCGGTAGGAAGTGAAGTTGCGATGATCTATATAGATCACATCTGAGACTGAAAGTACGGGAGCGGCGCGATGCTTGATATGCTGGTTGTGGGCGGGGGTTATGTCGGCCTTTCCGCCGCTGTCGCGGTCAAACAGGCAGCACCGCATCTGAACGTCGCCGTCGTCGAGGCGGCTCCCGAGCATGTCTGGAAAAACGATACGCGCGCTTCGGCCGTTATCGCAGCCGCGGCGAAGATGCTCGAGGTCTTCGGCATCTGGGACGAGATCGAGCCGGAAGCCCAGCCGATCACCAAGATGATTGTCACCGACTCCAGGACCTCCGATCCGGTACGGCCGGTGTTTCTGACCTTCGACGGCGAAGTGGCCGAAGGCCGGCCCTTCGCCCACATGATCCCGAACGTGGCGATGGTGGCGGCGCTGCGCGCCCTCTGCGCGCGGCTCGGCATCGACATCCGCCACGGGCTCGGCGCCACCGAACTGAAGACCCACGACAGCCATGTCACAGTCACGCTGTCGGACGGCAGCCCGTTGGAGAGCCGGCTGCTGGTTGCCTGCGACGGCGTGCGCTCGAAGCTGCGCGATCTTGCCGGCATCAAGACCGTCACCTGGGATTACGGCCAGTCCGGCATCGTTGCCACGGTCGAACATGAGCGCCCGCATGAGGGCTGCGCCGAGGAGCATTTCCTGCCGGCCGGCCCCTTCGCCATCCTGCCGCTCAAGAACAATCGTTCATCGCTGGTCTGGACGGAACGGACGCATGACGCCGACCGGCTGGTTGCCGCCGACGATCTGGTTTTCGAGGAGGAATTGGAACGCCGCTTCGGCCATAAGCTCGGGGCGTTGAAGGTCGTCGGCGACAAGCGCGCCTTCCCGCTCGGCCTGACGCTCGCCCGCGCCTTCGTCGCGCCGCGTTTTGCATTGGCCGGCGACGCCGCCCACGGCATTCACCCGATTTCCGGCCAGGGCCTCAATCTCGGCTTCAAGGATGTGGCAGCGCTCGCCGAAACCATTGTCGAGGCCGATCGCCTCGGCCTCGATATCGGCTCGATCAACATTCTCGAGCGTTACCAGACCTGGCGGCGCTTCGACACCTTTCGCATGGGCATGACGACCGATGTGCTGAACCGGCTGTTCTCCAATGACGCAACGCCGATTCGCATCGCCCGCGACGTTGGCCTCGGCATCGTCGACCGGCTGCCGCGCCTCAAATCATTCTTCATCGGCCAGGCGGCCGGAACGACGGCGAAGGACAATCCGCGGCTGCTCGCCGGCCAGACGATTTAAAGGCAATTAAAAAAAGCGTTATTCATCGAGGCGGCGGGCTTCGGACACCAGCATGATCGGAATGCCGTCGCGGATCGGATAGGCGAGCTGCGCTTTTTCCGAAACGAGTTCATTGTGCTCGCGATCATAGGAAAGCCGCCCCTTGGAGAGCGGACAGACCAGGAGTTCGAGCAGTTTCGGATCGACGCGGCTGAGTTTTTCGTCCATGGCCGAAAACCTACTGCAGAACCGTGTCGGAGTCACCGAAGACCCGCGCCAGCACGATCTCGGTAATGGCGATCAGTGTTTCGGCCCGAGTCTTCAGGTCGGGCGCCTCCAGCAGCGCCTGCTTTTCGGCCGGTCCGAACGGCGACATCATCGCCAGCGAATTGACCAGCGTCAGATTGCTCGCCCGCTCGACGCTCTCCCAGTCGGCTTCCAGCTTATTGGCGTCGAGATAGGCCTTGAAGGCGGTCAGAAGGGCGGCGCGATCGACCGCCTCCTCCTCGTTCGCGGCCGAGAGATCGGCGATAAAAGGGGCGATACGGAAGGTGCGGAAGGGATCGCTGGTGGCTTTCTCCTCCAGCAGCCGAAAGCGGCAGACGCCGGTCAGCGAGACGATATAGCGCCCGTCACCGGTCTCGGCGAAGGAGGTGATGCGGCCAAGGCAGCCGACAGCGGCAAGGTGGGGATCGCCGCCCTTGTCCTCGTGTTCGCCGAGCGCCGGCTGCACCATGCCGATCAGCCGGTTTCCGGTCAGCGCCGCATCCAGCATCGCCAGATACCGCGGCTCGAAAATATTGAGCGGAAGCTGCCCGGCCGGCAGAAGCAGGGCACCGGTCAGCGGAAAGACGGCGATCGTATCAGGCAAATCGCCCGGCTTCAGGTATCTGGCATTACCGACTTGCATGAAACCGTCCCGCATTCTTGTAAACGGGCATGCCCGTTCTGACGAGAATGTGGTGCCCCCGCCCAAAAACGCAAGGGCATATCTGCTAAACTTAGGAGAACAGCATCGCCGAAAGCTTGCGCCGGGCCGAAACCGTCGCCGGATCCTTGAAGCCCCAGACCTCGAAGAACTGCAGCAGCTGGCGGCGGGCGCCGTCATCGTCGAAGGTCCGGTCCTTGCGCATGATCAGCAGCAGGTGCTCGGCCGCTTCGTCACGCCGGCCTTCGACATTGAGGATCTTGGCAAGCTTCAGCCGTGCCTCGTGGTCGTCGGGGTTTGCGGCAAGGTCGCGTTCGAGCGCAACGGGATCGCCGAGCTTGCGGGCTTCCTCGATCTGTTCGAGCTTCTTCAGCACCGCCTGGATGCCGGCGTCTTTCGCCAGCGCCTCCGGCAGATCGGCCAGCGTTTCGCGCGCCCGCGCATGCTGGTTGGCGGCGATCATGCATTCCGCCATCCCGGCAATCGCCTTGGCATTTTCGGGATCGGCCTGCATCACGGCGGCGTAGAGCTGCGCGGCCTCATTGATATTGCCGGCGGCCAGAAATTCTGCCGCTTCGCCAAGCACGGCCTCGATTTCGGCCGCCTCGTCGGCGCCGGCCGGGCCGGCGATACGATCGATGAACTGATTGATCTGGCTTTCCGGCACCGCGCCCATGAAGCCGTCGGCGGGGCGGCCGTTGACGAAGGCGATGACGGCGGGAATGGACTGGATGCCGTCGAGGGATGGTCGTCGATGTTCATCTTGACCAGCTTGACGCGACCCTTGGCTTCGTTGACCACTTTTTCCAATACCGGCGTCAGCTGCTTGCACGGGCCGCACCAGGGCGCCCAGAAATCGACCAGCACCGGCTGCCTGCGCGATTCCTCGATCACGTCCTTGCCGAAATTCGCGGTCGTCGTGTCGGTGATGTAGCTGCCGGCCGCAGGCGCCGATTCCGGCTGGGCGCCGAAGCTTGCCGTCGCCGACATCTGATTTCCGAAGGAACCGTTATAGGGATTGTTGCTGCCGCTCATAGGTATCTCCCGCGCGCCGATCCTGCCGGCATCATTGTAGCGCTAAAATCGTATGTCAGGACGTCACTTTCAAGACAAGCGGCTTGTGTCCGGTCGCTTCCATGAAACGGATGAGATCGCCGCCTGCAATCGAGGTCGTCGCATCGTTGGAGAGCGGATGGCAGTTGACGATCTCTTCGCGCATCAGATCGGCATCGAGCACGAAGGTGACGTTCCCTGCCGTATCGTTGATCGCGCCGAAGGCGGTGACCGCGCCGGGAACGACCCCGAGATAGTCCATCAGCTTCTCCGCCCTGCCGAAAGAGACCCGGCCGGACCCGCCGATCAAATTGTGCACCTGCTTGAGGTCGACCTCTGCATTTTCCTCCACGGTCAGCAGAAAATACCTGTCCTTCTTATCCTTGATAAAGAGATTCTTGGTATGGCCGCCGGGAATCTCGTCGCGCAGCGCAACCGATTCGGCCACGGTGAAGACAGGCGCATGATCGACCGTCTTATGGGCGATGCCGAGCCCGTCGAGGAAGGCGAACAGTTCTTCTCTTGTCTTGGGGGTGTTTTCGGGCATCGGGCAATCCATTGGTGGTGAGGAAAAGTCGAGATGCCCTGATTAAGACCGCCCACATCATTTGGCAATCTTCGCCACCGACGCTCAACCCCCGCATTTGCGGCCTTTCCGCCTGCCTCATGCGACCTTGCGAATTTTTCTTCGCCTCTTCGTCATTTCCCTGTTGCATTTGAAAATCCGTTAGGCCATATAGCGCCCGTCGCCACAAGGCGGCGCCCACGGTCCAACGACTACCCCGGACCGATGCGGATTGAGCGGGTGTAGCTCAGGGGTAGAGCACAACCTTGCCAAGGTTGGGGTCGAGGGTTCGAATCCCTTCGCCCGCTCCAGTTTCTCCATCAATATCAAGTGACGAAACGTTACCGGATATGGGTAACAACCCGGTGCCGAACGGGTTATTGATCGATGCAGCGCCAGCCTTCGTCCAGACGACGTTTCCTCGGCCGTCGCGGACCCATGTGACGCCCTCAACCGCTCCTTGTCGCGCCATCAGTCGCCGCTTTCCTAACAATTTTGCCGCGTCCGATTGATTCTGCTCAATGCAAAGCGTGGTGGTATCCGACTAGGCTCTCTGCGTTTGTGGAAAAGCGCGGACGTCGAGAGTGACGGCATCTGAGGAGATGCAGCCGGAGTTGGATCAACATGCTCGTCAAAGATGTAATGACGACGACGGTCGTCACACTGTCGCCTGACAACAGCGTTCGGCATGCAGCCAAGCTCATGGCCGACCAGCAGGTAAGCGGCGTCCCGGTCGTCGACGATGACGGGCGCTTGCTGGGCGTCATCAGCGAGGGTGATCTGATCCGTCGAACGGAACTGTCGAGCGGCGCGTTCGTTCTGAAGGCGGATATGGAGCTTGGACCCGATGAGAGAGCGAACGCTTTTGTAAAACGATGTGCGTGGAGAGTGGGCGACGTCATGACCCCCGATCCTCTGACGATCGACGAAGATGCTGCCCTTTCCCATGTCGCCGAACTCATGCAGGAGCGTGGCATCAAGCGCATTCCAGTGCTGCGGGACGGCAAACTCGTCGGCATCGTCAGCCGCGCCGACCTTCTGCAGGTAATTTACTCGGCCAAACCGGACGACACCGCCGCCGGTGACGAAGCCATTCGACGCAGTATTCTTGTTCGGCTCGGTGAAAATACCGGTCTCGAACGATTGGATGTGTCCGTCACGGTCACCGAGGGGATCGTGCATTTCTGGGGCAACGTCGAGACGGCCGCCTGCCGCAGGGCCGCGCGGATTTTAGCGGAAGGCGTCCACGGTGTCCGCGGCGTGGTGGAGCATTTCCCGGAATCCCCTCCTCCGTAGCGCCGACATGAGACTGCGCCGGCCTTCATGAACCGAGCCGGCAACATTCGGCAATGTCATTTTGATTGGAGACTCCGATGGCTTCACCAGAAACGGCAGTGATGAAGAAAACCGCCCCGGCGGTGTCGCGTGGAAAAGCTCCGCTTTCTTCCGAGGAGCTCCGCCTCATGGATGCCTACTGGCGGGCGTCGAACTATCTCTCGGTCGGGCAGATCTATCTGCTCGACAATCCCCTGCTCAAGAAACCTCTGGCGCGCGCGCATATCAAGCCGCGGCTGCTCGGCCATTGGGGCACTTCGCCTGGCCTGAACATGCTCTATGTGCACCTCAATCGGGTGATCAAGCGCGACGACCTCAACATGATCTATGTGATCGGCCCCGGCCACGGCGGGCCGTCGCTCGTTGCCCATGCCTATCTGGAGGGAACATACAGCGAATTCTACCCAAATATCGGTCAGGACGAGGAGGGCATGAAGCGGCTGTTCAAGCAGTTCAGCTTTCCTGGCGGCATTCCGAGCCACGTTGCTCCCGAAACACCGGGGAGCATCCATGAAGGTGGCGAACTCGGTTATGCCCTCAGCCACGCCTATGGCGCCGCCTTCGACAATCCCGATCTGATCGTGGCCTGTGTCGTCGGTGACGGGGAAGCCGAAACCGGGCCTCTCGCCACGGGATGGCATGGAAACAAGTTTCTCAATCCTGCCCGTGACGGATGCGTTCTGCCGATCCTGCATCTCAATGGCTACAAGATCGCCAATCCCTGTTTCCTCGCCCGCATTCCCAAGGAAGAATTGGCGAAGTTCTTCGAAGGCATGGGATATGCGCCCCTCTTCGTCGAAGGCCATGAGCCCGATCAGGTGCAGCAGCAGCTTGCCGCCGCTATGGACACCGCCGTCGCAACGATCAAGACGATCTGGGCGGAAGCGCGGGGCAAGGGGAAGATCCGTCGTCCGGCCTGGCCGATGATTGTCTTCCGCACGCCGAAAGGCTGGACCTGCCCGTCCGAAATCGACGGCAAGAAATGCGAAGACTATTGGCGCTCGCACCAGGTTCCGATGGGCGACATGGACAAGCCGGAACATATCAAGGTGCTTCAACACTGGATGAAGAGCTATAGACCCGAAGAGCTTTTCGACGGCGACGGCAGGTTGCGGGCTGAACTGGCCTCGCTGGCGCCGACCGGGCGTCGCCGGATGAGCGACAATCCGCACGCAAACGGTGGTCTGTTGCTGCGCGATCTGAAGATGCCGGCTTTCCGCGATTATGCCGTCTCGGTGCCCAAGCCTGGATCGGTGACCGCAGAATCCGCTCGTCTCATGGGCAAGTTCCTGCGCGATGTGATGAAACTGAACCTTCAGAGCGAGAACTTTCGGCTGTTCAGCCCGGACGAAAACAATTCCAATCGCTGGCAGGACGTGCTGGAGGTAACGGATCGCTGCTATATGGCCGAGATCTATCCCGAGGACGATCACCTGTCGCCCGGCGGCCGCATCATGGAAGTCTTAAGCGAGCATCAATGCCAGGGCTGGCTGGAAGGCTATCTGCTGACGGGGCGCCACGGCTTCTTCTCCTGCTACGAGGCGTTCATTCACATCATCGATTCGATGTTCAATCAGCATGCCAAATGGCTGAAGGTGTGCAACCACATTCCCTGGCGACGGCCGATCGCCTCGCTCAATTACTTCCTGAGTTCGCATGTCTGGAGGCAGGATCACAATGGCTTTTCTCATCAGGATCCAGGCTTCATCGACCATGTGATCAACAAGAAGGCCGAGGTTATCCGGGTCTATCTTCCGCCGGATGCCAATACGCTCCTGTCCGTTACCGACCATTGCCTGCGCAGCCGCAACTATGTGAACGTGGTGGTGGCAGGCAAGCAGCCGGCACCGCAATGGCTCACGATGGACGAGGCCATCAAGCACTGCACCGAAGGCCTCGGCATTTGGGAATGGGCCAGCAATGACCGGGGCTCGGAACCGGATGTGGTCATGGCCTGCTGCGGCGATGTGCCGACGCTCGAGACGCTTGCCGCCGTCCAGATGATCCGCAAGCACCTTCCCCAATTGAAGGTTCGGGTCATCAATGTCGTCAATCTGATGAAGCTGCAGCCCTCGAGCGAACATCCCCATGGGCTTTCGGATGCCGATTTCGATGCACTTTTCACGAAGGACAAGCCGATCATCTTCGCATTCCATGGATATCCCTGGCTGATCCACCGGCTGACCTATCGGCGGACCAACCACAAGAACCTGCATGTCCGGGGCTACAAGGAAGAGGGAACGACCACGACTCCGTTCGACATGGTCGTTCTGAACCAGCTCGATCGCTTCCATCTTGTTGAAGACGTCATCGATCGACTGCCGCAACTTGGCGCGCGCGCGGCCTACTTCAAGCAGGCAATCCGCGGGAAGCTGATTGAGCACCGGCAATATATCGAGGCGCACGGTGATGACATGCCTGAGATCAGCGGCTGGACATGGGGCGTTCGGAGCACGGAGAAAGTGAAGGCGGCGACCTCCACGGAGGGGGATAATGCCTAGACGACGGCCCCCTGCGCATTCCGATAGAGGGGGCGCCCGATGACCCCGTCGACCGGCAATCTCGGGGACGTCGCCTACCACCATGCGTCGGGCGCACCGGAAAAAAGTGCACCGCGAGCAAACGATCATGCCGGCAGGCGCCCGGCCAGGGCCGCTTCCGGATGCTCGACGAAACCATCTGATTTCCTCGGTTAGCGCGTCATGTCGGAGTTACTGTCAACTGATCCCGAATTGAACCGGATGCCGACGAACGAGGATCTCGGTCGCCTTCAGTTCACGACATTGCTCTATTATCTGCAGTGCACCAACCCGGACAACGGATTGGTCCGCGACAAGACGCAGGCAGGCGCACCGGCAAGCATTGCTGCCATCGGCATGGCGCTTGCCACCATTCCGGTCATCGTCGAGCGCGGGATCGTCATTCGTGAGTTTGCCGCGAAGATCGCCCGGCGCCGGCTGGAATTCCTGATATCCTGCCATCAGGGACCTGAACCGGACGCTTCCGGATACAAGGGTTTCTTCTACCATTTCCTCGACATTGAAACAGGAAAGCGGGTCTGGCAGTGCGAGTTGTCAACGATCGACTCAGCCTTCCTCTTCGCCGGCGCTTTGACGGTTGCGGCCTATTTCGATGCAGATACCGAGGACGAGGCGAAGGTTCGTGCGCTCGCCAAATCGCTCTACGAGCGCGTGGACTGGAACTGGGCGCGCGACAACGGCGCGACGCTCACTCATGGCTGGCGACCGGAGAACGGCTTCATTCCCTATCGCTGGCGCGGTTATGACGAAGGTCTGCTTCTTTATATTCTCGGGCTTGGTTCACCGAGCCACCCGCTGCCCCCGGAAAGCTTTACGGCCTATACGGAAAGCTACGAATGGCGGAATGTCTTCGGCCGCGAACTGCTCTATTCCGGTCCGCTCTTTACCCATCAGCTTTCGCATATGTGGATCGATTTTCGCGAAATTCGCGATGCCTTCATGCGTGAGCATGACAGCGATTATTTCAAGAACAGCCGACACGCGACTTTCGTCCAGCAGGAATATGCCATCCGCAATCCGTTGAACTTCAAAGGTTACGGCGAATATTGCTGGGGCTTCACGGCAAGTGATGGACCCGGTTGGACGAAGCGGAACATAGATGGCATCGACAGGGAATTCTTCGATTACATTGCGCGTGGCGCCCCCTACGGACCGGATGACGGGACCGTATCTCCCTGGGCAGTGGTCGCTTCGCTGCCGTTCGCTCCGGAAATCGTCATCCCGACCGTCAGAAACTTTGCCCGAATGCGGCTTGGCATGACGCGCCTCTACGGCTTCAGGCCATCGTTCAACCAGACATATGCGATGGAAGACAAGGACGAGGGATGGTGGGTCAGCCCCTACCATTTCGGCATCGACCAAGGGCCGGTCGTCCTGATGATCGAAAACTACCGAACCGGCCTGCTGTGGAACATCATGCGTCGGTGCGAGCCGGTCGTGGTGGGCTTGAGACGAGCGGGGTTTTCAGGCGGCTGGTTGTGATGACGCCGGTTGGGCGGCTATCGCGCCATGGTTTGGCTTCGGCGCGGGTGGCATTTGAGGAAATCGTCGAAGAGCCTGGGCTTCACCTTCATTCACGACGATCGATCCAACTCCAGGAACCGTCAGCGCCATACTCGAGAACTGCATCATAGGCTGAGCGTGGCGCGCCCGGTTCGGCGAAGTTGAGGCAAGCAATCCTTCGTTCCGCGAGCAGGTTGAGGATTTCGGCAAGAAGCTCATGACCGAAGATGGCATCGGCTTTTTCCAGAACAATGTATGACGGAGCGGCTGCCAGCGCGCTCGCAAGCGCAAGGAGCTGTTGTTCGCGTGGCGACAGCAAGGCCGACCAGTCCTGCTCGCTGTCCAGGTCGCTGGGCGTTAGATCGCGTGCGAGCCCGACGCTCTTCAGCAAAGCGAGGAGTTGGGCATCCGTTGTCTCGGCCGATGGTTTGGGTGGCGCCAGGATCTGGCGCAGGGTTCCTGGACCCGAATACGTTCGCTGACCGAGAAAGCGCACCAATTGACGAGGCGGGGTGACGACGCGTCCACTCCCCGGCGTACCCAGTCCAACAGTCGCCCGGAATAACGCGATGCCGGCGGCATCATCCTTTCCGGTTACGATGACGCGTGTGCCTGGCGGGACACGCACCGACAGATCTTTCAGCAATAGCTCGCCGGTCGGCGACGTCAGCGTCAAGCCTTCGTAGGCGAAAACTCCCTCGACCTCGCTGCGTTCAATGTGGGTGTCTGCCGCGCTGCGCGCGTCCTCGATCGCCTCCAACAGGGAACTGATGCGCGCCACGACGGTCGCGAAGTTCGAGATCGAATTGAACTGTGCGACAATGAAGGAAAACGCACCGACAAGCATCGCAAATGCTGCCGCAGACTGGGTGATCACTCCAAATTCCATGTCGCCGCGCATGAAAGCAGGGGCGATGAGGACCACCGGTATGATCTGTATCATCCAGTTGTAGCCGGTGGCAAAGAAGCCGACATTGCGATTGACGGAAATTATGCGCCTGAAGTTCGCGGCGAGATCGGGATGCGGCGGCTTTTCAGAGGTGCGAGATCGGCTGGAAGATAGAACCCGATGCGGGCAGCCGATACCGGCCGCCTCAAGGTGCTGGCGTTGGCGATGAAGGTGCGCATGCGCCGCTTGCAGCCGGCGCGTGCTTGGTGTCAGATGACCATCGAAACTTCTGTCGACGGCTTACGCTCGGAAAGGCAGAACCGCCAGCACCACCCCGAACATCCTGATTGCCCCAACATAATCTGAGGTTCCCATGCGCATCGCCGTCGGTGGCATTCATATCGAATGCAGCACATACAACCCCGTTCTGAACGAGGAGAAGGATTTTCGCGTGTTGCGCGGGCAGGCGCTGCTGGAAGCCCCCTACTTCGCCTTCCTCAAGGATTACGATGCCGAGTTTCTGCCGACGATTCATGCCCGGGCCATTGCCGGCGGGCCGGTTTCGCGCGCCACCTACGAGGCGTTCAAGGCAGAGTTCCTGGAACGGCTGAAGCCGCTGCTGCCGCTCGACGGTCTCTATCTCGCCATGCACGGCGCCATGTATGTCGAGGGCATGGAAGATGCCGAAGGCGACTGGATCGGTGCGGCCCGGACGCTGGTCGGCGAGGATTGCACGGTTTCGGCGAGCTATGACCTGCATGGCAACGTCACCCAGCGCATCATCGATGCGCTCGACATTTACTCCACTTATCGCACCGCGCCGCATATCGATGTCGAAGAGACGATGCGCCGCTCGGTCTCCATGCTGGTCAAGAGCTTGAAAACAGGCGTGAGGCCGGTCGTCCTCTGGGCGCCGATCCCCGTCGTCCTGCCCGGCGAGCGCACCAGCACCGTCGATGAGCCGGCTAAGAGCCTCTATGCCATGCTGCCGGGGATCGATGTGATCGACGGCGTCTGGGATGCCTCGCTGATGGTCGGCTACGTCTGGGCCGACGAACCGCGCGCTACCGCCGCCGCCATCATGACCGGCACCGACCGGGCCGTGCTGGAGCGTGAGGCCAAACGCCTCGCGAGCGCCTATTGGGATGCCCGCGAAGATTTTGTCTTCGGCTGCGAAACCGGCTCGCTCGAGGAATGTGTGGCGAAAGCCATTGCAAGCCCGACCGCCCCCGTCGTGCTTGCCGAATCCGGCGACAACCCCACAGGCGGCGGCGTCGGGGACCGGGCTGAGGTGCTGGCCGAGCTGATCGCCAGGGATGCTGCCGGGGTCGTCTTCGCCGGTATCACCGACAGGGCGGCGACCGAGACCTGTTATGCCGCCGGTATCGGTGCGGAGCTGGAGCTCAGCGTCGGCGCTTCCCTCGACACCAAAGGCAGCAAGCCGGTCAATGCCCGCTTCCTCGTCAAGTTCCTGCACGAAACCGCAGATCCGGCCGATCGGCAGGCGGTGGTTTCGACCGGTGGCATCGATCTCGTGCTCTCCGCCAAACGCCGGCCCTATCACAACATCGTCGATTTCACCCGGCTCGGGCTTGATCCGCACGGCGCCAGGATCATCGTCGTCAAATCGGGCTACCTCTCGCCGGAACTGGCGCCGATCGCCAATCCGAACCTGATGGCGCTGTCGACAGGTGTCGTCGACCAGTTCGTCGAGCGCCTGCCGCGGCTGCGCAAACAGCATCCGACTTATCCGTTCGACAAGGATTTTGCCTTCGAGCCGCAGGTCTTCCTCTCCGCCCGCTCGGCGCGGACTTGAGGTTCGGCCGGTCTCAACGACGCATGACTTCGCGAAAAGGACATTTGCAATGACCGCATTCACGACCCGCCCTGAGATTCTCGGCACGTTCGGTGTCGTCACTTCGACGCACTGGATCGCCTCGGCGGTCGGCATGAGCATTCTCGAAAAGGGCGGCAACGCCTTCGATGCCGCGGTGGCGACGGGCTTCGTGCTGCAGATCGTCGAGCCGCATCTCTGCGGCCCGGGCGGCGACCTGCCGGCGGTGATCTATTCGAAGCAGAAGGACAAGGTCGAGGTTATCTGTGCGCAAGGCCCGGCCCCCGCGGGAGCGACGATCGAGCACTACACTGGGGAAGGCCTGACGCTGATCCCTGGCGACGGCCTGCTGGCCACGGTCATTCCCGGCGCCTTCGACGGCTGGATGCTGATGCTGCGCGATTACGGCACGATGCGCGTGCGCGAGGTGCTGGAGCCGGCGATCTATTACGCCGAGCACGGCCATCCCTTGCTGCCCGGCGTCTCCGCCACGATCAAGGGGCTCGCCGCCTTCTTCGAGAAGGAATGGCCGACATCTTACGAAACCTGGCTGCCGCATGGCAGCGTGCCTGAGGCGCAGGCGAATTTCCGCAACCCGGTGCTTGCCGAAACCTGGAGGCGCGTGATTGCCGAAGCCGAAGCAAAAAGCGGCCGCGAAGCGCAGGTGGAGGCAGCGCGCGACGCCTTCTATTGCGGCTTCATTGCCGAGAGGATCGACGCCTATCTGAAATCAGCCGAAGTGATGGATGCGAGCGGCAGCCGCCACAAGGGCGTGCTGACCGCAAACGACATGGCGAACTGGTCGTCGACGATCGAGGAACCGCTGACCTGTGATCATCACGGCTGGACGATCGCCAAGACAGGCCCCTGGGGCCAGGGTCCGGTCTTTCTGCAGACGCTTTCGATCCTCAAAGGGTTCGATCTCGCCGCGATGGACCCTGCCGGCGCAGACTTCGTCCATACCGTTGCCGAGGCGATGAAACTCGCCTTCGCCGACCGCGAGGTCTATTACGGCGATCCCGACTTTTCCGAGATCCCCGTCGCGCATCTGCTGTCGGAGAGCTACGCCGCCGAGCGCCGCACGCTCATCGGCGCCGACGCCTCCTTCGATCTTCGCCCCGGTATCGTTCCGGGCTTCGAAGCCCAGTATGATCTGACGATGAAGATGCTCGGCGCCGATTCCAGAACCGGCGCCGTCTACGAGCCGACTATGGCGCATCTGGAAAAACGCGGCGACACCGTGCATATCGACGTGATCGACCGCGACGGCAATATGGTCTCAGTCACGCCCTCCGGCGGCTGGCTGCAATCGTCGCCGACCGTGCCCGGCCTCGGCTTCTGCCTCAATTCCCGCGCCCAGATGTTCTGGCTGAAACCAGGCCTGCCGACCTCTCTTGAGCCGGGAAAGCGGCCGCGCACGACGCTGACGCCTTCGCTCGGCCTTTACGAGGGCCGCCCGACCCTTGCCTTCGGCACGCCGGGTGGCGATCAGCAGGAACAATGGCAGCTCTCCTTCTTCCTGCGGCATGCACACCACAAGCTGAACCTGCAGGCGGCGATCGATCAGCCGCTGTTCCACACCTCGCATTTCCCGAGTTCCTTCTATCCCCGCACCCGCGAACCCGGCAGCCTGATGGCGGAGGCAAATTTCGGCGCCGAAGTGCTCGAAGCGCTCGCCCGCAAGGGCCACAAGCTGACGATCGCGGATCCCTGGACGATCGGCCGGCTGACGGCGGCGCGGCGTGATACCGGCGGCCTGATGCGCGCCGCAGCGACCCCACGCCTGATGCAGGCCTATGCGGTCGGGCGGTAAAAGCCAAGGCTTCGTCGGTCGCTCTCAGATAAAACGAGAAAGCAAGTATTGCGGAAAAAACCCCGCTGAGGTGGCGCGTATCGGGGGATTTTTGCTGCACCGCTTATATGACTTCTGCTAGATATTATTTCACCAATAATTATTAACGACCAGTTCCGCCCATTTGTGTTCTCTTATCCCTACGAATCAAAAAGGTTTGATTTGCCCGGGGACGGCCACCATGTTGAAGCATGGGGCGATGCAACAGTTGGGTAGGTGCCTATGCTGCAACGGATTGAAGACATTGATGCAGCACTCGTCGACAGGCTGCAGCATTCGGCATTCAAATACTTCCTGAAATATTCCAACCCCGAAAATGGCCTGGTGGCCGATACCTCGATCGGCGGCGTGCCGGCGAGCATCGCAGCCGTCGGCTTTGGCCTTTCCTCCTATCCCGTCGGTGTCGAGCGTTGCTGGATCAGCCGTGAGGAAGCAGCCGAACGCACGGTCAACACGCTGCGTTTCTTTGCCGAGGCGCGCCAGGGCGAGGAACGCCACGCGACCGGCCACCGCGGCTTCTTCTACCATTTCCTGCACATGGATACCGGCCATCGCGCCTGGAACAGCGAGCTTTCGACCATCGACACGGCGCTGCTGGTCGCCGGCATCCTGACGGCGGCGCAGTATTTCAACCGGGAAGACGACGAGACGGAAACGGAAATCCGTGAACTTGCGACCTTCATCTACGAGCGCGTCGACTGGCGTTGGGCGCTGAACAAGGGCGACACCATTGCCATGGGCTGGAAGCCCTCGTCCGGCTTCCTGCGCTGGCGCTATCACGGCTTCGACGAGGCGATCATCCTCTATGCGCTGGCGCTTGGTTCGCCGACGCACCCCATCCCGCAGTCATGTTATGACGCCTTTACGTCAAGCTATTCCTGGATGCTGCACGGCGAACAGTCCTATCTCTATGCCGGGCCGCTGTTCATCCATCTCTTCTCGCATGCCTGGATCGATTTCCGCGGCATTCGGGACAAGCCGATGGCGGAGCGCAACTGGGATTATTTCCGCAACACGCAGGTGATGATCAACGTCCAGCGGGATTATGCCGAGCGCAATCCCGGCCAGTTCGTCGGCTATAACAGGAATATCTGGGGCTTCTCCGCCTGCGACGGCCCGCCGCCGACACGGCGCATGCGCGGCGGCCGCCAGCCGAAGGTTCTGGGTTATGCCGCGCGCGGCGCCCCGCTTGGGCCCGATGACGGCACGATCGCCCCCTGGGCGGCCCTTGCCTGCCTGCCTTATGACCGGCAGGCAGCCCTCGACGGCACCAAGGCGCTGTTGACCACCTATCCGAATCTGCTGCTGGAAGGCGGCTTCCCCGGCGGCTTCAACCCGACGGTCAAGACCAAGCGGCCGGAAGGCTGGGTCGACGACCGCACTGTCGGCATCGACCAGGGTCTCGTCGTCATGACGATCGAGAACGAGCGCTCCGACTTTATCTGGAAGCTGATGCGGCAATCGCCGGTCATCCGCCTCGGGCTCGAGCGCGCCGGCTTTACCGGCGGCTGGCTCGAAGGCATCGAGCCGGAAGACGTGGTGCGCAAGTTCGCCTGAACTCGCTGCATGTCATCGGGCCTCAACTCTCGAAGACATGCGCCTTGCCGGCAATATCCAGGCGAACGAGATCGCCCCGCGCCGGCAGAGCGACGCTCGAAGTCTTGATCAGGATCGGCGGCAGGGCGACACCGTCGAGCGAAACGGCAACGGTGCAGACCGCGCCACCGAATTCCACCTCGACGACCCGTCCGCCATAGCTGCGGTCGCTATCATCGGCAACGACGCGAATCTGCTCGGGCCGCAGCATGATCTCCGCCTTGCCCTGACGACGGCCCTCGACCGCGACATGGCCAAGCGCGCAGTCTGCCAGGCCATTGCGGATGATGGCGGGAAGCAGCACGGCATCGCCGAGAAACAGCGCCGTCTCGCGATCCCTGGGATTCAGATACAAGGATTGCGGTGAGCCGGCCTGGATCAGCCGCCCTTCCCGGAGCACCGCGACCTGATCGGCAAAGGTCAGCGCCTCTTCCTGATCGTGGGTGACGAGGATGGTGGTGATGCCGGCCGCCTGCAGCACGCGCGCAACCGCCTTGCGCATATTCTCGCGCAGACCGGTATCGAGGGCCGAAAAAGGTTCGTCGAGCAGCATCAGCCGCGGCTTGCGGCCGAGCGCACGCGCCAGCGCCACACGCTGCTGCTGGCCGCCGGAAAGCTGATGCGGGCGCCGCACCAGCATGCCGCGATCGAGCTCGACCATATCGAGCAGGTCGAGGATCCGCTTGTCGCGATCGGCAGCCCCTCGCTCGAAACCGAAGCCGATATTCTCGGCAACGCTCAAGTGCGGAAACAGCGCGCCGTCCTGCGAGACGATGCCGATGCCGCGTTTATGCGCCGGAACGGTCGCCGGACCGTCGGCAAGCACCTCGCCATCCAGCGTCACCCGGCCGACATCGGGTTGCTCGAAGCCGGCAATGATGCGCAGCAGCGTCGTCTTACCCGAACCGGAGGGGCCGACGACGGCGGTGCGGCTGCCCGCCTGGACGTCGAGCGAAATATCCTTCAGCGCCTGCACCGGGCCGTAACGCTTGCTGATGTTTTCGATCGTAAGCAGCGTCATTGGCCGACGGTCCGTTTCGATTGCGTATAGAGTGTCAGGGTGAGCGGCAGCGACAGAACAACCATCATCAAGGCATAGGGTGCAGCCGAGACGTAGTCGATTTCGCTGGTCAGCGACCAGAATTTCGTCGCCAGCGTATCGACGCCGTTGGGCGACAGCATCAGCGTCGCCGTCAGTTCATTGGTGATGCCAAGCGCGACCAGCGCGACGCTGGCGGCCGCTCCTGGGGCTGCGAGCCGCATGGTGATCTGGCGGACGGCCTGGCCCGGGGTGCGGCCAAGGCCCATCGCGGCGCGCTCCAGCTCCACCGGGGCCTGGGCGATGCTGGCGCGCAGCCCGACCATGGCGCGCGGCAGGAAAAGCATCACATAGGCGACGATGAGCGTTGCGAAGGTCTGATAGAGCGGTAGCACCAGACGCACGGTGATCGTCACCAGCGCCAGCGCCACGACGACACCCGGCAGCGAGCCGACATAATAATGGCAGGCTTCGAGCACGCGCTGGACGCGGCCGGGCGCCCGCACGGAAAGCCAGGCCATCGGCGCCGCGGCAATGGTTGCCAGCACACCGCCGGCGATGGCAAGCACGATCGTCTGCAGGAAGGCGCTGCCGACCTCGATGCGCCAGATATCGCTGCCGCCGAGATAGAGCCAGCGGCCAAGCGTCACCAGCGGCACGCCGAGCGTCAGCACCGCCAGGAGGACGGGCAACAGGACGGCCGGCACCACGAACCAGCCGAGCCGCCGGCGGTCCGCCGGACGCGGCGAGCCGGAGCCGACGCGGGCATAACGTTCGTTGCCGCGCACCAGCACCTCGAAGCCGAGCAGAAAAAGACAACAGGCGACGAGCACCCCGCCGAGCATGTTGGAAGCCGGGCTGTTGTAAGAGGACTGGAACTGGTCGACGATGGCTGTCGCAAACGTGTCGAACCGGATCATCACGAACAGGCCGTATTCCGAAAGCAGATGCAGCGCGATCAGCAGCGAGCCGCCGCAGATGGCCAGTCTGAGCTGCGGCAGCACGGCGCGAAAAAACACCCGCCAGGGATTGAGGCCGAGCGAGGCCGCCGCATCCTCGATTGCCGGATCGAGGCGGCGCAGTGCGGCGGCGACCGGCAGGTAGAGGAAGGGATAATAGGCGATCACCGAGACGAAGACGCCGCTCTCCAGGCCGCGCATGCCGGGAAGGAGGCTGACCCAGGCATAGCTGTGCACGAAGGCCGGCACGGCGAGCGGCGCGATGGCGAGCCAGGCCCAAAGCCGCGCACAAGGAATATCGGTCCGCTCGGTCAGCCAGGCGAGCGTTACGGCAAGCGCGATCGACAGCGGGATGGTGATCGTCTCAAGCAGAACCGTATTGACGAGGAGTTCGCCGACCCGCGGCCGGAAGACCAGGGCCTTCACCGTTTCCCAGCCGACATCGTAGGTGACCCAGCCGATGAAGCCGAGCGGCATCAGGCTGAAGATCGCAACGACGGTTGCAAGCAGGATCACGGAAGCGTGCGGCATGCGTCCGCGCGGCAAAATCATTCGCACGGTCCTCGGCGCCACCGGCGCTTCATGACCGGATGCGAGCAATCTGTTGTCCTGCAGCAAGGCCGATGCCTTCACACGCTGAAAAAGGAAGGCAACCGCCTTTGAAAGACGGTTGCCGGATATCGTCATGCCCTAAGGTTTTCTTGAGCCAAAAGCAACAGTTTTGGCCGAAGCAGGCCTGCGGCAGAAAGGTTAGATCAGGCCGGCCGCCGTCATCAGCTCCACGACCTTCTTGCTATCCAGCGTCGAAGCTTCAACTTTCGGCGCGTTGAGATCGGCAAGCGGCGTCAGCTTGTCATTGGAAGGCGCATCCTTGCCGACGGCATATTCATAGGAATCGCCATCCTTGAGAACCTTCTGGCCTGATTTGCTGGTGAGGAACTTCAGGAAAGCCTGGGCGTCCTTCATGTGCTGCGTCGACTTCAGGATGCCGCCGCCCGAAACGCTGACGAAAGCGCCCGGATCCTGGTTCTTGAAGTAATGCATGCCGACATTCTTGCTGTTCTCGCCGGTCTTGGCCTGATCGCCGAACCAGTAATAGTGATAGATCACAGCTCCTTCGACTTCGCCCGCATTGACGGCCTTCATGGCGACGCTGTTGCCCTTATAGGGCGTGGCATTGTCCTTGAGGCCCTTCAGCCACGCCTTGGTGGCGTCCTCGCCCTTCAACTGCAGCAGCGCCGCGACGATGGCCTGGAAGTCGGCGCCGGCGGGAGACGCACCCCAGCGGCCCTTCCAGGCCGGGTCTGCGAGGTCGAGCAGCGACTTCGGCAGCTTGTCTTCGCTGAGCTTCGTCTTGTCATAGGCAAAAACCGTGGTGCGGGCGGCAATGCCGGTCCACATGCCGTCGGCCGGGCGATACTGCTCGGGAACCTGGTCCAGCGTGTCCTTTTCGACCGGGGCGAAAAGACCCGCGCCATCGACCAGCGTCATGGCAGGGGAATTCTCGGTCAGGAATACGTCAGCCGGCGAGGCGTCGCCTTCCTGGATGATCTGGTTGGCGAACTGCATGTCGCTGCCCTGGCGCATGGTGACCTTGATGCCGGTCTCCTTGGTGAAGGCATCGATCCATTCCCGGCCCAGGCTTTCGTGCTGGGCATTATAAACGACGAGACCTTCATCCTGCGCATGGGCGCTGCCTGCAAGCGCAGTGGCGGAAAGAAGCGAAGCGGCAAGCGCGAGGGAAAAGCGGTTAAAAGCAGTTTTCATGATGGCCTCCGTAACGATGTCACCCGAGTTCTCCAGGGGCGATCAGAGGCGTATATTTTTCCTGACTGGGAATTTCAAGTTTGGCTTGACCGAAAAAGCCATCACAATATTTTGACTAAATATTTCATGTTACAGGGGAATAGATCCTGATTCAGTGAAAAAGGCGGCACTCCTAGGGAGTACCGCCTTCCTTTGGCAAGCTTGCAAGCCAGATTATTCGACGTCGAACTTGACGCCCTGGGCAAGCGGCAGCGTCCTGCCGTAATTGATCGTGTTGGTGGAGCGGCGCATATAGGCCTTCCAGGCATCCGAGCCGGATTCGCGGCCGCCACCGGTTTCCTTCTCGCCGCCAAAGGCGCCGCCGATTTCGGCACCCGACGGCCCGAGGTTGACGTTGGCGATACCGCAATCCGATCCGCGCGCAGAGACGAAGGTTTCGGCCTCGCGCATGTCGTTGGTGAAGATCGACGACGACAGTCCCTGCGGCACCGCATTGTGCAGAGCGAGCACCTCATCGAAATCGCTGTATTTCATCACATAGAGGATCGGCGCGAAGGTCTCGTGCTCGACCGGGCCGGTCTGTGCGGGCATTTCGACGAGCGCCGGGCGCACATAGAAGGCGTCGGTCAAACCATTGCCGACACGCTCGCCGCCGGTCACCTTGCCGCCGGCCGATTTCGCTTCGCCGAGCGCGACCTGCATCTTCTCGAACGCCTGGCCGTCGATCAGCGGTCCCACAAGCGTGCCGGTTTCGAGCGGATTGCCGATGGTGACGGAGCCGTAAGCCTTCTGCAGGCGCGGCACCAGCTGGTCGTAGACGCTGTCATGCACGAAGAGACGGCGCAGCGTCGTGCAGCGCTGGCCGGCCGTGCCCATCGCCGAGAAGGCGACGCCGCGCAGCGTCAGATCGAGATCGGCACTCGGGCAGACGATCGCCGCATTGTTGCCGCCGAGTTCGAGAATGCCGCGGGCAAAACGCTGCGACAGGCGCGGACCGACGGCGCGGCCCATGGCCGTCGAACCGGTGGCGGAAACAAGCGGGATCTTCGGATGATCGACCAGTACCTCGCCGACCTCACGGCCGCCGATGATCAGCGTCGACAGATTGGCCGGCGCCGTGCCGCCCTCGGCGACGAAGCGCTTCAGCGCCTTCTCGAACAGCGCCTGGACGGCCAGCGCCGTCAGCGGCGTCTTTTCAGAGGGCTTCCAGACGGTGGAATTGCCGCAGACCATCGCAAGAGCCGCATTCCACGACCAGACGGCAACCGGGAAATTGAAAGCGGAGATGATGCCGACCACGCCGAGCGGATGCCAGCTTTCCATCATCCGGTGCTCGGAGCGCTCGGTGGCGATCGTCAGGCCGTAGAGCTGGCGGGAAAGACCGACGGCAAAATCGCAGATATCGATCATCTCCTGCACTTCGCCGAGGCCTTCCGAGGTGATCTTGCCGACCTCGATCGAGACGAGACGGCCGAGTGCCGTCTTCGCGGCGCGCAGTTCTTCGCCGAGCAGGCGGACCAGCTCGCCGCGCTTCGGCGCCGGAACGGCCCGCCATTCGAGGAAGGCCTTGTGCGCCGCTTCGATCGCGGCTTTCGTCTCGGCAACGCTGTGTTCCCGGAGTTTGCCGATTTCCTTGCCCGTCACCGGCGAGGTGACGGAAAGCGTGCCGCCGTGATAGCGGCCGGCATCGACGCCGAGGTCGGCAAGCAGCTTGGCGGTTTCGGTGGCGAGATCGAGGACGGCGATGGTCATTGTCGTGGTTCCAATCTTATTATTCTCAGAAGCGAGTATCGCTTCTCGGAAACGTCTATCGCTTCTCAGAAGCGGGCATCGGCGAAATGGGCGACCTGAGCGCCGGCTTCGTACCATATTTCTTTCAGCGCACGGAAGCTCGGCTCGGTCGGCGAAGTCAGCGGCAGCGGCAGATCGGCTTCAGCTAGCCGGCCGAGGATATGCTCCGCCAGCGTCCGGCCGAAGACCGTGCCGGGCGCAATGCCGCGGCCATTGTAACCCGAAAAGCCGATGACACCGGGGGCGAATTTGTGAAAGCGCGGCAGCGCATTGTCGGTCATGCCGATCTGGCCATACCATTCGCACTCGAATTCGACATCGCCGATAACAGGGAAGAGCCGCTTCAAGGCGCGCTTGGCCCAGCCCTTGTGCACGGCAAGCCCGGTATTGCGCAGCGCCCCGACACTGCCGAAAACGAGACGGCCGGCCTGGTCCATGCGGAAAGAGGATAGAATGTCCTTGGTATCCCACGCTCCTTCCCGCCCTGGCAGGATCGACTGGCGCAGATTGTGGCCGAGCGGCACGGTGGCGAAATTGAAATAGGGCAGATAGACCTGCTCGTTGCGCACCTGCTCGAAGGGGCCGGTGCTATAGGCATCGGTCGCGACGATGATCCAGTCCGCGCTGACTTCGCCGCTTGCCGTCTTCACGGTCCAGCGGCTGCCGTTGCGCTCCGTCGCGATGACCGGGCTCGACGTATGAACGGCCACTCCCGCCTTGACGGCGGCATGGGCAAGCCCGCGCGCATAGGCCAACGGCTGCAGCGTTCCGGCGCGCATATCGAGCAGCGAACCTGTATAGGCATCGCTGCCGATGCGTTTGGCCGTCTCCGCCGCATCGAGCAGCTTGACGGGCGCGCCCCGCGCTGACCATTGCGCCGCGCGATCCTCGATCTCCTTCAGCCCGTCGGCGCCGACAGCGCAATGCAGCGTGCCGTTGCGTTCGAGTTCGCAGGCGATGCCATGCTTGTCGATCAGTTCCATGACCAGCTTCGGCGCATTGCCGAGCAGTTCGAGCAGACGTTCGCCATGCACCGGGCCGAGCACGCCAGGCAGATCGTCGGGCATCACCCACATGCCGGCATTGATCAGGCCGACATTACGTCCCGCGCCGCCGAAGCCGATCTCCTTCGCCTCCAGCAGCACCACCTTCGAGCCGGCTTCGGCAAGATGCAGGGCGGAGGAGAGACCGGTATAGCCGCCGCCGACGATGACGACATCGGCCGACACCGCGCCTTTGAGCGGCGAGGTGGCCGGCGGTTCGCCGGCAGTCTTTTCCCAGAGGCCGTGGGAGCGCGGATCATTCAGCATGGTTTGGTCCGATCGGATCGAAATTGCGCTACTTTAACCCATAAAACCAAGTGTTGAAGCCGGCTTTTCACGCAACTGTCTTCAGTTGCAGCTCCGCGAGACCGAGCGCTTCCATTGCTGCAGTGAGCGAGGCCGCCTGACGTTCGGCATAAAGCGCCAGCTCGTCCTGAACGGTGGCGCCGAGCGCCACCTCGAAGGCGTCGCGGTTCGAGCGCGTCGCATAATTCTGCTGCTGATCGGTGCCGAGGTTCGACTGGAAGATGCCGGCCGCGCTGACGGGCAGGAAGTCTTCATAGACGATCGGTGCGAAGGTAAGGTAGCCCTTGGTGATCAGCGCCTCCGGATCCGCAGCCGGCGCCCCGCCGACGGCAGCGGCAATGCCCGCAGGCGTCGCTGAATAGTGGAAGAAAGCCAGGCCTTGCCTGCGCAACTCGTCCCAGCTATCCGGCAGCGCCTTGAAGCGGTCGGCGAGCTCCTGGTCATAGGCGCCGGCCTTGGCACCGCCGGCGCCGACCTGCACTTCGCCGCGAACCGAGGCGAGCAGCCGGTCATAGAGCGCCCGCCCCTTGGCCGTCAGCGCCACGCCGCGCTGTTCGATCTCGCCGAACCGGGCGGTATGCGTCCCTTGAACCGCATCCTCGTCACCGGAAAAGATAATCGTTTCCTCCAGCGCCTTGAAGCTCGTCTGCCGCAGCAGGATATCGCAATGACGGCGCGGCGGCCCCTCGATGACGGCTTTCGGCGTGATGCCGCGCTCCGGCATACGGGCCTGGACCGCGTCGATATCGAGCGTGCGCGGTGTCAGATGGTTGATATGCGGCCCCTTGAAACTGACGACGTCGGCGATCAACCGGTGTGCGTCGTGCAGGCGCTTATAGGTTTCGGCGCTGACCGTCGCCTCGCTGTGCCAGCGGAAGGTTTCAAGTGCCTCGGCGACGAATTCCGTTGCCTCCGCCTCCGTCAGACCGCCGTTCTGTTCGTGGTGCTCGATCAGCGCAATGGCACGCGGTGTATAGATGCGCCGCTTTGCCAGAATGGTTTCGGCTTCAGCGCGCAGCCCCTCGTCCTCGATCAGTTCCAATCGCAGCAGCGAGGTGAAGACGCGGAACGGGTTGATGTTGAGCGCGGCTTCGTCGATCGGCCGGAAGCTGGTGGAATGAACCGGTACGCCGGCGACCGAGAGATCGTAATAGCCGACCGCCTGCATGCCCATGACCGCAAACAGACGGCGGATGGTGAAAAGCTCGTCTGCCGTACCGAGCCGGATGGCGCCGTGGCGCTCGACATCGATACGATCGAGCTCGCCGGCGCGGGCGAGCCGCTCGCGCAGGTCGGTATTGCTTGCGAGGCAGCCGGCATTCACATCCGCCACCAATTCGATCAGCGTGCCGTATTGCGGCACCTCCGCCCGGTACATCTGCGACATCGCCTCGGTGAACAGCGAGCGGATACGGTCTGGGGAAACGAAGGCTTGCGGCATCTGAGAAACTCCGGCTCATTCCGTTTTTGCAGGATGAGCCTCTTTACTTCAGCTACAAAGGCGGAAATATCGACATTTTGGAAATAGCTCATTCTGAAATGGAATGAACATGTTCGCTTCAAGACGTTTTCTGCCGTCGATTTCGCATCTCGCCGCCTTCGAAGCGGTTGCCCGCACCGGCAGCGTGACGGCGGCCGCGCGAGAGCTCGATCTGACCCAGAGCGCCGTCAGCCGCCAGGTGAGCGCGCTGGAGGAGCAGCTCGGCGTCGAACTCTTCCTGCGCGAACGCCAGACCATGCGGCTGACGCTCGCCGGCGACAGTTATGCCCGCGAAATCCGTGAGGCCCTGCGGCGCATATCGAGCGCTTCCTTGAACCTGCGCGCCAATCCGCATGGCGGCACGCTCAATCTCGCCATCCTGCCGACTTTCGGCACGCGCTGGCTGGCGCCGCGCCTCGGACGCTTCCTTGCCGTCAATCCCGGTGTGACGATCAATCTGGTGACCCGGCTCTCACCGTTCGATTTTCGCCTCGATTCGATCGACGCCGCCATTCATTTCGGCCATCCGCACTGGCCAGGCGCCGAACTCGCCTTTCTGATGTCGGAGCGCACGGTGCCGGCCTGCAGCCCGGATTTTCTGAAGCGATACGCGATTTCCGCGCCGCAGGATCTGCTTACCGCTCCGCTTCTGCACCTGACGACGCGTCCGGATGCCTGGGAGCAATGGTTTGCCGGCAACGGCGTTTCCTTCGAAACCGTGCACGGCATGCTGTTCGACCAGTTCGCCACCGCCGCACAGGCGGCGATCGCCGGCCTCGGCATCGCCCTGCTGCCGACATTCCTGATGCAGGAGGAACTCAGACGCGGCGATCTCGTCGCCGCCGTCGACCGTGAAATGGAGAGCCGCGAGCGCTACTATCTCGCTTTTCCGCCCGAGCGCGCCGACTATGCGCCGCTTGCCGCCTTCCGCGACTGGATCGTCGCCGAAGCGGCGGCCGATCCGGCCGCTTGACGAACGGCTTGCATCGGCATGGCGCTTTCGACCATTATATCAGCCAAACAACATCTGCAGGAAATCCCCATGAAGCCGATCTTCGTCCAGCTCCAATGCGCTCCCGGCAAGACCTATGAGGTCGCCGACGCCATTTACCAGACCGAACTGGTCTCGGAGCTCTATTCCACCAGCGGCGACTACGACCTGCTGCTGAAGGTCTATATCGAGGAAGGCCAGGATATCGGCAAATTCATCAACGACAACATCGCCAATATTCCCGGCATCGTCCGCTCGCTGACGACGCTGACCTTCAAGGCCTTCTGAATTCCTCTCAGACACGGTTAACCCTCTTCGCGAAGAATCGCCCTGCATGATGTCGCCTAGACCGCGGCTTAACGCCCGGGATATCTGGTCGTTGCTATAAGAGTTCCGCGTCAGCCTGGAGCGACGCGCAGCGATAGGTGGAACATGGCGATCGTCGAGGCAGACAGGGTGCGCTGGAAGTCGCAGCCGGAAACGGCGCCGCTGATCGTTCATGTCGTGCGCCAGTTCCTGCCCAACCGCGGCGGCCTGGAAGACGTCGTCGCCAATCTCGGCCGCCAGACGGTGCGGCATGGTTATCGCGTTCGCGTCGTCACGCTCGATTCGCTGTTCACCGCGCCCGATAATAAACTGCCGCCTCGCGAGGATATCGATGGTATCGAGGTGGTGCGCATTCCCTGGTCCGGCAGCAGCCGTTATCCGCTGGCGCCCGAGGTTTTTCGCCATCTCGGCGATGCCGATCTCGTGCATGTCCATGCCATCGACTTCTTCTTCGACGCGCTCGCCTGGGGCCGGCTGCTGCATCGCAAGCCGATGATCGTCACCACCCATGGCGGCTTTTTCCACACCAGGAAATACGCCGCGATCAAGAAGATCTGGTTCCGCACCCTGACCCGCGCTTCGGCGCTGGCCTATCGGCGCGTCGTCTGCTGCAGCGCCTCCGACCTCAAGCAGTTTTCCGAGATCGTGCCCGACAGCCTGTTGATCGAAAACGGCGCCGATATCGGCAAATTCGCCGACACCGCTTCGCGCCCGGCAAGGCGCCGCATCGTCACCATCGGCCGGTTCTCGGTGAACAAGCGGCTGGACCACCTGCTCGATGCGATGGCCAGGCTGGCGACCCGTGATGCGGAATGGCATCTCGACATCGTCGGGGCCGAATCCGATCTGAACCGGGCCGATGTCGAAGCCGCAATCGAAGGCCGCAACCTTTCCGGCCGCGTCACCCTGCACGTTTCACCCGACAACGGCGCCATCCGGCGCGTCATCGCCGACGCCTCGCTCTTCGCCTCCGCCTCGGAATATGAAGGTTTCGGCCTGGTGGCGCTGGAGGCGATGAGCGCCGGCCTGCTGCCGGTGCTGAATGCCAACGACGCCTTTACAACGCTTGCCGGCCGGCATCCGGTCATCACGCTGGCCGATTTTACCAATCCCGAGACCGCAGCGACAGTGATCGAAGGGGCTTATGAAGCTCTCGCGCGGCAACCGGAGGCCGTTCGCGCCGGCCTTCTCGACGCTGCGCGCGGGTATTCCTGGGACATCGTCGCCGGGCGCTACATCGATCTCTATCGGTCGCTTGATATCGTCACCGGCGACCGCACCTGATCCTGCCCGCCTGAAATCCCTCACGCTCTCGCCAGGCGGACAATCTCGTCGAGCACGAATTTGCGCGATTGCGGCGGCGTCAGATTGTGGTCGGCATCCGGCAACATCAGCAGCCGCACGTTCGGATAACGGGAAAGCTTGGCACCACGCGGCCCGAAATGGAAATAAACGTGGTCGAGCCCGACATCGCCCTCGCTGTAGATCAGCGTCAGCGGCACCTTGCGCTTGCCGAACGACGCGAAGGAATGCCGGACTTCGCGGGCGATATGGCGCCGGTCGGGAAGCAGCTCGAGCAGCGGCGCGATCCATGGCGACAGACGCCGGCCGCCGGCGATGACGATATTCTGCAGTGCCGACACCACATCCACCTGACCGCTGATGAGCCGCTTCAGCGTATCCACCCGCGCCAGCCGCTGACCGTAATCATCGAGGCTGCGGGGAACCGAGACGACATGCTCCTTGCGCACCGGTATCTCCGGGTCCCAGTAATAGACGAAGGGATTGATCGAGACGACGGCCTTCAACCGCTCGTCGGCGACGCCGGCGCGGAAAGCGACATAGCCGCCGCTGCATCGGCCGGCCACCATGATCGGACCCGCGACGATGCTTTCGAGCAGATCGAGCGAGGCAACCGCATCCACGGTCTGCGTGCTGGAATAAAGCACCTGCTCCGGCGCATCCGGCCGCGGCGGGCTGTCTCCGACATTGGCGGAATCGAAGCGCAGCGAAACGACGCCCTGGCGGGCGAGCTCGCGCGCCATATCGACCGTCGTGCGTCCCCAGCCGGCATGCCGGTCATAGGCGGTCGACAGGAAGAGCACGGCATTGCCCTTGATCTCGCCGAGCGGCCGGCTGACGACGCCGACCAGATGGTCGTGGCTGCCGAAACGCACCGGCGTTTCCGCAAAACCCTCGCCGGCAAGCGGCGGGTTGTCGATCAGATCGGGCGAGTGGGCGGCGGATGTCTCCGTCGTCACTGCCTGCAGCCACCCCCTCAGCCGTTCGACGACAGCAGTCGGCGTCTTGGCAAACAGCGGATTGGTGGCAAGCTCGTCATACCCTTCGAAAACCGTTTGCTCGACATCGGCGCCGAGCGCCTTCAGCGCATCGGCAAAGCCGGTATCATCGGCCTTGGCCGGGCGTTCGAGGATCAGATAGCGCGATGCGGCCAGCCCTTGCGGCGAGGCGATGTTGAGCTTGCCGAGCTCGGCGGCGATCTCTTCAGGCATAACGAGCCCGGCGATCTGCACCTTCGCGGTCTGGACATGCTCCTTGCCGAGGCCGAGATCGGCATCGATGATCTTGGACCACATGTTGAGTTCGCGCAGATAGGCCCGGCCGCCCAGCACCGGCGCCAGCATGACGAGACTGTCGACGCCTTCGATCGAAGCGCCGATGCGATGGGCAAGCGTTGCGCCGAGGCCCTGCCCGATGAGGATGATCCGGTCGCAGCCGGAGAGCGACTTCAGCTTGGCGGCGGCGGCGCGGATCGAATTTTCCCAGGTTTCCAATCTTGCCGGCAGCACGCCGAAATCGAGCGCATCGCCAGTGCCGCGATAGTCGAAGCGCAGGCTCGCCACGCCGATATCCGAGAAATGCTCGGCGGCGACGCGGAAGAATTTGCGGCTGCACATTTCCTCGAAACCCCAGGGGCTGACGAAGAGCACGGCGGCTGAACGCTTCTTGACCTCAGGATTTTCAGGCATGAACAGCCCGATCGTGCCATCGAAGACAACGGGCAGGGCAGCGCTGCGTCCGGCGCCTTCGGCCGGTTCGAGCGAAAATTCGCCCGGCGCCACCTTGGCGCGGTCGGGATCGCCCGGAAGCCGCGGCGCGATGAAATTGATCGCCTGTCCCACCGGCCGCCGCAGCACCGGCGGCATCTTGGCGAGAATGGAGCGCATGACCTCGACATCCTCGGCCGGCACGGCCCGCAACACACGCAGGGCCGCGAAATAGCAGAATGTACCGGCAAGGATCGCAGCGACGAGGCCGATCGGACCCTGGACGAATTCCAGCACGGCGATCGCGCCACAAGCACACAGCACGGAGGCGAGCGTCACCTTCGTCAGGCTTGTGTAGAGGCCTGAGAGCTGGGATCCGAATCCTGTCTGCCTGATCATCATTACCGACATCGCAACGAAGACGAGGATGCGCACGAGTGCGGCACCCTCGGCGGCAAGCCTGGGTACGATCAGTAAACAACCCGCTACCATCAGCAGGCCACCGATCACACTGATCTTGAGGCGGGAGCGGGCCCTGTCCATCGACAGGAGATAGAGGCTGAGGATCTGCATGAAGGTATAGGCGGGCGCAACCAGCGCAAGCAGCGCCACCACCGTGCCGCTGCGGCGGAACGCCTCGCCGAACACCACAAGCACCAACTCGCTGGAGATCGCGGCAAGCCCGAGGCTCATCGGCAGGACGATATAGGCCATGCTGCGGGTGACGGCGGCAAAAACCTCGACCGGCAAGGTCGAATCGTCGCTGCTGTGGCGCCGCTCGGAATAATAGGGCAACAGGCTACCGGTCATCTGGATCGGCAGTTGCAGCGCGATATTGGCGATCGACAGGCCGACGGCATAATAGCCGACCATTTCCACCGACCAGAACTGCTGCAGGAAAAGCAGCTCGAGCCGGTTGAGGAAGATGGAATCGATGATGAACTGGATCGACAGGATGAGGGAGGAGGAGGCGAGATATTTCAGCGAGACCCCGCACCAGTCGCGCCGCGCAAGCAGGATCGGCAGCGTGGCGAAGAACAGCACGAGCTGGCCGAACGCATAACCGACGAGAACGCCCTCGACGCCATAGAAAACGGCGCCGGCGGCAACGCCGGCTAGCTGCACGATCGAGACGGCGACCGTCAGCTTGAAGAAGGCGCCGAGCTTCTTTTCGCCGATCAGGTAGAATTTGACGAAGGAGCCGATCGCCTGGATGAAGAACAGCACGCCGGTGACGAGGGCGACGGATGGCGCAGTGTCCGCCCAGTGCATCTCCTCGGAGGTCAGGAAGAACAGCGCATAGAGCGCCAGCAGCACGACGGTCGAAAACATCATGAAGCTGACGAGGATGGCGGCAAAACCCCGCCGGCGACGCGCGTCGTAACCTTCCGCCGAAAGCTGCGGCAGGGTCTTCAGAAGCGTGATACTGGAGCCGAGTTCTGCAATCGAGGCGCCTGTCACCACCAGCCACAGCGAGAAGGCGACGATGCCGTTGGCCTCAGGCCCGAGCAACCGCGCGGTTATGATCGACGAGACGAAGCCCGTCAGCAGCAGCAGCATGCCCGCCGCCGCGTTCATCACCGAGTTTGCGATAATACCCTTCGACATCTGTCCATCCGTCAGCATCGGTCTAAAGCGCGTCGCGATCTTTCAGATTCCCGCCTCGCGCTTTAAGTTTTGTTTTTACGCATGCCGTTATCGCAAACCGCTGCACAGTTTTGCGCGATATGCTCTAAAGCCGCATAGCCGTCATCTCTAATGCCAAAATGTTAAAATAAAGCGGAGTGACGACCTCATCTTAGCTTGATTGCATCGCCGCCAGCGTCTGAAGCGCCTTCTCATAGCTGTGTTCCGCGAGGTAGTGCAGCAGAAACGCCCGCGCCCTGTCGGCCTTCTCCCGCGCCAGTTCAGGCGCGCGAAATATGTCGCTGAGATGCGCGGCTGCCGCTTCAGGAGAGGGATCCGCCCAGCCCGCGCCGTCGAGCCCGGCAAATTCCGGATGGGTATCGACGACGGGAATGAGGGGAGAGGCGACCATCCATGAATTATCGGGGTCGCAGAAATCCGCCGTGCCCGACCAGGCGGTGGAAATGACCGGCGTGCGCTGCATGATCGCCTCGGCAACCGTCAGCCCGAAACCCTCGGAACGATGCAGCGAAAGATAGGCTTGGGAAGAGCGGATGAGGCCGTTGATATCGGCGTTCGACAACCTGTCGGTAACGATCCTGATCCGGCTGTCGCCGGCGACCGAAGCAACCAGTTCACGCAGGCCTTCATCCTTGTTCACATCGCCGCTGGCCTTCATCAACAGGAAGGCGTTTGGCGCTTCGGCGGCAAATATCCTGAAGGCCTCGATGACGGCCCGCGGATTTTTGCGGTTGATCGAGGAGCCGGCGCTGAAGATAAAGCTGACGAGAAAAGCGTCCTTCTCGATACCGAACCTCTCCCGCATGCCTTCCGTCGCCGGTGCCTCGGTCACCGGATGCGGGACGACGATGACCGGCGCCTTGGTGAGCGGCGCGATTGCCCGCCGGGTGAATTCCGACGGCACGAAGACGGCATTCATGTAGTGCATCGCATTGCGCCACTCGGCCGGTACGACTTCGAGCTCCCAGGCGAAATAGCCGATATTGAAGGCGCGGGTGAAATTGGCGACCCCCTTCTTGAGGATGGCGCGCGGCAGCATCGGTGGATTGAGGTGCCAGATCCGGCTTCCCGGCGGCTGGCCGGAGGGGCGCGGCGGCGCCCATCCGGGAAAGGAATTCGCGTCGGGATGCGTGCTGACATCGGAGAGCGAAATCGCCCGTCCCGCCTCCGAAAGCGCTCCGGCGCAGAGCCGCGCCGATTCGCCGACACCGACCGCCATCGAGAGATAGCCGACGATTTCCACCGGCTTGCGCGGATTGAAAGCGACACGCGACCGCGGGATCAGTCGCTGCAGGACGTGGGCGCGTAGAAAGCGATATGTCTTTCTCAAGTCACGATCTTTCCGGTGGATTTGCGTCGTTCCTCGCGAGCCTCAGCCCGCGAGGCCGACGCGATGTGAACTGCCGAGACTTCTGATTTCGCCCGCAGGCGGGATATCGGCCTCCGCGCCGGGGAGCGCGTGAAGCTTCACGCGCCGCAATGCGCCGGGAGCGAGATGGAACCAGTCGTCATCGGCCCGATAGCCTTCAACGTCGATATGCAGCGATTGCGCCAGCCGGTCGGTCCTGAGATCGACGAACCAGTCGTCGCCGTCTCTGCCGAGCGATGCTTCGATGCCCGCATCATGCAGCGCCTTTGCCCGTCCGCAGGGAAAGTGAAAGCTTTCCGCGAGAACCGCACCATCCGCCAGCGAGCGCAGACGCGCAACACTTGCATCATGCGACGGCGGCCCGAAACGGAAGGCATAGGTCGTGTCGAAAAAGGCGCCGAACAGTGCGGTGCAGGCAAGACGCTCCGTGTCCCTTGCCGCCAGCTTGAAGGCTCTGCTGCCGCTAACGACCTGCTGTCTTCCGTCGCGCAGGCAGACGACTTCGAGTTCCACGTCGAGTGCGGCATCCGTCTCGTTGATGACGTGCACATCGAGACCATTGGTTCCCTCGTCGGTGAAAACCATCTGAACGGGGCGGAATGCGCGGCGCATCGCGTACCAGACCGGCTTCGGCTCTCCGGTGGAATCGATCACACCCCAACCGGGGCCGGGCAGCAGATCCTGCAGTGTCCAGACAAGCGCGCCGTTGCAAATGGAGCCCTTGCGTCGCCATTCGGCAAAGGTTTCCTCGATCACCTCGCAGGTGACGGCGCGGGAGAAATCGAGATAGTGTTCCGGATCCTCGCGGCGCAGCTGGGCCGGATCGAGACCGTAAAGAAGCTGCAGATAGAAATCGCGAACGTCCTCGAAATCCCACGATGCGTTGCGGTCACGCGGCACGCGGGCCTTCCAGAGTGGGCTATGGACGGCGGGCACGTCGAGATGGCGCTGCAGCGTCCGTTGCTGCGGCACATGCGCAAAGGCGAGGCTTTCGGAGGCAAAACGCACATCGGCGCGGCGCGCATCGGCAATCGGCCGCATATAGGCGCCGACGCCGTAATAATGGGCGATACCGGCATTCGGCGAAAACGGCATCGCCCCGCCATAGGGCGAGTTCGGGACATAGGGCACGTCGGGACGCATGCGCGCGGCAATGGCCGGGATGATCTCATCGGTGATCGGGCCGCTCCAGAATTCCATCGGCAAGCCGAGCATCGCCGCCTGCTGATGGATTTCGCTGCCGCCGCAGAGCACCGCAAGCGACGGCGAGCCCTGGACGCCGTGCAGGAATTCTTCGACCTCCGCATGCACGTGGCCGAGAAACGCCTTGTCGTTGCGGGGATAATCGAAATTGGCGAACATGAAATCCTGCCAGACCAGCAGGCCGAGCTCGTCGCAGAGCGCGAAGAAATCGGGGGTCTCATAGGCCATGGTGCCGCCGATGCGGATCATGTTCATGCCGGCATGCGCCGCAAGCCGCAGGAAAGGCTCATAATCCGCCCGCCCGCCCGGCAAACGCGCAATATCGGCCGTCGTCCACACCGCGCCGCGGCAGAAGATGCGTTCACCATTGACGGTGAGTGCGAAGTCGTCGCCATCGGCGCCGCGCTCGACATCGATCCGCCGGAAGCCGGTACTACCGAGCGGATATTCCACGCCATCGGCAACCAGCGCCAGCTCGTAGAGCCGTGGAACGCCGTGCGTATGCGGCCACCAGGGCTCGATGTCGGAAAGCTTGAGAATAGCCGAATAATGGTTGTCGGCGACCTTTTCGAAGGGCTGTTCCATTCCGCCGCAGCGCAGCAGCATTGTCGGGTCCCCGGCATTGCTGTGCAGCGATACGCTGAGACGGCCGACGCCATTCTCATCCAGCACGGCGCGGATGCAGACATTGTCGATAGAGACGGGATTGCGGCGCACCAGCGAGATCGGCCGCCACGGGCCGACGGCGTGGATATCGGGGCACCAGCCCGGCATATGACCGAGCAGCGTCGTACGGAAATTCTTCAGGCCCGCCGGCGTGATCATCTGCGGCCGCCAGCGCGCACGCGGACCCGGCTCGGACAGGCGGGGACCGAGCGCCCGGAAACACAGCGCCAGCTCATCACCACCCGTAAGCGTCACCGGGATTTCATGCGCCGTGAACATGCTTTCGGAAAACAGGATTTCCTGGCCGTTGAGGAAGACATGGCAAAGCGTCGCAAGCCCTGCAAAACGCAGGATCGCCTCGCCGGGTTCGGCATCGAAGAGCCGGCAGAGATACCAGGCATCCCTGGTGTTCAGCGGCTCGGGATTTTCCCGGTCGAAGAGCCCTGCCTTTTCGAGGGCTGACGCAACGGTGCCGGGAACGGGCGCTGGAATGAACTGCGCGGAGAGATGAATATCGTGCGGCACGGCACAGGCACCCGGCTCCGTCAGGATCAGGTTCCAGCCTTCGCAAAGCTGGCTTTCCTCCGCTCCGATGCTTGCCAAACGCCCCCGCATGGTCAGATCTCCGGCCTCAGATTCGCCCCGCAAGCGACGCCATCATGGCATCCCATGCATCGGCGGCCGGATCAAGAGCTGCCTGCAGCGGCTCGAACTTCCTGCGGGCGACGGCGCGGGCAAGCTGGAACTGCACCGATTTCGCCGCATCCGAAATGCGCCGGGCATGATCGGCGGCAGCCGCGAATTCATCGGCGGAAAGCCAGGCCAGATGATCGGCCGCCAGCTCGAAATTGGCGCCGACCTGGCGAAGCGTGTTGAAGGCATATTTGTGGAAGAAGCCGAACGGCCGATCCGCCACGGCTTCGACCTGTTGCGGGAAGACCGCCGCGAAGGCGCGGATCGGATTTTCCCCGGGACGCCTGTTGAAATGGACCCCGGCAAGCCGCCGCGCCGTCGCCCGCAGATGCGTTTCATCAGCCGGCTTTTCGGGGAACCGCGCAAATTCCGCATAGGGAAGGAACGGCGGGTCGTTTTCTGTCAGATGCAGCTGGAACAGCCCGTCGAAATCCTCGCCGTCGAGACGGAAATAGCCGGCATTGTGAAAATATTCGACGCGCTTGGCCGCAACATCGAGCCGGTTGATCGCAACCGTCGTCTTGCCGTGCTCCTGCCGGTAGGCGGTGCCGCGCGCATCCGGCATGTAGAAGGAATCCATCTCGATCAGGCAGAGACGGCCCCGCGCGAGCTGCACTTCGACATGCCGTTCGACACGATCATAAATCGCAAGTTCGGTGGCGCGAATGCCGTAAAGGGCTTCGAGATCTTCGAGCGGCACCTTGAAGAAGGTGAACTGATCGCCTTCGAAATCCTGCGCGAGGGTGAAACCCAGCATCGCCTCGGGCGCAGCGCCTGAGGTCGCCAGCACTTCGATCCAGAGATCGACGTAGCAATTGGTTTCCGGCCAGGCGCGCTCGCAGGAATGCAGCGCGTGCTGACGATACGTTTCCGGGTCGATTCCCGAAAATACCGATGTCATCGACCGGCTCAGCCCCACAGCGTTTTCCGCACGCTGGCTGGCCACCGCTTCACGTCGAGCCCGTGATGGTGGAAGAGGGCAAGCGCAATGCGCTCCAGCCCGAAACCGACGCAGGCGGTGTGCGCCACGCTGCCGTCTTCGAGGTTCAGACCCCACTTCAGGCCGAACGAATCCTGATGGTAGTTGAAGCTCATGCAGGCGGTCGGATTGGCAGCCGAGGTGATCGGGATCAGCAGCTCGAACTTCAGGTTCTGGTCGCGCTGATTGTTGACCATCATCTTGCCGGCACGGCCGAAGAACGGGTCGTTGGCAACGTCGATGGTCACATCGAGGCCGAGCTGCTTCATCATTTCGACACCGCGATCCATCCATGTCTGACGGAAATCGGTGACGTGCTGCTCCGTGCCCATGCAGACATATTCACGCATGCGGAACAGCTGCTGGCGGGCGGGATCCTTCGAAGGCTCGTGGCGGAAGCAATAGGACTGCAGATCGAAGAGGCCGCCCGTCTTCGGCAGGTTGCCGCGCTTGGCGACCGTCGGATAGAGCGGGTAGCAGGCGGCCGGCGTCAGCACGATATCGGTCGCCTTCTGGTCCTTGGTCCAGTCGTCGCCGACTTCCATACACTGCAGCAGGCTCATATGGTCGAGCTCGCTGCCGCAGAAGCTGTGCACCGTGCCGGCGAGCTGCGGGAAGCTCTTCATGTAACCGCTCTTTTCGAAGAGCGCGACGTTCATGCCGGGCGGGAAACGCATCGCCTCGGCGCCGTCGGCGCCGCCGAACGTGTCGATCAGCCGTTCGAAAGCGGTAATGACATCTTCGAACTGGCCGCTGCGACCATAGAGACCGTCAACGCCGGTATCGATCAGCAGGCCGGACTCGAAGAGCCGGTCGAGAAACGAGGTCTGCATATCCATGGCTTTACCCCAGTAGGCTAGTGTCCTGCTTGTGGACGAGAAGCATGCTCGACGTATTGCCGAGGATACGGTCGTTCGAGATCATGAGCTGTGCGGAATGTGCGTCGCGCAGATGGCGTCCGAGGCTGAAGGGCGTGCCGTTCTTGTAGCCCATGATGCCGCAGATCAGCATGGCATGGTTGACGATCTCCAGGATCGTCTCGGAAGAGGCGATCTTGACGTTGTTCATCGCCACGGCAAAGCCCATCGAGGACAGCCTGTCATGATCTGATTTGGCATCCTCATAGGCCTTGAGGCCGGCAACCACGTTGGATTTCACCATCTGCAGCAGGTTCGAAACCTCGGCAAGGCGCAGCGCACCCGGCGGCTGGGTATCGGGTGCCTTGCGGGCGGCGGCGCGCACGAAAGCCTGGGCGCGCGCGACAGCGTCGACCGCTATGCCGTACCAGACGCCGCTCCAGAGCAGGTGCGAAGAGGCAAGCATGGATTGCGCCGCAATCTCGGCGAAGGGCTTCGGCAGGATCTGACGCGCTGGCGCCTGTCCCTTGAAGAGGAAACCGTCGGAGCAGGTGCCGCGCATGCCGAGCGTGTTCCAGGCATGCGTTTTTTCGAGCGTGTACTGGTCCTTGAGGAAAGCCGTCAGCACCTGATCGGACGAAGCCGCCTGCGGATGGCTGCGCGAGGTGATGAGAATGGCGTCGGCATGCGAACCGTAGGAAATGACGGTCGCATCCTTTTCGAGGCGGCAGATGTCGCCATCGACCTCGACCGCGCAAATGCTGTTGCGCAGGTTTCCGCCGATGCCGCCCTCGGTGGTGGCCGAAGCGATCAGCAGCTGGTCGGCGGCAATGCGGCGCATGAAGTCGCAATGCCATTCGCTGTCGGCGCCGTGTTCGACGAGGCTCGACAGCTTGATATGGTGCATGGCAAAGACCATGGCGCTGGCCGCGCAGGCCTGGCCGAGCATCGAGCACAATTCGGCGATCTCGGTGGTCGAGGCGGATTCGCCGCCGAGCTGGCGCGGCACCTGGATGCCGAGCAGCCTTTCGGCCTTCATCACATCCACGGCTTCGCGGGGAAAGCGGCCTTCGACGTCGACGGCATCGGCATGTTTGGCCGCCACTTCGGCGACTCGGGCGACCCTTGCGACAAGACCGTCCTGCATGATCTTGACGGGGAAGTTCATCAGGCGACCTTCCGGCTGTCCTGGATGATATCGACCGTCTTGGCGATGGCCGAGATGCTCGCGAAGGATTTGCGGTTCAGGAGATTGTCCGGGAATTCGATGTCGAACGCCTCTTCGATGCCCAGCATCAGCTGCACCGAGGCAAAGGAGGTCAGCCCCGCCGCATAAAGATCGGCGTCGTCGGCGACCTGGTCGATTGCGACAGGAAGCTTGCCGAATTTGGCTACGAGGTCGCGGATTGTCTTATTCATCCCATCACTCCAAGATTCTCATGATCCCGAACCGGCGTTCATCGCCTTGTCATGAGCGTTCTTTTAGTGCGGAAAACAGAACATTCCGCTAATTTGTTGGGTTAAAGATGATTGTTCCTCATAGTTAGGATTTTAGCGATCTTTCTGCCCAGGATGAAAATCCACATTATATATCAATTCTTTAATGCAGATTTTCCGTCGGCGCTCGACACGACTTCCAACGTCACGAGTACAGAAATGACACGGGCATAACGCGCTTGCCTCAATTGGCGGGCGGATAGCAGTGCTCGTCGCCGCGATAGTCCGAGACGGAATAACATCCCTCACCCCTCGCCCGAACGGCGCTGGCGCTGACGACCGCCTTGCCGTAACCGCCGGGAATATCGAGAATATAAGTGGGCTGGCAGAGCCCGGAGATCCGCCCGCGCAGCGCGGCGACGATGCTCTGTCCCTCTTCGAGCGTCAATCTGAAATGCGCTGTGCCGGGCGCCAGATCGGGATGATGCAGGTAATAGGGTTTGACACGGATTTCGACGAAGGCCTTCATCAGCTCCGCAAGCACGTCGGGATCGTCGTTGACGCCCTTCAGCAGCACCGACTGGCTGACCATGACGATGCCGGCATCGACGAGGCGGGCGCAGGCCGCGCGCGCTTCCGCCGTCAGTTCCCCGACATGGTTGGCGTGCAGCGCCACGTAGACCGTCTTGCCGCTCGCCTTCAGCGCCGCGATCGATGCGTCGTCGATCTTGCCGGGATCGACGACGGGAACACGCGTATGGAACCGCACGATCTTCACATGCGCGATTTCCGCAAGCGCCTCCATGATCTCGCGAAGCCGACGCGGGGAAAGGACCAGCGGATCGCCGCCGGTGAGGATGACCTCCCAGATTTCCTGGTGGCCTCTGATATAATCGAAGGCGGCCTGCATCGCAGCCGCGTCGAGCGTGCCCAGACCCTGCGGCCCGACCATTTCGCGGCGAAAGCAGAAACGGCAATAGACCGGGCAGATATGCACGGCCTTGAGCAGCACCCTGTCGGGATAGCGATGGACGATGCCTTCGACCGGGCTATGGGCATGATCGCCGATCGGATCGGCGCGTTCTTCGGGCGCAACCGTCAGCTCGGCGGCATCAGGCACGAATTGCCGTGCGATCGGATCATCGGGATCGGCCCGATCGATCAGCCTGGTGACGGCAGGCGTCAGAGCGATCGCGTAACGCGCGGCGACCTCTTCGAGCGCCGCGCGATCGGCCGGCGCGGCAAGCCCTGCCGTCACCAGATCGTCGACGCTCTTGATCGGCTTGACGGCATTCATCTGCCATACTCCGCAACCGGCGCCCAGAGCACCTGGTCGATACGCGATGCGCCCGTCGCCAGCATCACCAGCCGGTCGAAGCCGAGCGCGATACCGCTGGCCTCCGGCATCAGCGACAGTGCAGCGAGGAAGTCCTCGTCGAGCGGATAGGTCTCGCCGTAGACACGCGCCTTCTCGGCCATCTCGATCTCGAAACGCCGCCGCTGTTCGCCGGCGTTGGTGAGCTCGCCGAAGCCGTTCGCAAGCTCGACGCCGCAGGCATAGAGCTCGAAACGCTCGGCAACCCTGGGATCGCGCGCCGAAGGACGCGCAAGCGCTGCCTCCGAGACCGGGTATTCGTCGAGGATGGTGATACGACCAAAGCCGAGATGCGGTTCGATCTTTTCCACCAGCACCCGGCTGAAGAGATCGGCCCAGCCATCATCCGCGGCGACACGCATGCCGACGCGCCTGAGTTCGGCCGCCAGATGATCGCGGTCTGTCGAACCGTCGGCGGCGACGGAGGCGAGAAGGTCGATGCCGGCATGACGCTCGAAGGCTTCGGCGACACTGATCCGCTCCGGTCCGGCGAAGGGATCGCTCTCGCCGCCGCGATAGACGAGCCTCGGCGTCTTCACCATTTCTGCCGCCAGCGCCAGGATCCGCACGCAATCCATCATCAGGCTCTCGTAGCTTTCGCCGGCGCGATACCATTCGAGCATAGTGAATTCGGGATGGTGCAACGGCCCGCGCTCGCGGTTGCGATAGACATGGGCAAAACACGAGATGCGTTCTTCGCCGGCCGCAAGCAGCTTCTTGCAGGCAAATTCCGGCGACGTGTGCAGATAGAACGGCGCTCTCTGGCCGTCCGTCGTCAGCGCCTCGGTGGCAAACGCATGCAGATGCGCCTCGTTGCCCGGGGAGATCTGCAGCGCCGCCGTGTCGACCTCGATGAAATCCTCGCGCGCGAAAAACCCGCGCAACGCGGCCTGGATCGCGTTACGCCCGACCAGGAACGGACGACGATCGGCATGCACGGACGGGGTCCACCAGGGGGACGCTTTGGCCGAAGAGTTCATTCCAAGCTTTCTTCGCCGGAGAAGCCGGTATGGGGGTGGCTATTTCCCGGATTTTAGGTTAGTTGCGCCCCCAAAGAAAAACATTTGCGTCTTCGGGGCGTCTCGACAGTCATCTACGACGCCGAAAGCCGAGTTACAAGGAAGTCTTATGGTCAAGGTCATCGCCTCTTCGGTCCGCAAGGGCAACGTTCTCGATGTCGACGGCAAGCTCTATGTCGTTCTCACCGCCCAGAACTTTCATCCGGGCAAGGGCACGCCGGTCACCCAGGTCGACATGCGCCGCATCGTCGACGGCGTAAAGGTCTCCGAGCGCTGGCGCACCACCGAACAGGTCGAGCGCGCCTTCGTCGAAGACGTCAACTTCCAGTACCTCTATGAAGACGGCGAAGGCTTCCACTTCATGAACCCGGCGAACTACGATCAGGTGGTCGTCAGCCAGGAAACCATGGGCGACCAGAAGGCCTACCTCCAGGAAGGCATGACCTGCATCCTGTCGATCCATGAAGGCATTCCGCTGGCGCTCGAACTGCCGCGTCACGTCACGCTCGAAATCGTCGAGACGGAACCGGTCGTCAAGGGCCAGACGGCATCCTCTTCCTACAAGCCGGCCATGCTCTCCAACGGCATCCGCACATCGGTCCCGCCGCATATCGACGCCGGCACCCGCGTCGTCATTGCGACCGAAGACAATTCCTACGTCGAACGCGCCAAGGACTGATCGGCGGCGTCGCCCCGCGAAGGGGCGGCTTCGACTCCCTGCCACGGGCACGATGCGGAACCGAGTTATGGCGGTTCCGAGGCATATTTTTTCATTCGCTTTCGACTGCCGTCGACACATCGTCGTTCGCGGTCGTCTCGAACCGTCTGTCCCAGACATCCGTCATCTGATATTGTCGACCCGTCCAACGGCGCTTGGGGGAGACCGATGGCGAATGCTGCCGCACTGCTGGGAACCTGGCGAATGTTGTCATGGACGCGAAAGGTCGTGGCATCAGGCGAAGTGACCGACGCCATGGGAGCCGATCCCATCGGATATCTCTCCTACCACGCCGATGGGCGCATGATGGCGCTGGTGGTGAACCGTCATCGACCGCCGCTGCAGGGGCCGCGCCCCACCGATGACGAGAAGATCGCCCTTTTCGATTCCATGCTGGCCTATTCCGCCTCCTATACGCTGGAAGATGACAAGGTCATCCACCATGTCGATGCGAGCTGGAATCCGGCTTGGGGAGCAACCGACCTGATCCGTCCTTATTTCCTCGACGGCGACACGTTGGTGATCAGCGACGCGCCGGGAATAGACCCGGCGACAGGCGAGGAAGTGATCTACCGGATAGAATTCCGGAAGGTCTAACGACCCTGACACCAGTCGTCGTCAGAGGTGCGGATTGCGCGGCCGGTATTTCTTGACGAGCTTCTGGTTGATCTCGGCGGCACCCGGCATGTTGGCGCTGAGATAGACCGGCGCATCGCCGGATTTCGACAGCTCCGAGGCGACTTCGGCGAAGATCGCATTGATGACCGTCACCCCGACCGCCGTCGAGACCGGCCCGACCCGAAGCCCGGTGCCTTCAAGCTCGACAACGGCGTCGCCCGGCGGCAGTCCATTGTCGAGCACGATATCGGCGACCTCGGAAAGCCGCCGGCGGCCATTGGCGATCGCCGAGGAATAGGCGATCGAGGTGATGGCGATCACTTTCGCGCCGATTTCATGCGCAAAGTCGGCGGCCTCGATCGGCGCGGCGTTCACGCCGGAATTCGACGCAATGATAATGACATCGCCCGGCTGCATGCCGTAACGCTCCAGCATCGGGCGCACCAGGCCCTGGGTGCGCTCATAGACCGAGCTGATGACCGCTCCTTCGTGCAGCATCGCCGATCCGACGAGCACCGGCACGGTGAAGGCCAGCCCGCCGGCGCGATAATGCACCTCTTCCGCCAGCATGTGCGAATGGCCGGTGCCGAAGACATAGACGCGCTTGTCGCCGCGGGCAGCATCGAGAATGACATCAGCTGCCTGCGCCATCGGCTCGGCAAGCGCCTGCTTCAGCGTCTCCAGCCGACCGATCAGATTGGAAAAATAGGCATCGGTGATATCAGTCATGCCACGTCTCCTAAAGCAATTCCAGGAAAAGTGCGAAGCGGTTTTCCGTCCGGAATTGCGTAAAACCAAAAGGTAAGAGCGATTCTGCGCTTCGTTGAAAGCTGAACCGCTCTTGGTGTCAGGCCGCTTCGCCGGCAAGCCAGGTGGCGGTAACCGTGAGTGCATCGGTGAGATGGACGAGATCGGCGCGCGCCCCCGGCGAGAGATGGCCGCGATCGGCAAGCCGGAGGAAACGTGCGGGATAGAGGGTCGCCATGCGCAAGGCCTCGGCGAGCGTCAGGTCGAGATAGGTGACGCCGTAACGGATCGTCGAGATCATGTCGACGTCGGAGCCGGCGAGCGTGCCGTCGGACAGTACCAGCTTCGAGCAGAAGCCGCCCCTTTCGCGCCGGACGGTGCGCCCGTTCAGCGTGAACGAATCTTTTTCAGATCCGACGAGCGACATCGCATCGGTGACGAAGAACAGTTTGCCTTCGCCCCGCTTGGCGCGCAGCGCCGTGCGCAAGGCCTTCGGATCGACGTGATGACCGTCGGCAATGATACCGCACCAGGTGGAGGGATGGTCGATCGCGGCGCCGACCAGACCGGGGGCGCGGTGCCCCAACTGGCTCATCGCGTTGAAGAGGTGCGTGACGCCGCGCGCCCCGGCATCGAAACGTTCCTCCGCCGCCTCGCTCGAACAATCGGAATGGCCGATGCTGACCGTGACACCGTTTTCCGCCAGCTCGCGCACCTGGGCAACCGTCACCTGCTCGGCGGCGATGGTGACGAGCAGCGTACCGATCGCCTCGCGCGCCCGGATGAAGGCCTTGACGTCGCGGTCCTCGACCGGCCGCATCAATTCGGCCAGGTGCGCGCCTTTGCGCGCGGGCGCCAGATGCGGCCCTTCGAGATGCAGGCCAGCGACACCGCGGTTCGCCTTGACTGCTTCCGTGGCGGCCTCGATCGCGGCGATGGAAGCTTCCGATGTGTCGGTGATCAGCGTCGGCAGTAGCGCGGTCGTTCCATAGGGCCGGTGGCCCTGTGCGATGATCTCCATCGAGGCGGCGGATGGCTCGTCGTTCAGCATCCGTCCGCCGCCGCCGTTGACCTGTGCATCGATGAAGCCCGCGGACAGGACGCCGCCGGCAAGCGTCTCCGTCTCGCCGTCCGGCAGATCGTTTGTCGCGACAATCGCTTCGACGCGGCCGTCGGCAACGATGAGCGCCTTGTCGTCATGAAAGCGCTCACCGTCGAAGATGCGGGCGCCGATGAAGATCTTGCGGGCCATCAGACCGTCTCCGTCACCTTGAGCAGGTTTGCCGGCCTGTCCGGATCGAAGCCCTTGCGGCGCGTCACCGACTCGATCAGCCGGTAATAGACGAGCAGCGACACCAGCGGATCGACGAGGCCGTTGCCGGTCGTCGGCACGCGCAGATTGATGCCGGAGAGAGGTTGCGTGGAGAAACCGACGGTGGTGGCACCGAGTTTCTGCAGACGCTCCAGCGCCTGGCCGTTGTTGGCGAAGGCCGCGTCGTCAGGCGCAAAGGCGACGATCGGAAAGCCCGGCTGTACCAGGCGCATCGGACCGTGCATCAGTTCCGCCAGCGAGAAAGCTTCGGCATGCAGGCCGGAGGTTTCCTTGGCCTTCAGCGCCGCTTCGAGCGCGATCGCAAAGGCCGGGCCGCGGCCGCCCGTATAGAGCGAGGTCGCATGGAACAGCACCTCTTCGGCTGCCGCCGTATCGATTCCGGCAGTTGCCGAAAGCGCCTCCGGCAGTTTTTCCAGCGCTGCCTGCAGGCCGGACGCGCCGCCGATCGCGGCCGTCACCCCGGAAAGGGCTGCGACCGAGGCGATGAAGGACTTTGTCGCCGCCACGCTCTTTTCCGCGCCGGCGTTGAGGCCGAGAACGACATCGGCCTGTTTGGCGAGCGGGCTGTCGATGACGTTGACGACGGCGATCGTCGTTGCTCCGCCCTTCTTGGCCGCCTCCTGCAGCGCCACGATATCGGGGCTCGCGCCCGATTGCGAGACGGTGAAATGCACGCCGCCCTTCAGATGGAGGGCGGCACCGTAGACGGACGCGATCGAGGGACCGACCGAGGCGACCGGAACGCCGCAGGTGATCTCGAACAAATATTTGAAGAAGGTGGCGGCATGGTCCGAAGAACCGCGCGCCGCCGTCGTCACCACGCTCGGGCGGGTGGACGAAAACAGCCGGGCGATCTCGGCAAAAACCGGCTTTTCCTTTTCGAGAAGCGTGGCCACCACCTCGGGCGATTGGCCGGCTTCCTGCAGCATCAGCGACTGGTTCTCACTCATAGGTCATCTCCAATTCTCAATTCGGCAACGAAATCATAGGCATCGCCGCGATAATGCGAGCGGGTGTATTCGACGACGCGCTGGTCTTCCAGGCGCGAGACGCGTTCGATAAGCAGTGCCGGCGCGCCCGATTTGACGTTCAGGATCGCCGCCGAAGACGGATCGAGCGTGACCGCGGTCAGCCGCTGCAGCGCGCGCACGGGCCGGTGGCCATTGGCGGCCAGCGCATCGTAGAGCGATCCCTCGCCGCCGCCGGCATCGCCACCCAGGAACTTGATCGGCACCACGGCGCGTTCGATTGCCAGCGGCAGGCCGTCCGCAAGGCGCAGACGATCGAGCCGCAGCACCGGCTCGTCGCCGCCGAGACCGAGCAGGAAAGATTCCTCCGGTGACGGCGTATTGATCGCCCGCGACAGGATCCGTGCAGCCGGCAGGCGCCCGCGCGAGCGCATGTCGGCGGAGAAGGAGGAAAGCCGCCAGAGCGACTGCTCCATGCGCTCCACCCTGCTCGATACGAAAGTACCGCTTCCATGGCGCGATTCCAGTGCGCCGGAGGCCATCAGATCGCGATAAGCGGTGCGCACCGTGACGCGGCCGAGCTTCAAGGCCTCGGCAAGATCGCGCTCCCCCGGCAGCGCCGTGCCGGGCTTCAGCAATCCTTCCTGAATGAGGCCGGTCAGCGCCTGCGCCAGCCGCTTGTAGAGCGGGCCGGTCAACGCCTCGTCACGCAGGCCGCGGCTGCTCAGCTCCGCTATCAGACTGGTTCTATCCATCGGCACACAATAGAACCTATCTAGAACCAATCAGCAAGGCAGAATCGCACGCCGGCAAGAAAAAACCTCCCCGGGGACCGGAGAGGTTGATAGCGATCTAAGGTGACAGCCGTGCGTCTGAAAAAGCTCAGCTCTTGGTGAAGATATAATCCGTCTCCTGGCGCAGCACTTCGCCGGGGCGCAGCACCGCATTCGGGAAACCTTGGTGATTGATGGCATCCGGCCAGACCTGCGTCTCCAGGCAAAAGCCGGCGAAGGCGCCGTATTTGCGCCCACCGAGGCCGGGCGCCCCGGTATTGAGTTTGAAGCCGGCATAGAACTGCACGCCCGGCTCGGTGCTGCGCACCTCCAGCGACACACCGGAATAGAGGCTGCGGGCGAGCGCGACGCTGCGCTTGGCGGTGCGCTTGGGCGACAGGCAGAAATTATGGTCGTACAAAGCCTGCTCGCTGCCGGCGAAACGCTTCATCGGCGCCATCTCGCGGAAATCGAACTCCGTGCCGGCGACGGAACGGATCTCGCCGGTCGGCACCTGCCTCTCGTCGGTCGGCAGATAGTGGTCGGCAGCGATCATGATGTCGTGGCCCAGCGCATCGTCGCGGCCATCGAGATTAAAATAGGCGTGCTGGCAGACATTGGCGAGCGTCGGCTGGTCGCTGGTCGATTCGTAAGTGATCGACAATTCGCCATTGCCATGCACCCGGAACGTCGCCTGGATGGTGCAATTGCCGGGATAACCGGCGCGGCCGTCGGGATCGACGATCTTCAGCACGACCCGGTCGACGTCATGCTCGACGATCGTCCAGCTGCGTTTGGCGATATTGTCGCTGCCGCCATGCAGATGCGTGACGCCGTTTTCGTTCGGCTCGAGCTGATAATCCTTGCCGTCGAGCGTGAATTTGCCACCGCCGACACGGTTGGCGCAGCGGCCGGGTGTCGCGCCGAAATAGGCCGAATAGAGAGGGTAGCTGTCGAAATCCTCAAAGCCGAGCTGTAGCGGCGCCTCATGTCCCTCAAGGCGCAGATCCTGGATGACCGCACCCCAGGTGATGATCTTGGCCGTCAGCCCGCCGCCCTTGATGACGACGCGATAGACGGTTTCGCCTTCCTTCGTCTGCCCGAAAACTTCCCGCTCCAACTTATCCGACATGATCGACCGTCCATTCTTTGCGCATCTGATTAGAGACGCGCGACGCTATAGGGTTCCGGACCGGAACCTGCCCGCATTTGCTCCAAACCGCAACCGGTCGGAGCAGAAAGAACACGGGGCTCAGAGATCCGTGCCGATCTCCTCCACGTCAAAGGGCGTCGTCTGGTAGATTTCGTTGATCCAGTTGCCGAACAAAAGATGCGCATGGCTGCGCCAGCGGTTCTGCGGCGCAAGCGCCGGATCGTTATGCGGGAAGTAGTTGTGCGGCATCTTGATCGGCACGCCGGCATTGACGTCACGAAAATATTCATCGGACAGCGAGGTGGAATCATATTCGACATGGTTGAACATGTAGAGCCGCCGGCCTCGCTTCTCGTGCACCAGGCAGACGCCCATTTCGCTGGATTCCATCAGGATCTCCAGGCTGCCGGATTTTTCGATATCGGTGCGGCGCACCTCGGTCCAGCGCGACACCGGCACCTCGAAATTATCCGAAAAGCCGTTGAGATAGATGGAGGACGGCTTCAGGTTCCGGTGGCGGTAGACGCCGAAGGCCTTCTCTTTCAGCTCGTATTTCGGAACGCCGTGGAAATGATAGATCGCCGCCATCGCGCCCCAGCAGACGTTCATCGTCGAATGGACATTCGTTTCCGTCCAGTCGAGAATCTGCTGCATCTCCGCCCAATAGGTGACGTCCTCATAGGGCAGGAGTTCGATCGGCGCCCCGGTGATGATGAAGCCGTCGAACTTGCGGTGCCGCACCTCCTCCCAGGTCTGATAGAAGGAAAGCAGGTGATCTTCTGACGTGTTCTTCGCCTTGTGGCCGCCGATACGGATCAGCGACAGCTCGACCTGCAGCGGCGAGGCGCCGACGAGACGGGCCATCTGCAATTCGGTCTTGATCTTGTTCGGCATGAGATTGAGCAGCCCGATCTGCAGCGGTCTGATATCCTGCCGGATCGCCAACGTCTCGGTCATCACCCGCACGCCCTCTTGAACGAGGGTTTCGAAGGCGGGCAGCGTATCGGGGATCTTGATGGGCATTGCGGTCACTCGATCAAAAACAAAAAACCGGCGGCGACAAAAATCGCTACCGGTCCGCACGCGGCCCTTTAGCGACTTTTTTAACGTGGCTGCAAGCCGGCCGGCCAAATCACCACGGAGCCCTTTAATTAGCCCCAGTCAGACCGCGAATCAATGGCGAATGCATGCGGGCGCGATCCAGGCAAGCATCATCACAGTTTAATGACTGATAGAATCTGTTGATAGACCGGTAACGCCACCATGTTAATAATGGGGTATGGGCGATTTGGAAAAGCGTAATGGCAGATAAAATCGAGGGGAGGCCAGGAATCCGGAGGCAGGATAGGGTAGGGTATGATCTCAGCCTGACATCTCGCCTCGGGGTGATGTTCTCAGCGTTCTGGAATTCGCAAGTGCGCGGCAAGGTGCTGTTTCTGGCGACCGTGCTGATCCTTGTTATCCTGGCGACGTCGTACGGCCAGGTCATCCTCAATGAGTGGAATGCGCCCTTCTACGATTCGCTGGAGCGCCGCGACCTCGGCGAATTCTTCCACCAGCTCGAAATCTTTGCGATGATCGCCGGTTCGCTCCTGCTGCTCAACGTGCTGCAGGCCTGGCTGAACCAGATGACCGCGCTTTATATGCGCGAGGGCCTGTCGCGCGACCTCGTCGACCAGTGGCTGAAGCGCAAGCGGGCGCTGCGGCTTGCCTCCAGCGGCCTGATCGGCGTCAATCCCGACCAGCGCCTGCACGAGGATTCCCGCAATCTCGCCGAAAGCACGACCGGCCTCGTTCTCGGCCTGCTGCAGTCGACCATTCTTCTGGTGAGCTTCATCGGCGTGCTCTGGGAGCTTTCGAGCGGCTTCATCTTCCGCATCAGCGGCCACAGCTTCTCCATTCCCGGTTACATGGTCTGGGCGGCGATTTTCTACGCCGCCTCCGCCTCGGTGCTGAGCCAGGTCGTCGGCCGCAAGCTGGTCAAGCTCAATGCCGACCGTTTCTCGAAAGAGGCCGAGCTTCGCTTCACGCTGATGCATGCCAATGAAAACATGCCGGCAATCACCGTTGCCCGCGGCGAGGAGAATGAGCGCCGGCGGATCAACACCGACATCAGCTCGGTGTTGAGGGTCGTCAAGCGACTCGCCATGGCCAATACCAACCTCACCTGGGTTTCGGCCGGCTATGGCTGGCTGGTGATCGTCATCCCGATCATCGTCGCCGCGCCCGCCTATTTCTCCGGCGGCCTCACCCTCGGCCAGCTGATGATGTCGGTCGGCGCCTTCAACCAGGTCAACACCGCCTTGCGCTGGTACGTCGCCAATTTCGGCCCGATCGCCGAATGGCGCGCCACGCTGATGCGCGTCACCGATTTCCGCCAGGCGCTGCTCGACATGGACGAGGACTACGACCTGAAGGGCAGCATCGCCTATGAAAACACCGCGCCCGACACGCTGACGCTGAAGGATGTCGTGATCAATGCCAAGATCGGCGAAGAGATCGACGAATGCGGCGGCTTCCGCCTGCGCGAAACCGATGTGGTGATCAAATCAGGCGAAAAAATCATGATCAACGGCGATCACAGCGTCAACCGCAAGCTGCTGTTCCAGGCGATGGCCGGGCTCTGGCCGTGCGGCAGCGGCACGATGGGCCTGCCGCCGATCGACGACATGCTGTTCGTCCCGCAGATCGCCTATGTTCCCGGCGGCACCCTGCGCGAGGCGCTGGCCTTCCCGGAGAGCCCCGATAGCTACGACAAAGCCGCCATCGAGACGGCCCTCGACAAGGCCGGCCTGCATTCACTGATCGCACGCCTCGATACCCGCGCCCGCTGGGACAAGCTGCTCGACAGCGACGAACAGAAGGCGATCGGCTTCGCCCGCCTGCTTCTGGTGCGCCCGCGCTGGATCGTTTTCGACGAAGTGCTGGAAGGCATGGAGCCGGAATGGCAGGAAACGATGGCCAAGCTGCTGACCTCCCTGCCCGGAACCGGCATGATCTATATCGGCCGCTCCGAGGCCTATCTCGAGGCGCTGCAGCCGCGTGTCCTGCATCTACAGGCACTACCGTCAAAATCCGAAGAACCGCCTGTCGCCCAGACCGGCGCCAGCGCCAGTGTCGGCGCTGCTGCCGTTCCCGCACCGGCGCTTTAAAGCATGTCGCGCAAAAGTGTGCAGCGGTTTTGCCAGGCAAAGCGCGAAGCGGTTTTGCCGCAACGACATGCGTAAAACAAAGACCTAAAGCGCGAGGAGCGAATCTGAAAGATTGCGACGCGCTTTAGACCTCGCCTTTATTCAGCTTTGGCAAGCATGATGCCGTCTTTGCCAAAGCGTAAGCGGGCGAGATGACGAACATGGCGACGATGAATATTTCCCTGCCCGATCCAATGACGGACTGGGTTGATTCTCAGACAGAAACCGGGCGCAAGGACGATATTCTCCAGGTCGCGCGCGAACGGCCGGCTGGGCGACCAGTCACATCGGCGGCGTGATACCGTTGAGGCCGACGGCGACCTGGCTGGCCGAAATGCTGCCGTCTGCCGCCTTCTCGCCCGTGACGATGACGCCGGCCCCGGCCTTCAGATCGTCCTTGGTCGCGGGTGCCAGGGTCACGATCGGCGTACCGTCGGCGATTGTGATGGTCTTTTCCTTGCCCTGATAGGTCAGCGTGATCGTGTGGCCGTCGACGGATTTGACGGCATTGCTGACGGTCGCATTGGTCATCTGGCTGTTCGGCTGGGCATCCCAGGGACGGTTGCCCTCACCGGTCCCCTTCATCGACGCCGGGAAGATCAGCACCTCGATCGCACCATCCGGACCGCTGCCTTTCGGGAGCGAGGCGACACCGACGAAATCGCCGGGCTTGATATCTTCGACCGAGGCTTTTTTGATCCCGCCGACCTTCCAGCCGGCTTTCAGCGTGATCGTCGCATCGCTGCCTTCGCGGGTCTTTACGACGAGCTGATCGCCGCTGAGGCTTTCGATGGCGCCGCGAACACGGACGCGTTCGCCATCCTGCGCCTGCGCGACCTGTGAGAAGACAAGCGCAACAAAGCCGCCGGCGGCAAGTGCTGTGAAAAGAAGAGGGTGAGGCCTGCGAGACATATGACTTTCCTTGTCGCCACTGTGATCGGCAATATCTCCGGCTGCCGGACGGCACCTTATGCCGACTGGGGATACACTAGCGAATCAACGAAAGGTGAGCGTCGAGCCCGGGAAACTCAGCCTTCCAGCTCCTCCCGCAGCATTTCGAGCTCCAGCCACTCCTCCTCCATCTTTATCAGACCGGCGCGCAGCTTCTCCATCTCGCTCGCTAGCCGATTGAAGGCGGCGGCATCGCGCGTGAAAAGATTGGGGTCGGCCATCGCCTGTTCGCGCTTGGCGATCTCGGCTTCGGCTTTCGCCATTTCCTTCGGCAAATTGTCCAATGCGAATTTCTGCTTGAACGACAGCTTGCTCTTCGAGCTTCCCCCGGCAGGTGCTGTCTCCTGGCTCTTCGGCTTCTCAGCCGCTTTCTCGGCCCGCTTGCGCTCCTCGAGCGCACCCTTGCGCTGCGCCAGCATATCGGAGTAGCCGCCGGCATATTCGATCCAGCGTCCGTCCGGTGCATCAGGCACGGCGGGTGCGATCGTCGAGGTCACGGTGCGGTCGAGGAAATCGCGGTCGTGGCTGACGAGAATGACGGTGCCGGGAAAACCGGCGACAATCTCCTGCAGCAGGTCGAGCGTTTCGATGTCAAGATCGTTTGTGGGTTCGTCGAGGATCAGCAGGTTCGCCGGGCGCGAGAGAATACGCGCCAGCATCAGCCGGGCGCGCTCGCCGCCGGAGAGGCTTCTGATCGGCGTGCGCGCCTGTTCCGGCTGGAACAGGAATTCCTTCATGTAGCCGGTCACATGGCGCTGCTCGCCGTTGACGAGCAGGTTTTCGCCGCGCCCGTCCGTCAAATAGTTGGCGAGCGTATCCTCGGGATCGAGATCCTCGCGCTTCTGGTCGAGGGTTGCAATCTCCAGATTGGTGCCGAGCTTTATCGTGCCGCTGTCGGGCGAAAGCTGCCCGGTCAACATCTTCAAGAGCGTCGTCTTGCCGGCGCCGTTCGGCCCGACCAGACCGATGCAATCGCCGCGATGCACGCGGATCGAAAACGGCGTGACGATGGCCCTCTCGCTGAAGCTCTTGGTGATCTTGTCGGCCTCGATCACCAGCTTGCCGGATTCCTGCGCGTCTGAAGCCGTCGCCTGCACCGTGCCCTGCGGCCCCTTGTGGCCGCGATATTGCGAGCGCATCGTCTGCAGCTCGCCGAGGCGGCGCATGTTGCGCTTGCGCCGCGCCGTGACGCCGTAACGCAGCCAGTGCTCCTCACGCTCGATCGCCTTGCCGAGCTTATGCTGCTCCAGCTCCTCGGCCTCCAGCACCTGGTCGCGCCAGGCCTCGAAATGCGAAAATCCTCTGTCGAGCCGGCGCGAGGTGCCGCGGTCGAGCCAAACGGTTGCCGTCGAGACCTTTTCGAGGAAACGCCGGTCGTGCGAGATCAGCACCAAAGCGCTGCGGGTCTTCTGCAGCTCGCCTTCCAGCCATTCGATGGTGGGAAGGTCGAGGTGGTTGGTCGGCTCGTCGAGCAGGAGAATATCGGGCTCGGGCGCCAGCACGCGGGCAAGGGCGGCGCGGCGCGATTCGCCGCCGGAAAGGGTTCTCGGATCTTCCTCGCCGGTCAGCCCGAGATGGGAGAGCAGATAGGTGACGCGATAGGGGTCGTCGCCCGGCCCGAGGCCGGCCTCGGCATAGGCCTGAACGGTGTTGAAGCCGGCAAAATCCGGCGCCTGTTCGAGATAACGCACCGTCGAGGACGGATGGCGGAAGACCTCGCCGGACTGCGCCTCGACCAGGCCGGCGGCGATCTTCAGCAACGTCGATTTTCCCGAGCCGTTGCGGCCGACGAGACAGATTTTGTCACCGGGCTCGATCTGCAGGCTGGCGCCCGCCAAAAGCGGTGCGCCGCCGAAGCTCAGGAAGATATCGTCGAGTTTCAGAATGGGAGGGGCCAAAAATCAGACTCCGGAAAGATCATAGGGCCTGGCGAGCACGATCGCCCGACCGCTTTTGAGCGAAAAGCGAACCTTGCCTTCCGCGACATTGGAAATGGTGCGCGACGAACCGAAAGGCAGATGGAAATCGGCCAGCGGATAACGCGCATTGTCGATAGAAAGCCCGGTCAGCTCGCTGAAGCCGAGCACGGAAACCAGGCTGCCCTTGGGAAGATCCAATTCGATCGTCCCGGCAAGCAGCGGCACGGCCTCTTCCTTGCCCGAGCTCAGCCGCACGTCAAAACCCTCTTCCGCCAGGCTGACGGCCGACAGCAGATGCTGAAGCGCGTGATCGGAGCGTTCGCCGCCAAGTGCTCCCACCAGGATCAGCCGCCGCGCACCCCGCGCGATCGCTTCCGAGACGGCGATTTCGCCGTCCGTCGCCGCCTTTGCCGCCGGATAAGGCTGTTTCGGCACGTGGGGAAAAGCGCCATCGAGATCATCAGGCGTCGAATCGAAGTCGCCGACCCAGAGTTCCGGCACGACACCGAGTGCTGCCGCATGCCGCATGCCACCATCGGCCGCGATGAAACGGCTGCCGCCGATGGCATGGCGCAGGCGCTCCGTCAGGCTGAGTTCGCCGCCGAGCAGAATGGTGAAGGTCGATTGGCTCATGGGCATTGCCCTTAGCGCAAACGGGGGGTCGAGGGGAAGGGCCGGCAAACGATGACCTCAGCCCGGCGTATCCTTATCGCGCGACAGGAAGACCGCCTCATAACCGCCGATGAAGCGCTCGAACAGCAAAGCGAAGCGGTTGACATCGTCCTCCGGCCAGTCGGACACGATCTCGGAGATGATCGCGAGTTTCTGCGCGACGATCTCGGCAAGCAGACCCTGGCCGACCTCGGTCATGACGACGACAATCCGCCGCGCATCGGCCTGCGAAGCCTCGCGTCGCAGCACGTTGCGCCCGACCATGTCGGCCACCACCCGGCTTGCCCGTGACGGATCGATGCGCAGCATCTCGGCGATCATGCCGACCGTGACCTCGCCGGCCGGCTGCGCCCGGCGGACGGCATCGAGCACATCGAGATGCGAAAGTTCGAGACCCGGCGCGGCGCTCTGGATCGCCAGCCGGCCGATCAGCCGTCGCCCGGTCATCAACCGCATGCGGCCCATGCTGCGGCCGATGCGAGGTATGTTTTCCTCATCCGGCTCTGGCGGTTCTGCGGGAATTGTCTTGGTCAGCACTTCGCTCATCACGGAACCATAACAGAGCCGTTTCGAAATTTGAATATGCCAATGTCATTAATGTGCCATTGACAGATATATGCTGTTAGCACATAAAAGAGCAGCAAACCCGGAATGATGCTCCCATGGACATGCAACTCGCGCCTGCGCCGCTCGTGACGGATCCCCGTCGCCGGCTTATCCTCTTCCTCTTTCTGATGACGGCCATGTTCATGGCGACCCTGGACAATCAGATCGTTTCCACGGCGCTGCCGACGATCGTCGGCGAATTCGGCCATCTCGAGCGCTTCGGCTGGATCGGCTCGGCCTATCTCCTGTCACTGAGCGCCGTCATGCCGCTCTATGGCAAACTCGGCGATCTGTTCGGCCGCAAATACGTGATGATGACGGCGATCATGATCTTCACCGTCGGCTCGGCGGTCTGCGGCCTCGCGGTGTCGATGAACACGCTGATCGCCGCCCGCGTGCTGCAGGGTCTTGGCGGCGGCGGCATCATGGTGTCGATCTTCGCCGTCAACGCCGATCTGTTCGAGCCGCGGGAGCGGGCGCGCTACCAGAGCTATTCCAGCCTGGTATTGATGGCATCAGGTGCCATCGGCCCGGTGCTCGGCGGCACGATGAGTGATCTTTTCGGCTGGCGCTCGATCTTCCTCGTCAACGTTCCGATCGGCTTCATCGTGCTCACCGGTCTCGCCTTCATGCTGCCTTATCGCAAGCCGCATCGTCGCCCCAGGATCGATTATGCCGGTGCGCTCCTGCTCG